>DATEKG010000001.1:0-3232 GCA_035277565.1 Pseudolabrys sp.
AGCGCAGCCATGATGATCACTTACTACACATGCCCGCATTCGTTTCATCCAAATTCAGAAAAACGGGAGAGGCAACATGGCGCATTCCTCGCATCGCCACCATGGACAATTTCATCACGGCAACGACCATACGCAAACACCAGTGCCGATCGACACACCGCCCCAGAATCCTCCCGCACAGGACCCACCTACCGCAAGCAATGCACCGGACTTTGCGCAGCTTGGAGCCACGTTCAACGACGCGACGCGAGCGCTTGTCGGCGGCCTGTGGCAAAACGCAATCCCGGAAGCGGGCCAGGGAAATGGAAGCGTCGTCCGCTACGTGAACGATCTGCAAACCGTGCAATCCGGCATCCAGGCCGCAATCAATGACGGACAATTCAGCGGCAGCACTCTCAATAACGCCCAAGCCATTCTCACCGACATCTCGACCGCGATTTCGGCCGCAACCGCATCCGTTACCGGCGGCCAGACGTTTGGCAGCGTCGCCGCGGCGGAGACGGCCTTGCGCAACAGTCATCTTGATATCCTCAATATTGTAAACGGCGACAGCAACCTGTCGGCGCTCGCGACAGCGGACGGCGCCACCGGTTTCATGGCCGTACCGCCCACGCTTGACGGCGTCACTGCGAAGGATGCGCCGCATGCAAACCTCGCCGAAATAGGCGCCATTTTTAATGACGCGGCGAACCGCATCCTGGGCGGCGTCGACGCGACCAATAAGGGCATCATTTCGAATGATGTGCATGCAGTCATCAATGACATGAAAGAGCTGATGGCGGAGCAGCCGGATACGTTCAGCGGACTAACCGGAATTCATGCTGATACGGTTGTCCGCCAACTTGGCCTCGAACTCAATTACATCAAGCAAGCCGCGACCAACCCTGACGGAGGTCGAGGAAGCAATGACAATATCCTCGACATCATTGACATCGTTCAGGGCGACCCGACGCTCGCGCAGATGGCCAACCAGGGTGGAATCTCGGGATTTGCGCCCTTCCCCGACGCGTTGAACCCCACGCCCAAATATCTTGACAATGAGGCCCAGACGACGTTCTGGTCGAACTTCATAGCGGATTCCAATTCGCTCGGTCAGCGTGCAATGGAGGTGGTCGGTCAAGGCGACAAGGCAGCTACGAACGAACTGATTTCGGAGATCAAGACGTTCGAGACGAACGCGGCCAACTTTGACGCATCCCAGGGCGGTATTTTCGGAGCCCGGTTTGACAACGAACTCGTGGGCAAGACCAGCACCCTCGGCGCCGAAGTCGACGCCATGATCAAGGGCCTCAAGACCGGAAATGCCGATCTTGTCTCAGCGGCGGCGGAAGAAATGCATGCGAATGCTGCGGATGTCGGAGGCAACAACCTGCCGAACACCGGCGGCACCTACAATCCGGACGGCATCACCGTGGCAGAGGTGCTGAATTCGCCGACCGTGGTCGCGGCAGCCGCGACAACAACCGCCGCAGCGCCGGCGAACGCCGGGGCAGCCGGCGGCGGTTCATCCGCAGCGGCCAGTAATGCGGGCAGCCCGGGCGACGGCTCCACGGTCGCGGCAAATGCCGGCACCACAACGCACGAAGCGCCGCCGGTGCCGTCAATCGACCACACGCCCCACCACCACTTCGAGCACCTTTGGGGCTGACCAGCGTGCTGATCAGCCGCTGCTAGAGAGGCAAATTTCGGGGGGCGCATGGCCAGGCCTGCATCGCGCGGTCGCAGGACCGATTACGCCACTATCATACTGCACTGGTGTCTTGTTGCTGCACTTGTGGTCGCGATCCTCACGGGCATGAGGATCGCGACCGAAACGCCCGGTCGCTCCTGGGTCGAAGTTTTTGATCTCATTCTTCCTCGCCAGTCGGTCTGGACATCACACATCCAGGTTGCGCTGCTGCTTATCGCGGTCGCGATTGCCTATCCGGTCTATGTAGCGCTCGCGAGGCTGTCGGGCCGTAACCGGCTGGATAGAGTTCGCGTGTCTGGCCTGTTCGGGACCCGTCATGCCCGCTGGGCCAGCATCAACGTCATCTTGCACTGGCTTCTTTATGTGACATTGCTGTCGGAGATCGTGACCGGCATTCTTTTGTATATCGATTACGCCAGTCACGTGATCGTCGTCCTCCACTGGACAGGCATGTGGCTCATCTGCGCCCTCGCGGCCGGCCACGTCATGGCGCACTGGAAATTCGGCGCCGCGTCGCAACTGCTGCGCATGTTGCGGCCAACGCGGCTGCAGCCGCAGGCTCCCGCATTTGACCCCGTCGATCTTCTGGATCTGCTCGATCGAAATTCCGCGGCGCCCCCAGCCACCGATGCGACAAACGCACGGCTAGGCACCCAAGAGCGTGCATTCGGACGCACAGGTAAAGCCGTCGAGGCCTACGCCCCAAATCACCCGCGGCGCAGTGCGATCCAAAGGCCACATCCTGCCTGGCGCAAAAACCGGTCGACGCTCCAGTCCAATCCGTTCGTCGTGGCGCTGGCCGCCGCTATCGTCGGGATGTCTGTCTTGCTGACCGGAGAATACGAGACCTCGCAGACACTTCGGATCCTTCGGGTGGATTCGTCCGATGTCCCGGTTCTCGATGGCGACACTTCGGATCCGGCGTGGCGCATGGCCGAACCGCTGTTCATCCAGACGGTGCACGGCGACAATTTCGACGGAAAGGGCGCAACCACGGTTGAGATCCGCGCGGTTCACGACGGCGCGAACGTCTATTTCATGTTTTCCTGGGACGATCCGACCCGTTCATTGAAACAATTGCCGCTTCTTAAAACCCCCGATGGCTGGCAGCTTCTCCACAAGGGCTATGAAGCCGGGAAAGAGCACGCATACAACGAAGACAAGTTCGCCGTTCTTCTGACAACGGCCGACTTCGCTCTGGCCGGCGACCGAACATTCCATGCCAGCGCTACCCCGCTCGCCGGAAAACCTCGTACGCTCTCGGGCCATGGTCTGCACTACACCGAGCAGCCCGGCTTCTTCGTCGACGTCTGGGAATGGAAGGCCACGAGCACAAGCCCCGCAGGTTTCATGGATGACGATCATTTTGGCCCTCCGCTCGAGGCCACAGAGGAGCAGATTGAAGGCAAATTTCCCTATCGCGGCGGGTTCGCCGCCGACCCCGGCACGGCCAGCTATGCCGACAATTTCGAACGTGACGAGCCGGACGCCTACAGCAAAGTGATCAATCCTCGCCGTCTTCCGAAAGACCTCGACGCGCTG
>DATEKG010000002.1:0-14797 GCA_035277565.1 Pseudolabrys sp.
CAGAACAAGAATGTAATGTGTCAGTACCGCGCGGTCGGCCATCCGATTGCGACCGCTGTGACCGAAGGTCTCGTCGAGCTCGCTGCCGCTGAAATCGGCATGGATCCCCTTGAAATCCGCCGCCGTAACATGATTGCGGATGATGCCTACCCCGCCCAATCGGCGGCGGGATTGAAGTTCGAAAAGCTCTCACACCATGAGTCGATCGCACATCTCGATGCGATGATGAACTATGCCGGCCTCCGCGCCGAGCAGAAGAAGCTGCGTGAAAAAGGCATTTTTCGTGGGATCGGATTTGCAAGTTTTATCGAGGTAACAAATCCGTCGGCTGCATTTTACGGCGTTGGCGGAGCCCGGATCACCTCGATGGATGGCGCTACGGTGAAGCTCGACGCGCAGGGCGCCATCATCGTTCAAACGGGCGTCACCGAGCAGGGCCAGGGTGCCGAAGCGGTCATCGCACAATGTGTGGCGTCATCATTCGGCGTACCGCTGGAGAAGGTGCGCGTCATCACCGGAGATACTGACAATACGCCCTATGGGGGCGGCACCTGGGCTTCACGCGCGGCCGGAATTGGCGGCGAAGCAGCCTGGCAGGCCGGCAAGGCGTTACGCGGGAATGTGCTGGCGGTTGCCGGCGCGATGCTGCAGGCCAAGCCGGAAGAACTCGACATCTGCAATGGTGTTGTCGTCGACAGGGCAAAGGGAACCGAACGCCTGCCGCTCGACGAACTCGCGCGCGTCGCCTATTTCCGCCCCGACACTTTGCCTCCGGGATTCCAGGCTGAATTGATGGCCACGCGACACTACGTGCCGCGCCAATGGCCGTTTGCATTCACCAATGGCATTCAGGCCAGTTACCTGGAAGTCGATGTCGAAACCGGTTTTGTCAAACTTCTCAAGCATTGGTGCGTTGAGGACTGCGGTACGGTGATCAATCCGCAGCTCGTCGACGAACAAATCCGCGGCGGAGTGGTTCAGGGCATCGGCGCGGCGCTGTTCGAGCAGTGCGTCTACGATGAGCGCGGTCAGTTGCTCAACGGAAATATGGCCGACTACCTTGTACCGATGGCGGCGGAAATGCCGGATATTGAATGCGGCCATGTCGTCTCGCCGACCGCAGACAGCGAACTCGGCGCGAAAGGCGCCGGTGAAGCCGGTACCGCCGGCGCACCGGGCTCGGTCATGAACGCAATCAATGACGCGTTGCGCCCGCTGGGGGCCCGGCCGCTCACCGACATGCCCTTTACGCCCGACAAGATTCTGCGGGCCCTGGGCAAAGTTTAGCAATCATTCGGGGCGCACGCGGCGGATATTGGCTGCGATCGATAGACCGCTGTTAAGGATTCTTAGAATTTGATCATGTCGCTCCTGGTTATCGTCACCTGGTGTCCAAAACCAGGCCCATTGGCCAACTGCCAGACGGTAAGCAGCTCGTCGAAGGGCGCGTTACCCGACATTCCGTCTACCGGGACGACGACCCGAAGACCACGCAATGCGGCGCCGCTTCCAGTGTAAAGCACGGCGCCGTTGGCCGCGGTACCTGTAACAATGACGGTTTGAATGCCCTTGTCTTTGAGAATTTTTTCGAGATCGGTGCCGAGAAACTTATCGGCCTTCGCCTTTACGGTGGGCTCATTTGAAGCTGGCGCAACATCGCTCGCAATATCGGATGGTCCGTATTTGCCGGCAACACTGTAAATGACGGCAGCTCCATGCGCCCGCGCATCCGTCAAAAGCTTCTTCATTGCGGGCAGCGAGGCGCCGCATCTTGGCTTGCCGGGACCACAATAAGGGTCATGCGTTACGAAATCCAGCATCAGCAGCGCCGTCGTCTTTGGATCGACGACGACCGGTTTGAGCGTCGGTGGTTGCGGTGTCTTCACACTTCCCCACTCGTCCATGATGTTTGCTGCGCGGGCAGGTGAGACGGGTTGACTCAGAGCGATGATTGCCATCACGCCAACAGCGGCGGCGGCTGCAACTCCGGATCTCATGGTCGCTCCTCTGTTACTTCAAATCACAGTTTTCGTTCAAAATTTCATCATGTCCGCCTTCGTCAACGTTACCCGGCCGCCGAAAACAGGCGCGTTGGCGAGATGCCAAACGGTGTATTGCTCGGTGTAAAGCGTGCTCCCATTAGGCGACGACATACCATCCACCGGGACCACGACCTTAAATCCTCGAAGCGCGGCTTGGCTGGCGGTTTGCAATACTCCGCCATTCGCCAGAGTACCTACAATAATCACACCCGCGATACCCTTGTCCTTGAGCATCTTCTCGAGATCTGTGTTGATAAATTTGTCCGCGCCAGATTTCACGATTGGCTCACCGCTCTTCGGCGCAAGCGCATCCACGAAATCATTTCCGCGGGTACCAAGTGAAAAAATTACGGTCATGCCCTTTGCCCGCGCTTCCTGAAGAAGCTTCTGAACAGCGGGGATTGTCTCTACGCAGCGCGGTCTTGCTTGCGCATTGCATGTTTCCTTGACCATGTCGACGACAAGCAGCGCGTCCTTTTTGCTGTCGATCGTGACGGGCTTGAGGGCGGGAACCGCCGGCGCCTTCACGCTCGCCCACTCGTCTATGATGTTGGCTGCATGGGTGGGCGACGCTAGTACGGCCAAAACAGCGGCAACGAACAAATTACGTTTCATGAATATCCTCCCCGAACGACTGTTTTTGGCGGCTGCTTGCGGTGCGGATCATGCGCAAGCAGTGCGTGTCCTGTCAAAGCCGCAATACAACATCTCCGCTTGATGTAACACCGTTCGCCAGCGCAATATTGCGGCGATGGCTTGGCGGCAATTCAGGCTATGAAGCGCCGCGAAATAACGAAGAAACCGGAAGGAAACGCTTCATGAACATTAAGGTCGGCAAACAGGCGATCGCCGAGGCGACGGAGAAACTTAAAAACTGGGGCCGATGGGGCAAGGAAGACCAGATCGGCACACTCAACCATGTCACGCCTGAAGATATCGTGAAGGCGGCAGGACTGATCAGATCCGGCAAAGTCTTTGCGCTCGGCATTCCCCTTGATCGCACCGGACCGCAGACCGGCCTTTTCGGCGGGCGCTTCAATCCCATTCACCAGATGCTGGCGACAGGCACCGACGCGATCGCCGGCCAGCAGGACTGGAACAAGATCCGCTACGCCGACGACACGCTGACGCTCTGCGTCCAGGGCGCGACGCACTGGGACGCGCTCGGACACATCTTCTACGAGGACAAGGCCTACAATGGATACGACGCCAAGCTCATCGACTCCCGAGGTCTGTCGGTTCTCGGCATCGAGCACTCGAAGAGTAAAATGGTCGGGCGCGGCGTGCTGTTGGACATCGCCCGCTTCCGCGGCGTAAAGTGGATGCAGGACGGCGAAAGCATATCCAATGACGAACTCGACAAGTGCGCCAAAGACCAGAACGTCTCGATCGGCCGCGGCGATTTCGTCATTATCCGTACCGGCCAGATGGAGCGATGCCTCGCTGAAAAGGATTGGGGCGGTTATGCCGGCGGTGACGCGCCTGGCGTGAAGTTCGAAAATTGCTACTGGTGTCAGGAAAAGCAGATTGCGGCGATCTGCACCGATACCTGGGGCGTCGAGGTCAGGCCAAATGAAACAAAGGAAGCAAACCAGCCGTGGCACTGGGTCGTGATCCCGGCCATGGGTCTTTGCATGGGCGAGATCTTCTATCTCGAGGAGCTGGCCGAAGACTGCGAACAGGACGGCATCTACGAGTTCTTTTTCTGCGGGCCGCCGCTCATTATTACCGGCGGCACCGGAAGCCCGATCAATCCGCAGGCAATAAAGTGACCGCTTGGCGGTCATCCGGGACGCGCCGGAGGCGCGAGCCGGGATTCCGCGACACAATCTGAGGCGTCATGCCCGCGAAAGCGGGCATCCAGTCATGGCGCTTGCGACAGGATCGAAAGTCAGTGAGTACTGGGCCCCGCTTTGGCGGGGACACCGGTTTGTGAGTGGAGGAACCTCATGGCTCGCTATTTGAAGCGCGGAATGGACGCGGGCGCGATTAAAGCCGCCGACGCAAAGGTTCGCGAGACCGTGGAAACCATCCTTGCCCAGGTCGAAGAGCGGAAGGATGTTGCCATCCGCGAGCTGTCGGAAAAATTCGACAAATGGTCTCCTAAGGATTTCCGGCTGTCGCCACCCGAAGTCGAGCGCGCAATAGCGCAAGTGCCGAAACGCGATCTCGAGGACATCAGGTTTGCCCAGGCACAAGTTCGCAATTTCGCGCAGAAACAACGCGACACGATGCTTGATCTGGAGGTCGAAACGCTTCCCGGCGTAGTGCTCGGGCATCGGCACATTCCGGTCAGTTCGATCGGTTGTTACGTCCCCGGCGGCCGCTATCCGATGGTCGCCAGCGCGCATATGTCGATCGTCACCGCCAAGGTTGCGGGGGTGAAGCGTATCATCGCCTGCGCGCCTCCGTTCAAAGGTGGGCCGCACCCGGCCATCGTCGCCGCCATGCATTTCGGCGGCGCCGACGACATCTACGTCCTCGGCGGCGTTCAGGCGGTCGCCGCCATGGCGCTTGGCACTGAGACGATCAAGCCGGTGGACATGATCGTCGGTCCCGGCAACGCCTATGTGGCGGAGGCAAAGCGTCAATTGTTCGGCCGTGTCGGTATCGATCTGCTCGCGGGCCCGACAGAGACCCTTATCATCGCCGACGACACGGTAGACGGCGAGATTTGCGCGACCGACCTCCTCGGCCAGGCCGAGCACGGACCGACCTCGCCTGCCGTCCTGATCACGAATTCGGAAAAGCTTGCACGTGATACAATGAAGGAAGTCGAGCGGCTGCTGAAGATTTTGCCCAGCGCCGACCTCGCCGGGCAGGCGTGGAAGGACTATGGCGAGGTCATCGTCTGCGACGACGAGACGGAAATGATCGCCGAGGCGGATCGCGTGGCGTCGGAGCACGTCCAGGTGATGACACGCGATCCGGACGTATTTCTCAATGGAATGAAAAACTACGGTTCGCTTTTCCTCGGTCCCCGCACCAATGTGGCCTACGGCGACAAGGTGATCGGCACCAATCACACTTTGCCGACGAAGAAGAATGCCCGCTTCACTGGCGGACTTTGGGTAGGGAAGTTCATCAAGACCTGCACATATCAGAAGGTATTGACCAACGAGGCGAGCGCAAAGATCGGCGAGGTGTGCTCGCGCCTTTGCGTCCTGGAAGGCTTCCTCGCGCACGCCGAACAGGCAAATGTCCGCGTGCGCCGCTATGGCGGGCGCAACGTACCCTACGCGCAGGCCGCCGAATGACTGTTGAACTGACAAAGACCCCGTCCTTTCGCCTCGACGGCAAACGGGCGCTCGTCACCGGTGCCGGACGCGGCATAGGGCTCGCGGCGGCATCGGCGCTAGCCGATGCGGGCGCGCACGTAACGCTTGCAGCGCGCACATCAAATGAAATCGAAGAGGCGGCTCAGGCAATTCGCGCGCGAGGGCTAAAAGCGGAACCGCTGGGCCTCGATGTGAGGGATGTGGCCGCCGTCAAAACGGCAATCGATGAGCACGAACCATTCGACATCCTGGTCAACAATGCCGGCACCAACAGGCCGGCGCCATTCGTAGACGTCAGTGTCGAGGACTTTGATTTTGTCTTTTCGCTCAACGTGCGCGCAGCCTACTTCGTTGCCCAGGCGGTCGCGCGCAAACTCGTCGAAGCAAAGACGCCAGGCTCCATCATCAACATTTCATCGCAAATGGGTCATGTCGGCGGCCCTACTCGCACCGTCTATTGCGCCACCAAGCACGCGATGGAAGGCTTTACAAAAGCGATGGCAATCGAGCTCGCAGCCTACAGGATCAGGGTCAACACGCTCGCGCCGACCTTCATCGAAACGCCGATGACCCGCCCGTTCTTCGAGAACAAGGCCTTTCGCGAGGATACCTTGCGGCGGATCAAGCTTGGGCGCCTGGGTCAGCTGGAGGATCTCACCGGTGCGATCGTCTTCCTGGCCAGCGATGCAGCAGCCCTGATGACGGGCACGTCGCTTGTCGTCGACGGCGGCTGGACGGCGGAATAGAATTCTCGGTCCGCGGCCACCTGGCGCCGGGACCTTCCTGACTACTTCAAAGCCGGCAAGTCCGCGAAATACTCCGGATGCTCCTTCTGGACCTCCGCCATAAATTGCGGGCGGAACAGACTTGGGACGTCGAGGCGCGGCGCGCCTTTCAGTGTATTCATCAGCACCTCGTCTTCGGCGTTCTCGAATGCCCTCAAAACGTTCGGCGAAAGCCTCGGGTCGTAGGAAATGTGCCGTACTGCTTTCTTGCCGATCGCCACATCGGTGCCGGGCACCCATTTCGCGAAAATTTCAACCGCCTCGTCGCGATTGTTGCGGGTAAAATGCGATGACTGCGCAAGGCCCGCGGCAATTCCCTTTACCAGTTCGGGCTTGTTCTCGACTGTGGGACCATGTGCGGTCGCCACCATCACATATGACATATGCTGGCCGCCGCGGATGACCGGAAAGGAGTCCGGTACCTGAGTGAGCACCTGGGTGACGTAGGGTTCCCATGACACAACGGCATCGACCTTGCCTTCCGCGAGCGCCGGGGCGAGTCCAAACTGCGACCATATATTTTCGATGGTGAGTTCTTCGTATTTCATCTTGGCGCGGCGCAGCACCATCTTGAAATACTCATCGGATGTTTGCCCGCGGGCGAGGCCTATCTTCTTCCCCTTAAGATCGGAAATTTTACCAGGCTCGATGCCCCTTCCCTTTTTGGTGACGATCGCGAGCGGCTCGTCTGCATTGTCCCTGGTCGCATCGTTCATGATCAGCCCGATCACCTTGAACGGCTCGCCGGCGTGTACCGCCTTGAGATAGGTGGTCGTGCTCATGTCGCCGATCTGGGCACGACCGTCGTGCATGGCATTGACCATGTCGGTACCGGTGTCGACGACGAGCATCTTTGCGTCCACGCCGTGTTTTGCGAAGTAGCCTTTTTCCGCACCAATGAACATCGGCAGATGGCCAAAATTATTGCCGATCACCACATCCAATCTCGGTAATGCACTCATTGCCGTTCTCCCATACGCAATTGCTATCTTACCGCTACCGCCGCGCTCCCGTAAAAGCGTTATTGATCGGAATAAAACGGCCGGGTCTAGCCGGCCGGAAAAATTACCTGCTGAGCACCTCCGGATTGACGCAATTGGGCGGCGTGCGCCCCTCCAGGAGGGCCAGCAGGTTGTCGACGACCAGATTGGCCATTTGCTCCCGCACTTCCATCACCGCGCTGCCGAGATGCGGCGTCAGCACGACGTTCTTCGCTGACTTCAGCGCCGGCGGGAGCTTGGGCTCATGCTCGAAAACGTCGAGCCCGGCGCCCGCGATTTGCTTTTTCTTCAGTGCCCGCATGAGCGCCTTTTCGTCGATTATCGGGCCGCGCGCAGTGTTGATGATGAACGCGCTCGGCTTCATGAGCGCAAATTGCTTATCGGAGATCATGTGGCGCGTCCCGGAGTTCAACGGCGGATGGAGCGACACAAAATCGGCTTCCTCGAGTAGCCGCTCCAATGTGACGTGCTCAATGCCAAGCTCGCGTTCGGCTTCGTGTTTGCGGCGCGGACCCCAGTACAGGATTTTCATGCCAAAGCCGCGCGCACGACGTGCCGTTGCCTGGCCAATGCGCCCCGCGCCGACGATACCGATGGTCTTGCCATAGACATACGATCCAGCCAGATAATTCGATTGGGAACCGGGGAACTTGCCGGCACGCACGAGCCGCTCGCCCTCGTTCATCCGCCGCGCAACGGCAATCATGAGCCCGAAGTGAATGTCGGCTGTCGCTTCAGCAACAATCGGCGGGACCACAGTGACCGGAATTCCGCGCCGGGTGGCCTCGGCAACATCTATATTGTCCGGAGTTATCGCCATCGAACAGACGGCGCGTAGCTTCGGATTGGCGCCGAGAACCGCGCGGTCGACCCTGTCGTGCAGCAATGCGAACAGGATATCGCATTTTTTGACTGAAGCGATCAGCTTGCTTTTTGCAATAATCCGCCTCGAGTCCTTGTTGATGGCGACACTCGCGATTTCACGGAGGCGCTTTTGCGCGCTGTCCGCAATAGGCTGCGTAACGAATACGCGGGGCTTGCCTGTCACCTCAGCCACCGCACAATTCCGGCAACTCCGTCGACCGCGCATTGCGCGCCATCGGGGATCTTCCTTGTCGCATCGAGTACGCCCAATACCATCGGAATTCCTCGCTCGCGGGCAAGCGACGCCAAATGCGATGTCGATCCGCCGAGTTCAGCAACGACACCCGAGACGCGCGGCAAAATTTGACTGAGCGCCGGTCCCGCAACCCTCGTGACGAGCACATCGCCGGGCGCCACCCGCGACAGCTCACACTCGCAGTTCACCACCACGGCCCGGCCTGAGCCCCAGCCGATGCCTGCGGGGTGACCATTGAGACCGGGGTGCTGCAGCCAGATGTCATCGGGAACAATTGCAGGCTCCATATGCAGCGGACGCGATTGCAAAAGCTTGAATCCCTCCTCGTCCATTGCCCACTCGATCTCAACCGGATTGCCGGCGAGCTGCTCGGCCCGGCGCATGAGCCGCCCAAGCGTCACGGCCTCGCCGGGCGACAGGCATGGCTCGGCGACAAGTTCTTTCGGTACAATTTCGGGGGCAGAGACGCCATGGGCGCAAGTGTCGCGATGGTTCTTGCGGCCCGCTTCAACGGTTCGCAGAAATCCGTTTTTCGACAGCACGATACGGTCGGGGACCACTTCTCCCTGGGCGATCGACGAGCCGAGTCCCCACGTCGCAGAAATCAGCATCTGACCTTCGGCGGTTTCGCTCAGGCCACCACCTGAAACGCGAGCCGCAACGAGCGGCTGGATCAGCACACCCATAGCGGTATCGACCGGCGACAGTCCGTGATTGTCCATGTAGCGGCGCGCGTGTGATGTCCATAGCGCCGCCCAGCAGGCACGTACCGCAGTCAAGAATTCGGTTTCATCGGCCAGGCCGAGAAAGCTTTCAAACTGGCCGGCAAAATTTGTGCCCTTACGGTCCTCGATCAACGCTGACGAGCGCACGACGCCGAGCCGGAAACGGTCACGCTGTTTGCGCCAAGCCGCGAGCAATTGTTCCAGGATATCCGGAGCGATTGCCTGCTCATACAACGCCAATCGGATCTGAATTGAGATGCGACGCGATGACGGCAGATCGGCGTCATTGTACTGATCGAGCAGCTTCTCGATGCCGAGATGCCGCAATTGTCGACGATATGCGTCGGCCGTGAGCGCAAATCCGCCCGGAGTGGGCAGGCCGGCCTGCGTCAACGCCGCAAGATTGGCGGCCTTCGGGCCGACCCGTTCGGGGTCAGCCGCGAAAGGATCATTGAGATGAAGAATAAATGCCGTCATGCCCCTTCCACGTCTCGGCAGCCAGCCTCGGCGTGCACTCTCTCCGCAGACCACGGAGAGGACATCAAATCAGCCATCCGTCTTACTTGACGTGATCACCATAGCCGGGCAGCGGATCGACAACAGTGATCTGCTTCACGGGGAAGTTCGACACGATCTCGATGTCGTTCTTCTTGACGATCAGCATTTCCTCAATTCGCACGCCGTAGCGGAACCGTTTGCCGTGCTGAGTCTCAAGAGCAAATGTCATGCCCTCCTGGATCTCGATCGGGTGGTCGAGGGACCAGATACGCGAAATCACCGGCGGGTCATATTGGGCAAGTCCGAGACCATGACCCCACAGGTTTGCGGCGGCCTGGTCTTCGTCTTCATACCCCCAGGTTTCCATCGCCGACGGCCATTTCGACGCGATATCCTTCGTTGTCGCGCCGACTTTTACCGCGCCGATTGAATCGTAGAGCCACTCAAGCGCTGTCGCGTATGTGTCCTTCTGCTCTTTCGTCGGCTCTTTGCCGACGCAATAGGTACGGTAGTAGCAGGATTTGTAGCCGTTCCAGGTCAGCGCAGCCAAGTCCATGAAGACGATGTCGCCGGGCTGGATGATTCGATCGGAAAAGTTTCGCCAGTTCGGCCAAGTGTTCGGCCCCGAGGAAACGATAACGTCCTCGACGTCCTCCATGCCGGGGATATTGTACAGATACTCCATCAAATGCGCCGTCACCTGATTCTCGGTGATGCCCGGGCGCAGGAATTTCATGCACTCCCAATGCGTCGCATCGCCGATCGCGCCGACAATACGAAAGCATTCCTGCTCATCGATGCTCTTGACCGCACGCGCCTCCATCATCGGCGTCATGCCGTCAGTCCAGTTGATGTTGTTTTCCTTGAAGACATTGATCATGTTGATGTCGATGAAGTCGACACCAAGCTTTTGGCCGGCAACACCGTTGTCCTTCATCGCCTGGATGACCGCCTTGACGAACTTCTTGACCTGCTGGGTCGACGCGGGACCGGCGGCGCCTTTGATCCACGCAAAAGAGTGGCGGACATTTTCCTTCGGAATCCAGGGACTATGCCGCTCGATCTGGAAACCGATATCGCCTTGCTCAAACAGGACCGGCCGCCCGTCTCCGCAGAGCATCGCGTAGCGCAGGCCGGGCTTGAGCCTGTTCCAGCCTGGGGTCAGCGTGCCGGTGATGTAGCGTACGTTCTCGTCGTACATGCACAGCATGGCGCCGAGGCCGTGCTTCTTCATCATCGTGCGGGCACGTTCGATGCGGTATTCGCGCAACCGGTCCCAGTTGACCCGTTGCTGCCAATCCATGCCGGCTATGCCGAAATTCGCTCCCATGGGCCGTTCCTCCCGACCGGCGCGTGGCCGCGCCCGTTTGCTGATTGCAGAAATCCTATGACGGTTGGCCCTGAAGACTAAATAATATATTCTGCCTTCTGCCATTAGATTTTATAATGCGACGTGTTTTGAGGGCCCCATGGCAAATATCCCACTGCGGCAAATTCGCGCCGTCATCGCCGTGTGCGAGGAAGGCTCCTTTACGCGCGCGGCTGAGCGCGAAAACGCGACGCAATCGGGCATTTCGCAGCATGTGGCAGCGGTCGAACGCACACTGAACGTCAAATTGTTCGAACGGACGACCAGCGGCGTGACGCCGACGCCGGCCGGGCTTCGCTATTACAAGCGCTGCGTGGAAGCCGTCGGCGCGCTGGAACATGCGGCCGAAGAAGCACGCTCATTAGCCGGCGAGGTCACCGGCGAGTTACGTATCGGATTGATGCCGACTTTCACGCGCGCGGTACTCGCGCCTGTGCTTGATGATTTCGTGCCCAGGTGTCCCGAAGTGCGTCTGCACATCGTCGAAGGTTACAGTGCGCTCCTGACTGAAATGGTCCTCGACGACGAACTCGACTTCGCTGTCGTCCCCTCATTCGAGGGTACGATCGGACTGAAGTCGCGCATTCTGGTGCGAGATCGTGAAATGCTGATCTCGGGACCGCGCGCCGGCTTCACGCCGCTTGCTCCTGTGCGCCTGTCAGAGTGCCGTCCACTCAAGATCGTCGCCCCGAGCCCGGACAATATCCGGCGCCGCAATCTCGAAACCTACTTTCAGGCGCACGGCGTCGAGGTCGAGGCGATGCTCGAAATGGACGCCATGATCGCAACGCTCGAATTTGTCGCCCGTTCCGATTGGGTCACAATCCTTCCAAGCGTCATTTCGGTCAACGACATCGGGCGCAAGGAACTGATCGTCAATCCGATCAGCGATCCCGAATTGCACGCCGAATTTGTCGTGATCCAACCGACACGCCGCAAACTGTCGACGCAAGCGCGGATGTTCCTCGAGCGCTTCGAAGCAGAGGTCGCGCACATCCACAATATCTGGGATCGCGCTATCGCCGATCCACCGCGTAGGCTCCGCGCCTAGTTCATACCGTCATCCAGGCGCCGTCAGCATCCACAGATTTAAAGACAGCTTCGAGTGCCGCCACCGTGTGCAATATGCCGGCCGGCGCGATCGGAAAGGCTCCCTGCCCGAGCACGGCCTTCGCAAAATAATCGAGATTGCGGCCAAGATGATTGTCAGCCGGCCGATCAATGACTTCCGGTTCGTCCTTTCCAGCATAACGCACGATCGCGCGTGTTTCGCTTACACTTTCGGCCCAGCACTTTTCGCCGAAAATTGCAAGGCGCCACCGGAACGGAGTCTTGATGGTCGTACCGAGCGTGCCAGTTGCGCCATTTTCAAATTCTATGAACGCCGCCGTGGTGTCACCGGTCGGCAATTTACGGGCGCGCGCTTTCGAAAGAGCGCTTATCCGCCTCATCGGTCCGACGAGATCACGAAAACAGTCGAGTACATGAATTCCCATCCCGGTCATCCCGCCGGCGCGGCTTTCCTCAGCCGCCATCCGCCAGCTCTCCGCGGGATAGTTCGCCAGCCAGTCGTGACCGTAGTTTCCCTCGACGTGCATGATGGTGCCAAAAGCGTCCATGTCCCTAAGCTCCGACAAAAGACGCATCGACGGCATGAGCCGGAAGTGATGGCCAACCCCCAGAACAATTCCCGCGCGCTTGCATGCATGGAGGGCCGCCACAGCGTCGGCTTTGGTGAGTGCGAAGGGTTTTTCGCAATAAAGATGCTTGCCGGCAGTCGCAATCGCCTCCACTTGCGCCCGGTGCTTGGTGTGCGGAGTTGCCAGCAACACCGCATCGATTGAGTCGTCGGACAGAACTTCGTCGAGAGACGTGCTTATCGCGATCTGGTGTTCGGCTGCAAAATCACGGACCGAATCGGGCTCGAGCGTAACACCGCGTGCAAAATGCAGAGGCGCGCCAAAGTCACGAGCCGCCTTCACCAGGGTCTTACCCCACCAGCCGAGACCGACGATCGCCGTATTGATCATCGGCAGCCTCAGGTAGCGGCCGGTGCGCCGGGTTGCTTGAGCGGATGCGCGCGCGCGAACGCATCGTTCTTCATGCAAGTCGCGACGATACGAGCAACCGTAGGATAGGGCGTCAAATCGATCTTGAAGAAGTTCGCGCCGGCGACCTGGCTTGCGACACAGATATCCGCAACGGTGATCCGCTCGCCATGACAATATGTCCCGGTCTCCTTTTCGTGTCCGAGGTGCTCTTCAAGCGCAGCCAAAGCCGCCCGGTGCCAGTGCTGGGCCCATTTCATGACGCCGGCCTCGTCAACCTTGAACTCGTGCGAGAGGTACTCACGCACACGCGGCACAATGAGAGGATGCGAATCGCAGGCGACGATCTGCGACAGTCCGCGTACGCGCGCACGGCCTTTCGGATCTTTCGGCATCAGCGGCGGATCGGGATGCGTCTCGTCGAGATACTCGACGATCGCCAGCGACTCGTACAGTGCTGGTCCGTCTCCGTCGACCAATGCCGGAATGGCCATCATTGGATTGACCTTGCGAAAGGCTTCTTCGCGCTGCTGACCCTTCATCAAATTGACTTCGAAGACCTCCGGCGTGAGCCCCTTGAAATTGAGCGCAATCCGCACGCGGTAAGTCGCCAGTGAACGCCAGAAAGAAAAGAGCTTCATGAAATTCTCCTAATTCTTGATCCACCGGGATCGGCCTTCAGCCGGCACCTTCTTCAATGCTCAAGGTCCGAGCGAGCGTAACCGACATCGGACAATCCCGGATATTCAGGATTTTTTGCGCGTGGACCAATAGACGGACATGCGCGATCCATCACCGCCGCCGAAGCCGTTCTTGGTTGCATCTTCAAAGCCGGTGAGCGTTGCCTTCGTGACGCGCATGTCTGCGCCGTTGGCCTCGCCGGTCTCTACCATCGTCCGAAGGTCTTTCACACCATTGGCGATGCTGAATGTCGTCGGACCAGGATCGCGGCCCTCCAACATCGTGGCTATCATCTCGGCGCGATTCTTGAGTGCCGGATTTGCCCCGTTGGTATCGACAAACAGATCGAGCAGGCGCTTTGGCTCCCAGCCCGCCGTGCGCGCAATCGCAAAGGCTTCGCCATAGGCCTGCCAAGCCACCATAAGCGGCAGGTTGATGGCCAGTTTCATCGATGCACCCGAACCGGTCTGCCCGCAATATTCGAGCCGTCGACAAAGCTGGCTGAGAACAGGTTTCGCACGCTCGGCGTCGGCGGCCTCGCCGGCCATGAGGCCGAGCAGCTTGCCCTGCCGCGCCGGCGCGGTCGACCCGCCAACCGGACACTCGACGAAGGCAGCGCCTTTGGCCTTTACCTTGGGAGCGAGCGCAAGCGGCACCTTTGGCGGCACCGTGCTCATTTCAATGAACAGCTTGCCTTTGACCTCGCCGGACAGCAAACCGTTCGCACCATTGTAGACTGTGTCGATTGCCGCGGCGTCTGTCAGGAGCGTAATCGTTACATCGGTGGTGCTGGCAAGCTGCGCCGGTGTTGACGCAACCTCGGCGCCGGTATCGGCCAGCGGTTTTGTCTTCTCGCGCGTGCGATTCCATACGGTAACTTCATGGCCAACTTCCATCAGTCGCGCAGCGACTGCCGAACCCATGACCCCAAGGCCTGCAACACCAATTCGCATACATCCTCCCTTAACGCTTTTGCCGGCGACGATAGGCGATCAGAGGCCTTCTTGAAAGCCGTTCCAAACCAATGCGCGACTCGACAGTCCCACACCCAGCGCATAAGAGGAGGCAGGCGATAGATGCGATTCAGCATCAGGGAGACTGTTGATGGCAGCGGGACGGCGCAAAGGTACGGTCGGCGTGATCGGCCTCGGCATCATGGGCGGCGCATTTGCGAAGAATTTGGTGGCCGCCGGCTGGCGCGTCGTTGGCTATGACACCAATCCGGCGCGGCGCCGTGAAGCCAAGCGAGC
>DATEKG010000003.1:0-22282 GCA_035277565.1 Pseudolabrys sp.
GGCGGGCTTGCGCTGTTTTGGGTCGCCATCAAATTGGTTTCGCCGCAGGCGCACGACTCCGAAGACACGCCGGAGGCGATTGAAGACTTGTGGCGCGCCGTTCGCGTGGTTGTCGTCGCCAATATTGTCATGAGCCTCGACAATGTGATTGCCGTCGCGGCGGCGGCGAAGGGAAACTACCTTTTGCTCGGCCTCGGCCTCGCCGTCAGCATCCCGGTCGTGATCGCCGGCAGCGCATTGTTTCTCGCAATCATCGAACGGTTCCCGGTCGTCGTGTGGGGCGGCGGCGCGCTGCTCGGTTGGATTGCGGGTGGCCTGTTGCCGGAAGACCCGATTATCGCCAGGAACTTTTCCGAAGCGACACTCGAATCTCTCGATGTCGTCTGTGGAATTGCGGGCGCCATCATTGTCGTGCTGGCCGGGCTTTATATGGTAAGAACAAGCCGGCTTCGCGAAGAGGAAGCCTAGCCGCTCTCCAGCGCGGAAGGTGATTGCCGATGAACAAGCCCGTGCGGAACGTCGGTTCGGCGATTCGCATCGGTGCGTCGGCATGCCCGCATGATTGTCCCTCGACCTGCGCGCTTGAAGTCGAGCTGCTCGACGAACGCACAATCGGCCGCGTACGTGGGGCAAAGGATAACGACTATACAGCGGGTGTGATCTGCGCAAAGGTCGCGCGATACTCAGAACGAGAGCATCACGCGCAGCGCCTGCTGCACCCGCTTCGCCGGAAAGGAGAAAAGGGTTCCGGCGCGTTCGAGCGAATTTCCTGGGATGCGGCGCTCGATCTCGTGGCCGAGAATTTTCTTCGCGCGGAGCAGCGCTACGGTACGGAAAGCGTATGGCCTTACTATTACGCTGGCACGATGGGCCTGGTCATGCGCGACGGAATCAACCGTCTGCGCCACGTCAAGAAATACTCCGGCTTTCATTCAACGATCTGCGTCAATCCTGCATACTCTGGCTTTGCCGCCGGGGTAGGCCGCATTGCCGGCGTCGACCCGCGTGAAATGGCGAAATCCGACCTGGTCGTCATTTGGGGCACCAATGCGGTCAACACTCAGGTCAACGTAATGACCCATGCCGTGCGCGCGCGCAAAGAACGCCGCGCGAAGATCGCGGCTGTTGATGTCTACATGAACGGTACGATGGAGCAGGCCGACTTGCCGGTGCTCATCAAGCCGGGAACAGACGGTGCGCTCGCTTGCGCCGTAATGCATTACCTGTTTCGCGACGGAAAAGCCGACTGGCCCTATCTTGAGAAATACACCGATGCCCCGCACGAGCTGGAGGCGCATTTGCGCAGCCGTGATCCGGCATGGGCGTCGGTAATTACCGGTACTCCGGTCGAAACGATAGAGGAGTTTGCGCGGCTTATCGGCGAGCGAAAGCGAAGCTACTTTCGCCTGGGATACGGGTTTTCTCGATCGCGCAATGGCTCGGCAAATATGCACGCTGCGTCCTGCATTCCGGCAGTCACGGGAGCCTGGCAGTACGAGGGTGGCGGTGCCTTTCACAGCAACGCCGATATCTACGGGCTCGACAAGAATTTCATCGAAGGGCTCGACGCGCGCGACCCAGGCATTCGCATGCTCGATCAGTCCCGGATCGGGCCCATTCTCACCGGCGATCGCGAAGCGCTGCAAGGCGGAGGTCCCGTGCATGCGCTGATCATTCAGAACACAAATCCTGTTTCGGTTTGCCCGGACCAGACGCTGGTGAAACGCGGATTTGCGCGCGATGACCTCTTTACCTGCGTTCACGAGCAATTCATGACCGAGACAGCCCAGGTTGCGGACGTGGTGTTGCCGGCGACGACCTTCCTCGAACACGACGATATTTATCGCGGTGGCGGCCACCAATATCTCATTCTCGGCCCCAAACTGGTTGAGCCGCCGGGCGAGTGCCGCAGCAATCATGAGGTTATTTGCGCGATCGCCACGCGCGTCGGTGCGCGCCATCCCGGTTTCGAAATGAGTCCGCGCGAACTGATCGACCAGATGTTGCGTGTGTCAAAGCGCGGCACATTGGCCGAACTCGAGGCAAACCGCTGGATTGATTGCCAGCCACCATTCCGCCAATCGCATTTTCTCGACGGATTTCCTCACCGCGACGGCAAATTTCATTTCAAGGTCGATTGGCGCAGCGTTCCTTTCCGCAGCCCTTGCCCGAGCGGGCCGATCTCCGACATGCCGCCGCTTCCCGATCACTGGACCTCTATCGAGGGCGCCGACGAGGAGCATCCGTTCCGGCTTGCGACATCACCCGCACGCGGGTTCCTGAATTCCACCTTCAATGAGACGCCCACCTCGGTGACGCAGGAGCGTCGGCCGACAGTGATGGTCCACCCCGACGATGCCGGCGCGCACGGCATTTCGGAAGGCGATTATGTCGTCCTCGGTAATCGGCGAGGCGAGGTGCGTCTTCACGCGCATATTTTCACGGGCGTACGGCGCGGCGTGTTGATCGCGGAGTCGATCTGGCCCAACGCGTCCTATGCGGACGGACGAGGCATCAACACCCTTGTCGGTGCGGATTCAATCGCGCCTTACGGCGGCGCTGCCGTCCACGACACCAAGGTGTGGATCAGGCGGCTGCCGCCGTCATCGCGCTGAACTCAGCCTCTCAGTTTTTCGTCGACGCTGATGCTGCCCGCGCCCGTGACGAAGAGGAGGATCAGCCCACCCGCCGCGGCGAGATTCTTCACCCCGAACGTGTACTGCATAAGCTGCACCGCCTGCGGATAGCCCCACCAGCGGTGCGCAGTCACAGTCGCGATAACAACGAAAATAAGCCCCAGCAAGGCGCCATAGCGGGTGCCGACACCGAACACGAGTGAAATCACGATAACCCATTCGGCGACGCGGGCGAGCAGGCTCATTGCCGCCGGGCTGACATAGTTGATCGATGTCAGATAGCCCGTTGTTGGTGAACCGAACCACACGGTGAACAGGAACATCGCCGCAATAAGAATACGGCCAATCAATAGCAGCGCGTCACTCGATCCCGTTGCGATGCCGTCGGCATGCGAAAGCATGGGATGTGATGATCCTTTTGGCATGTTTCCCCCCAGGTTTGAATCGTTCAAAAAGTAATTTTCGCTTGGCGCGCGATGTCCGGTCAACTCCTTGCCCGTCGACCGTCAAAAGAATAACGGCCTGGACCGAGTGTCGCCAGAAGGAGCAATCCGCCAATCAAAGTGAGATTTTTAAAGAAGTGCGCCTGGTTGGCCGCACGTGCCGACCCTTCCATCGTCCAGAACGCATGCGCAAAATACAATGTCAGCGCGACAAATATCATGAGGACGATTGCGGCGGGACGCGTTTGAAAGCCCGCTAGAATGAGTAGTCCGCCAAAAAGGTCGATCGCCGCAACGAGATAGGCGATGAGTACCGGGCTGAAGATGTGACCAGTCGCGGCAACAAATCGCAGGATTGACGGGTTGGCGCTGTAGCCAGCAATATTGGTGAATTGAAAGAATCCGAAGATGACAAAGACTATCGATATAAGTATCCGCGCGACAAGCTGGGCGCCGTCCGTCATGGCTGAACTCTCCTGAGCATAGATGAAAACTCCTGACGTGATGTGTGCGCTGCGGCAGCCGCCCGAGGGCTAAAGCTCCTTGCCGATTGCGCGATCGATTGAATAGGGGCCGCCGCCGCGGAGCGCGATGGCGAACATTACGGTGCCCCACAGCAGGAACAGCTCCATCTGACCAAAGCCCAGTGGCGCTTTCGCGACGAAAGCAATGACGGCCATCTCGATGGCAATGCCGGCGGCAAAAAAGCGCGTGAATAATCCGAGTGCAACGCACAGCGCGCCGACGGTTTCCAGGAAGATGACAATATAAGCTGCCGGTACAGAGGGTTCGATATGGTATTTTGCCATGGCTGCAATGACGGGGCCGGCGCCACCCAGCAGCTTGCCCAGGCCGTGGTAAAGCAAAAAGGCACCGGCGACGAAACGGATCATCGGATACCAAAGGTCGGCGACGCTCGCGTAGAAGTCTGAAAGCCCAGGCAGAAGGAGCTTGGGCTCGCTGCCCGCTCGTGCAGTCATGGCGTCTCCCCAAATCTTTTTTCAACGGCCACTCTGAGTGGTGGCGCCGCAACTATAAACACCGCACCCAGATGCGGCGTTCACGTTGAGTTGAGGGGAAAATCAACGGTTTCGATTTGGAGAAGGCAGCAGAACCGGTTTGCCGTCGACCACGCACTGTCCGCCGGCGACCTTTACCCGACCCTCGGCGAGCAGCCGGAGCGCTTGCGGATAGATGCGATGTTCCACTTCGAGCACACGGGCGGCGAGGGCCTCTTCGCTGTCGCCGGGCCGCACGGGAACTTCCGCCTGCGCAAGAATCGGCCCCGAATCCATTTCAGGAACGACTAGATGGACGGTTGCGCCGTGCATCGGCACGCCGGCTTCGAGCGCTCGTTTGTGGGTATCGAGGCCTTTGAAGGCGGGGAGCAGCGCCGGATGAATGTTGAGCATGCGGCCTTGCCATTTTTCGACAAATCCGGCCGTCAGGAGCCGCATGAAGCCCGCAAGGCAAATGATCTCGACCCGAAATGTCTCGAGCGCGGTTTGCAGGGCGTGCTCAAATTTGGCGCGGTCGTTCCTGAACTGCGTGTGGTCAACGACCTCAGTCGCAATTCCGGCGGCCTGTGCAACGAGGAGACCGCCCGCGTCGGGCCGATTTGAAATAACGACGGCGATTTCCGCCGGGTAGTTCGCATCTCTTGCGGCCTCGATGAGTGCCGCCATGTTCGAGCCGCGGCCGGAAATCAGAACAGCGACTCGCTTGCGCGCCATATCTCACCCGAGATTGAGCTTGCCTTCATAGACAACACGCACATCGCTCGCCGTTCTGACGACGGTGCCGAGCGAGAATACACGCTCGCCCGCGCGCGAGAATGCGTTTACGATGGAGTCGGCGTCCTTTTTTGCTGCAATTGCGATCATTCCGACTCCGCAATTGAATGTTCGAAGCATTTCACCCGGCGTGATGTCGCCCGCGCCAGCGAGCCACTGGAAAACAGGCAGGGTCGGAACTTTGGCGAGATCAATGAGAGCGCCGAGGCCTTCAGGCAGCACGCGCGGAATGTTGTCCGGAAACCCGCCGCCGGTAATGTGCGCAAGTCCCTTGACCGACTTCGTCTCGCGAATTGCGGAAAGGCACGACTTCACATAGATGCGGGTCGGCGTGAGAATTGCGTCGCCCAGGGATTGGCCCGCTGCAAAGGGAGCCGGCGCTTGCCAGCGTAGGCCCGATTTCTCCACCACCTTCCGGACGAGCGAATAGCCATTTGAATGCACACCCGATGATGCGAGGCCGAAAATTTCGTCTCCCTCGGCGATGTCCGCGCGCGGCAGCACGGCGTCACGCTCGACCGCCCCGACCGCAAAACCCGCGAGATCGTAATCGTCGTCCTGGTACACCCCGGGCATTTCTGCGGTTTCCCCGCCGATCAACGCGCAGCCTGCTTCGCGGCAGCCCACGCTTATTCCGGCAACGACCGCAGCGCCGATTTCCGGCTCAAGCTTTCCGCAAGCGTAGTAGTCGAGAAAAAAAAGCGGCTCGGCGCCTTGCACGACCAGATCGTTGACGCTCATTGCAACGAGATCGATCCCGATCGTGTCGTGGCGCCCCGTTTCCACGGCGACTTTGAGTTTGGTGCCGACGCCGTCGGTGGCGGCGACAAGCACGGGGTCCCGGTAGGCTGTTTGCTTGAGATCGAACAGGCCTCCGAAACCACCTATTTCGGAGTCAGTGCCGGGGCGGGCAGTGGCCCGGACCAGGGGCTTTATGAGTTCCACCATGCGGTTGCCGGCGTCGATATCAACACCGGCCTGCGCGTAAGTGAGGCCGCGCTTGTTTTCTGCCATGATGGCCCTCGCAGCACATGCCTTCCGAAATGCCGACCTGATTTCGGAAAAGGCCATGTACAGGCAAAATGTTACGCCGGGTCGTACGTTGGAATCGCAAGTCGCGCAATGGGCCAAGCACCGTTATACTCAGCCGGTGGGACAGACGCGCACCCGGCGCTCGAGACCGGAACGCGCGCGCGAGCCGGGTTTGCCTTGAGTATTCCAAATCTCATCACCTTGGGGCGCATTTTGCTGGTCCCGGTCGTCGTGTGGGCGATCGCATCCGGTGCAATGTGGATTGCCTTTCTGTTGTTCCTGGCGGCGGGGGTCAGCGATGCCGTCGATGGCTTTCTCGCCAAGCGATTTAGCATGACCACCGTTCTCGGGGCCTATCTTGATCCGCTTGCCGACAAGGCATTGATCGTCTCGATTTATCTCACGCTTGGCATCAACAACCTGATCCCCGGCTGGCTGGTGATCCTTGTGGTGTCGCGAGACATCATGATTGTCGGCGCGGTGATGCTGTCCTGGCTCGTCGGTACGCCGCTCAAGGTCAAGCCGCTGCTGGTCTCCAAACTCAATACCGCCGCGCAAATTGTGTTCGCGTGCGTTGTTCTTGGCACACTCGGTTTCGACTACAAGCTTCCGATCCTCACCCTCGTGCTGATGGGTCTGGTGGCGATCCTGACATTGCTTTCCGTGGCCGCTTACGTGGCGGAATGGGTGCGGCACATGAATTCGACGGCGGCAAAACCGTGAACCCGCGCTCCGCCTCGCATTCTCGCGGAAAGCCGGGTCCGGACCGCGGCGTCTTCCAGCGGCAGGTGATCTTCTGGACGGCGGCTTTTGTGCTGGTCGTGCTGGCGCTCTGGCTGCTGCGCGAAATATTGCTGCCGTTCGTGGCCGGCTTGGCGATTGCCTATCTGCTTACGCCAGTCACCGATCGGCTCGAACGCTTCGGCGTCAACCGCCTCGCAGCGGCACTGCTGATCATCACGCTCGTTGTCCTGGCGCTGGTCTACGCCATCCTTCTGGTTGCGCCGATCCTCGGCGCACAGTTGTCGTCCTTCATCGACAGCGTTCCCGGTTACGTGACCACGCTGCAGGCTCTGCTGAGCGATCCAAGCCGGCCCTGGCTCCAGAAATTGCTCGGCACGGGCTTCAACGCAGACAAGTCGATCAGTGATCTTGTCACGCAAGGCGTCGGGTGGCTGACAACGTTTTTGCGCTCGCTGTGGTCGGGCGGGCGCGCACTCGTGTCGGTATTCTCGCTCGTCGTGGTAACGCCGGTGGTGGCATTTTATCTTATCTACGATTGGCACCGCATGATCCGCACAGTGGACGGATGGGTCCCGCTCCACCACCGTGAAACCGTGCGCCGCCTGGCCAGGGAGGTTGATGCGGCGATTTCCGGGTTTGTCCGCGGACAGACGGCAGTATGTCTTGTCCTCGGATCATTCTATGCCGTCGCATTGACCCTGAGCGGTCTCAATTTTGGTCTTCTGATCGGTCTCATTTCGGGGCTGATTACGTTCATACCATATGTCGGGTCGATGACAGGGCTCGTGCTGTCGCTCGGAGTGGCAGTCGCGCAGTTTTGGCCTGACTATGGATCCATCCTGATGGTGCTCGGCATTTTTCTGGTCGGCCAGTTTCTTGAAGGGAATGTGCTCTCGCCGAAACTGGTTGGAGAAAGCGTCGGCCTTCATCCTGTCTGGCTTATTTTCGCCTTGCTCGCGTTCGGCTATTTGTTCGGCTTCGTAGGTCTTCTGGTCGCGGTACCGCTTGCAGCCACCATCGGCGTGCTGTGCCGCTTCGCGTTGCACCGCTACCTGCAGAGCTCGTTCTATACCGGGGAAGAGGCGGGTTGAGTGACATGCACACGTCGTCGCCGCGCCAGCTCGTGCTTGCGCTCGATCATTCGGTGAGCTTTGCGCGTGAGGACTTTCTGGCCGGCCCTTCGAACAGTGCCGCTCTCAAGCTGGTCGACCGTTGGCCTGACTGGCCCGATCGGCTTGTCGCTCTGACCGGACCTCAGGGTTCCGGAAAAAGTCATCTGGCCAGCATTTGGGCGGAGGCTGCCGGCGCGCGTATTCTTTCCGCGAAATTATTGACACATACCGATCTTCCGGCCGCTTTCGTGACCGGCGCGCTGGTGCTGGAGGATCTCGAATTCGAAGGTCTCGACGAGCCGGCGTTGTTTCATTTTCTAAATCTTGCGAGGGAGCAGGGCGCCTATCTTCTCATCACGTCGCGGTCACCGCTATCGACATTTCCCGTCGCGATCCGTGATCTTGCGTCGCGTCTGCGCGCGGTGCCAAGCGTCGTTTTGACTCCGCCGGACGACGCGCTGCTGCGGGCTCTCATTGTCAAGCTCGCCAGCGACCGGCAAATTGCGGTGGACGAACCGCTTGTCACCTATCTCGCCAACCGCATAGAGAGATCATTTCTTGCTGCTCATCGCGCGGTCCAACATCTGGATGAAGAAGCGATGCGCCAGCACAGGCCCGTCACGCGCGCGCTCGCGGCCGAGTTGTTTCGCGTTCCTTAACGCAGATGTGCGACACTTGACTCAGATGGCCACCTGCGGACGAAACTGTCATGCAGCGGCCACTATTTTCGGCTATTTTGTTATCAGTTGCGAGCGTTCGTTCTCATGGCAGATCGTGCACAAGCCATTGCTTCTGTTGACGAAAAGGCAGTCGTCGGCGGTCCGGCGAAGGCCGGCCCATCCGACGTGGTGGAGCAATCGTTAAGGGCGCGGCCTGCGCGTTTCATCAATCGCGAACTGTCGTGGCTTCATTTCAATCGACGCGTGCTTGAGGAAGCCGCGAATACGCAGCACCCGCTGCTCGAGCGGGTGCGCTTTCTTTCGATCTCGGCCAACAATCTCGACGAGTTCTTCATGGTCCGCGTTGCCGGCCTCAAAGGTCAGGTGCGCCAGGGAATTCTCACGCAAAGTCCTGATGGACTGACGCCGTCCGAGCAACTCGCGCGCATTCGCGAGGCGGTGGCACAGCTTGCGCATGATCAGCAGCAGCGCTGGATCGAATTGCGGCCCGAACTTGCCGCGGCAGGGGTGGTTCTGGTCGACGGCGGCGACGTCAGAAAATCCGAGCGCGCATGGCTCGAGGAGCATTTTCTCACGCATGTATTTCCGCTGCTGACGCCCCTCGCAATTGATCCGGCGCACCCGTTTCCTTTTATTCCGAATCTGGGTTTTTCGATTGCACTGCAGCTTGCGCGCGTGAAGGACGGCAAGGCGATGAATGCCCTCATCCGCATGCCGCAGAAGATTGAACGTTTCATTCGTCTTCCGGGCAGCGCTGATCAGGGGATCAGGCTGGTCGCTCTGGAAGAAGCGACGTCGCTTTTCATTAGCCGGCTGTTTCCCGGCTACACCGTCAAGGGACAGGGCGCATTTCGTGCCATTCGCGATTCCGAAGTGGAAATCGAAGAAGAAGCTGAAGATCTGGTGCGCCTGTTCGAGACTGCTCTCAAGCAGCGCCGCCGCGGATCGGTGATCCGTCTGGAACTCAATGCGACGATGCCGACAGAGCTTCGCGCTTTCGTGCAGCGCGCTCTCGCTGTTGCGGACGATGAGGTGTTCCTGGTCGACGGCGTGCTTGCGCTCAACGATCTCACCCAACTTACCAGGCTCGAGCGGGCCGATCTTGAATTCGTTCCTTATAATCCGCGCTACCCTGAGCGCATCCGCGATCATGGTGGTGATTGTTTCGCGGCCATTCGCCAGAAAGATCTCATTGTCCATCACCCATATGAGTCTTTCGATGTGGTCGTGCAGTTCCTCCAGCAGGCTGCACGTGATCCAGATGTCGTCGCGATCAAGCAGACGCTCTATCGAACCTCGGCTGAATCGCCGATCGTCAAGCAGCTGGTCGAGGCTGCCGAAGCCGGGAAATCCGTGACGGCACTTGTCGAGCTCAAAGCCCGCTTCGACGAGGAGGCCAATATTCGCTGGGCTCGCGATCTGGAGCGGGCAGGCGCGCAGGTCGTGTACGGATTCATCGAATTGAAGACGCACGCGAAGCTGTCCCTCGTCGTGCGCCGTGAAGCGGGTGAGCTCGCGACATATGTTCATGTCGGGACGGGAAACTATCACCCTGTTACGGCGCGCGTTTACACCGATCTTTCGTTCTTTACAGCCCATGCCGTCATCGGCCGCGATGTTGCGCGGATCTTCAACTACATTACAGGCTATGCCGAGCCGGCCGAGCTTGAACGCATGGCCATTTCGCCGATCAACCTGCGCGCCCGCATTGTCAACCACATCGAGCAGGAAATCGCGCACGCGAAGGCGGGGCGTCCGGCGTCGATCTGGATGAAGATGAACGCACTCGTCGATCCGGGGATCATCGATGCGCTTTACGATGCCTCCGCCGCCGGCGTGAGCGTTGATTTGGTCGTGCGCGGCATTTGTTGTTTGCGTCCGGGCGTTGCGGGATTGTCGGAAAACATCCGCGTCAAATCGATCGTCGGCAGGTTCCTCGAACACGGGCGGATCTATTGTTTCGGTGGAGGCCGCGCCTTACCGCATCCAAAGGCGGCGGTTTACATTTCATCCGCCGACATGATGCCGCGCAATCTTGACCGCCGGGTCGAGGTCCTGTGCCCGATCCTCAACGCCACGGTTCATGAACAGGTTCTTGATCAGATCATGGTGGCGAATTTCAAGGACAATGAGCAGAGCTGGAAGCTCTTGCCGGACGGCAGTTCCACGCGCATAAAGGCGGCCCCGGGCGAGGAAACCTTCAACGCCCACAAGTATTTCATGACAAATCCGAGCCTGTCAGGCCGTGGAAAATCGCTCAAGGAATCACCGCCGCGCAGCCTTATACGCCGCCTCATCGAAGGGGCGTAAACGATCGCCAGCGATCATTGCATCGGCGAAAGGCCGGCTGGACCACGGACCGCCGATCGCGGTCATTGACATCGGTTCTAACTCGGTCCGCCTCGTCATTTACGAAGGCCTGACGCGCGCGCCCACGCCGATCTTCAATGAAAAGGTTCTTGCCGGTCTTGGCCGGCAGGTTCAGTCGACCGGCATGTTGCCGAAAGACGCAATCGAGGCTGCATACGACGCGCTCAAACGCTTTCGAACGCTCTGTGACATTCTGCATGTCCGCCGTATCTGGGCGATTGCCACTGCCGCATGCCGCGATGCGAGGAACGGACGTGCATTCATCGCAGAGGCGGAGCGGCTTTGCCGGACAAAGATCACGATTCTTTCGGGCCAGCGCGAAGCCCACCTCACGGCCCTCGGCGTCGTTTCTGGTATCCACAAGCCGGATGGCATTGTCGGCGACCTTGGCGGCGGATCGCTCGAGCTTGTCGACGTGCACGGCACGCGCATCCGTGGCGGTGTGACGTTGCCGTTAGGCGGGCTTGCACTCCAGGACATCGCTGGCAAGTCGCTCAAGAAAGCCGAGAAATACGTCGAGGACGCCCTCGAAGACCTCGACATGCTGCACGAGGGCGAAGATCGCACATTCTACGCGGTTGGCGGGACGTGGCGCGCGCTCGCGCGCCTGCATATGTGGCAGACCGGATATCCATTCCATGTCATGCACAACTACCGGATCTCTGCGCGTGAAGCGCAGGAGTTTTCGCGGCTGGTGCGCCACGTTGATCCTGAAACGCTGTCGAAGATCGAAGTCGTCAACGCGGCCCGCCGGCCCTTGCTCGCCTATGCCGCTCTTGTGATGGAGAATCTCGTCAGCACGATCAAGCCGAAACAAGTCATCATCTCGGTGCTCGGTGTTCGTGAAGGGCTGCTCTATTCACTCCTCAGTCAACGGGAGCGTGCGCGTGATCCGCTGATCTCCGCCGCCGCCGACCTCAATGTGCTGCGCTCGCGCTCGCCGCGTCATGGACAGGAGCTCATCGCCTGGACCGATCAATTTATGGCGACATCGGGTCTTGAAGAAACGGCCGATGAACGACGCTTGCGTCATGCAGCCTGTCTGCTTGGCGATATCGGCTGGCGCGCGCATCCGGACTATCGCGGCGAACAGTCGATGAACATCATTGCCAATGGTGCGTTTGTGGCGATTGACCATCCCGGGCGCGCTTATTTGGCACTGTCGGTTTATTTTCGTCATGCCGGGCTGAGCGAAGAAGACCTTTCACCGCGGCTGCGTGAGCTTGCGACCACACGAATGCTCGACCGGGCTCGCGTTCTTGGCGCTTCGATGCGCGTTGCTTACATTCTCACCGCGGGGCAGGCCGGGGTTCTTCCGACGACGCCGATGCAAGTCAAGCACGGCAAACTCACGCTCCGGCTTCCCGGCAGCTATCGCGGACTTGCGAGCGACCGCCTCGCCGGGCGGTTGCGGCAACTGGCCCGGCTGGTGGGACGGGAGGCGATGATTGTAGCCTGACAGCTACAGATCTGACGTCGAAGATCAATCTTTCTCGACGGTGATGACTTTTCCCTTGTCGACTGCAAGGGAAAGACGGCCGTGTTTAAGGGCGATCGCTTTTTCGCCGAAGAGTTCGCGTCGCCAGCCTTTGAGTGCAGGAACGTCGGCGCGGTCGTCGGCTGCAATGCGATCGAGATCGTCGACCGTCGCAATGACCTTGGCGGCGACGCCGTGCCGCTCGGCAGTCATGCGCAGTAGGACCTTGAGAAGTTCGACCGTCGCGGCTCCGTTTGCCGCCGGGCGGAACCGCTCAAGCCGCGGCAGAGTCTTGTGGTCGCGCTCAAGACCGCGCTTTACCGCCTCGACGATTTGCTCACCCCAGCGCGACCGCTCGAAGCCTTTCGGCAATGACCGCAGATGACTCAGTCGCTCGAGTGTGCTTGGGGCCTGCACGGCAATGTCACCAATGACTTCGTCTTTGAGCACACGTCCGCGGGGCACATCGCGCGCCTGCGCCTCGCGCTCACGCCAGGCGGCCACCTCGATCAGCACCGCGAGCTCTCTTGGTTTGCGTATCCGGCTTTTGAGCCGCTCCCAGGCGCGGTCCGGATCGGCCCGGTAGGTCTCCGGCGAGGTGAGGACATCCATTTCGGCTTCGACCCAGCTGCTGCGTCCGCGCTGCTCGAGGTCAGAAGCCAGATTGAGATAAACGTCCCGCAGGTGGGTCACGTCGGAACGGGCATAGGCGATTTGCGCATCGCTGAGCGGACGGCGTGTCCAGTCAGTGAAGCGATGTGATTTATCGAGCATGTCTCCGGTGATGCGCTGGACAAGCTGGTCATAAGAAATTGAGTCGCCATAGCCGAGCACCATTGCGGCGACCTGCGTGTCGACGATCGGGTGGGGGATCGTCTCAGCCATGTGCCACACGATCTCGATATCCTGACGTGCAGCGTGAAAGACCTTGGTTACAGCGGTATTCGCCATGAGTGCAAAGAAGGGGGCAAGATCGATGCCTTCGGCGAGTGCGTCGATCACGACGGCTTCGTCAGTGGAAGCCATCTGCGCGACGCAAAGGAGGGGGTAGTAGGTCGTTTCACGCAGGAATTCCGTATCGACGGTGACGAAGCGGTGCTTCGCCATGCGCTCGCAAACGGCTGCAAGTTCGGAGGTGGTCGTTATTGGTTCCATTGCCGGGGTGAAACTAACCCGATCCGGGTCCGTCATGGCAACATCCTCAGGTTCCCCTGACGCGCGGCATGTGGATGAATTCCCATGGACTTGGCATGGCGCCAACGGGCACCTCGATCAGCGTTGGCTCGCGGCGCGCGAACGCTTCCCGCAGGGCGGTTCGTAACTCGTCCGGATTGCGCGCCCGTCGTCCCGCCGCACCGAAACTTTCGGCAAATTTGACAAAATCAGGATTGGCAAGATCACATGCGATGAGGCGATTGCCGAATTGTTCCTGCTGGATACGACGGACATTGCCGAAGGCGCCGTCGGCGAAAATGATCGCTACCAGAGGAATTGCGTGACGCATCGCAGTCGCCAGCTCGTTTCCGGTATAGAGAAATCCTCCGTCACCGTTGATTGACACAACAGGGACATCCGCCCGCGCGTGTTGTGCGCCGAGCGCGGTGGCGTAGCCCCAGCCGAGATTGTCCTGGTAGCCCGGCGACAGGAATGTTCGTGGTTTGTAGACCGGGAAGGCCAGGCGCGCGGCAAAGCCGATCTGCGTGACTTCGTCCACATAAATTCCCTCCTCGGGAAGCTCAGCGCGGATCGCTTCGAGGAATGCCAGCTGCGGCGCCAGCTTGCTAAGGCGTTGCTTCAGCCTGGCCTGTCTCTCCTGCAGCTCTTCGCGTCGCGGTACGCGGCGGACGTTGAACTTGACGAGTTCGTCGATCAGGGCGCGTAAAGTCGGTGCCGCATCGCCTATGAGCGCGACTTGAGGCTTGCGCAGCCGCGCCGGCTCCTCGCGATCGGCATCCACGCGCACGATCTTTAAATCCCGGTCCACTCCCCAATGGTTCATCGGGTTGAGGAGCCGCGTTCCCACACCAAGCACGGCGTCCGCTTCAGCCCATAGCTCGCGTCCGAGAGGCAATGTGACGCTCAGCGGGTCCCGCGAATCGAGGACGCCGCGCCCGCGGCGATAGCCCAGCACGGGCGCCTGCAGCATGCTCGAAAGCAGGGTAACCTCCAGTGAGGCATCCTGAGCACCACCGCCGGCTACGATAAGAACGCGCCTGGCATTGCCGAGAAGTTTGGCTGCAGCGCGAATCTTTCCCTGATCGATTTTCGGTGAGCGTTCCGGCGCAGGTGAAACAAGCGTTGGAGCCGGCCCGCGGCGGCCCCAGACATCGATCGGACACTCGATAGCTGCCGGCCCCGGGCGTCCGTGATGCATCGACTGAATTGCCTTTGCGACTTTTGCCGAGGCATCGCCTGGCCCTTCGATGATGGCCCTATGGTCGACAAGGCGCCCAACGATTCCTGCCTGATCGCGAATTTCATGCAGTTGCCCGAGACCGCGCCCGATCGTCGCCGCAGGGATTTGGCCGACCAAGGCGAGTACCGGTGCATTCATGCCATAGGCTGTCAGCAATGCTGCGCCTGAATTAAGCAGTCCCGGCCCCGGTACAACTGCATAGGTCTGCGGCTTTCCGGTTGCGAGGGCGGACCCCAGCGCCATATAGGCCGCTCCCTGCTCATGGCGGGTGTGGACGATGCGTAGCTTTTCCGATGCGCGCTGGAAGGCGTCAAACAGGTGATCGTTGTGGACTCCGGGAAGCGCGTAGACAGTATCGAGCCCGTGCCCGATCAAGGTCGCGACCGCCGCTTCGGCGGTCGACATTTCGGTCATCGGCGGTGCGGTCTTTTGGGCCCGCTTTTTTGGCATGGGCATTCGCTGATCCGTCTAGTGAAGAGCGAGTGTGCAGGCGGGCCTCAGGTCTGTCGAGCCACCTTGGCATCGTGCCGCGGCTGCGCGGCTTTGCCTTGACAAAGCCTACCCCTCATGCGCTTTTCGCCCGCCTCGCACCCTGAATCCGCCCGACCACCGAATAGAGCCGAAGTTTCACCATGCATCGCTATCGCTCACATACCTGCGGCGCGCTTCGCGAAAGCGATATCGGCAAGGTGGTCCGTCTTTCTGGCTGGGTTCACCGCATCCGCGATCATGGCGGCGTGCTGTTTACCGACTTGCGCGACCATTACGGGCTTACGCAAATTGTTGCCGATCCGGACAGCAAGGCTTTCAAGGTCGCCGAAACGCTGCGCTCGGAATGGGTTGTGCGTGTTGACGGGAGGGTCCGCAAGCGCCCGGCTGGCACGGAAAATCCTGAGCTGCCGACAGGGCAGGTCGAAGTCTATATTGACGACATCGAAGTGCTCGGGCCGGCAGCGGAGCTGCCCATGCCGGTGTTTGGCGAGCAGGACTATCCGGAAGAGATCCGGCTCAAATACCGCTTTCTTGATTTGCGGCGCGAGCACCTCCACAGCAACATCATGCTGCGCGGCAGGGTGATCGATTCGATCCGCCGGCGGATGAAGGACGCGGGCTTCTTCGAATTTCAGACGCCGATCCTCACCGCGTCCTCACCTGAAGGTGCGCGCGACTATCTCGTGCCGTCGCGTCTGCATCCCGGAAAGTTCTACGCATTGCCTCAGGCGCCGCAGCAGTTCAAGCAGCTGATCATGGTCGCGGGCTTCGACCGCTATTTCCAGATCGCACCCTGCTTCCGCGATGAGGATGCGCGCGCTGATCGCTCGCCCGGAGAGTTCTATCAGCTTGATCTGGAAATGAGCTTCGTCACGCAGCAAGACGTGTTCGATGCGGTCGAGCCTGTGATGCGCGGTGTGTTCGAGGAATTCGCCAACGGCAAGGCAGTAACCCAGAAATTTCCGCTCATTCCTTATGCCGAGGCGCTGCGCAAATACGGAAGCGACAAACCTGATCTGCGCAATCCGCTTGTGATGCAGGACGTGAGCGAGTCGTTCCGCGGTTCAGGCTTCAAGATCTTCGCCAAGATCCTGGAAACCTCAGGCAATGCCGTGTGGGCGATTCCCGCCCCAAAGGGCGGTAACCGCGCGTTTTGCGATCGCATGAATTCATGGGCGCAGGGTGAGGGGCAGCCAGGTTTGGGTTACATCTTTTGGCGCGAAGGCGAGGAGAGCGGTGCCGGGCCGCTTGCCAAGAATATCGGGCCTGAACGCACAAAGCAGATCGCCGATCAGCTCAATCTCGGCGTCGGCGATGCCGTGTTTTTCGTTGCCGGCAAGCCGAAGGATTTTGTGAAGTTTGCAGGGCCCGCGCGCACGAGGGTCGCGGAGGAGCTTGGCCTCATCACAAAGGATCGCTTCGAATTCTGCTGGATCGTCGACTTTCCGATGTATGAGTGGAATGAGGAAGAAAAGAAAATCGACTTCTCGCACAATCCTTTTTCGATGCCGAACATGCCGGTCGAGGACTTTCTCGCTCTCGATCCGAAGGACAACGAGAAACTGCTTTCCATCAAGGCAATTCAATACGACATCGTCTGCAACGGCATTGAGCTATCCTCCGGCGCGATCCGCAATCACCGTCCGGAAGTGATGAAGAAGGCTTTCGCTATTGCCGGCTATCCCGAAGAGACGCTGGAGCAAAAGTTTGGCGGGATGCTTCACGCACTATCGCTCGGCGCCCCGCCGCACGGTGGCATCGCCCCAGGTATTGACCGCATTGTCATGCTGCTCGCCGGCGAGGAAAATCTGCGCGAGGTTGTCTTGTTCCCGATGAATCAACGTGCCGAGGACCTGATGATGGGCGCGCCTTCTGAGGCAACGCCTAAGCAGCTCAAGGAGCTGCACATTCGGCTCGATTTGCCCAAGAAATAATTCCACAGACTAGGCCGTCGGTCACTTCTCCGGCAGCGGAATAAATTCGATCTCGTCGCCCGGCACCTTGTTGAAATGGCCGGCCTTCCAGTCAGCTTTTGCCTGCTCGATACGGTCTTTGCGCGACGACACGAAATTCCACCAGATGTGGCGCGGGCCATCCATTGCCGCGCCGCCGCAGATGACGAAGTGTGCGTCGTTAAGCGCCTTTACCGTGATCCTGTCTCCCGGCTTGAATACCAGCAGCCGTCCGGGTTCGAACTTGTCACCGGCAATTTCAATTGTTCCGTCGACAACATAGAGCGCGCGTTCTTCGTGGTCGGCATCGATCGGCAGCACTGCACCGGGCCGCATCACGATATTCGCGAAGATCGTTTCGTGTGTCGTCTCAACCGGTGAAGTTTGGCCGTAAAGCGAACCGATCACCACGCGGCCGAATATGGCGTTGTCGCGAATTACTGGAAATTCATCGACCGCGTGGTGGGCGAAACCCGGCGCCATTTCTTCCTTGGCTGCGGGCAGGGCCACCCACATCTGAAGGCCGTGAATAGGGCCGCCGCTCGCGCGCATTTTGGGGTCGGTGCGTTCCGAATGAACGATGCCCCGCCCCGCCGTCATCAGATTGATCTCGCCTGGCTTGATGGGCGCCGCGGTACCCAGACTGTCGCGGTGCATGATCTCTCCGTCGAACAGATAAGTCACGGTAGAAAGCCCGATATGCGGATGCGGCCGGACGTCGAGGCCCTGGCCGGCGCGGAATTCTGACGGCCCGAAGTGGTCGAAGAAGATAAAGGGGCCAACCATCCGCGTGCGCGTCGAAGGAAGCGCGCGTCGCACCGAGAAGCCGTCGCCAAGATCGACCGTGCGTGGCACGATGACTTGCGCCAACGCATCACATTGGTGAGGGTCGCCCGCTGCCGGATCCTTGCCCGGAAAAAAACTCATATCTGTCTCCTCTACAATTGATCTTGCCGCAGCCCGGCAGCTTTTTCATGGCGTCGGCTTTCGATTTTTAACGCATTGCTAACCAAGGTGATCGGCCGCCGGCCTTTTCCCGCGTCGGTCGGGGTTACGCGGCCTTAAGCTTAAGGTGGTCTTTACGGCGCCGTGGCTGACTGATCCAACACCAGGATGGGGCCCCGGGCTGGAGCCGGAATGGTTTTTTGGGGGGTACGGAATATATTTGCGATCGTTGTCGGTGTCGTCGTTGTCGCCGGTCTGCCGTTCATCGCCTTTAATTTCTGGCTCGACAATCTCATCGAAAGACAGGGCGAGGCCGATGCCGGCACCGCGGCCCGGCGCGCGGTCGCGCTTGCCGAGGCGCGCGTCGCCGCGGCTGTCACGATGCTCGACGGGCTGGCGGCCCGCGGCGTCGACTCCTGCGAATCCCGGCATGTCGAGGCCATGCGCCATGCCGCCTTCGACACCATCCCGGTGAAGGAGATTTCCGTCGTCGGTCCCGGCGGCGAGACGCTCTGCAGCCATCTCGGGCTGCCGCCGGACGAACGCAAGGTTCTTTCGTCCGAGCCTTTCGCCGGCCATGACGGATACCGGTTCGATATCATTGCACTTGCGAGCGGTGACCGCATGGTCCGGCTGCGCCGCAAGGCCGGCGAGGGGCCAAACAGCATCGCCGCTCTTGTCCCGGCGGCGCTTTTCCTGCCGCAGGTTTCGACGCGCGGCAGCCGCTTTTCCGGCTATGCGCGCATCGTGACGCCGCATGGTGCGACAGTCGGCGAGGTCGGCTGGCGGCCGGCGAATGATGCCGGCGCGAATTTCGCCGCGGACATGAAGTCGGACAAATTCGGTTTCGACGTCGAGGTGCTGACACCGCGCGCGCGTATCGTTGCCGAGCACGCGAATCTCAGATGGATCGGCTGGGCCGGCTCGGGTTTCACGCTGCTGTTCGCCACGGCTTTTGTACTCCTTTTTCCGCGCCGTCCGCCGCGCAATCCGGTCGCGGAAATCGAGCGCGCGCTCGCGGCCGGCGAATTTGTTCCCTATTACCAGCCGGTCGTCGATATCCGGACAGGCCAGTTGCGCGGGGCCGAGGTTCTGGTGCGCTGGCGCAAACCTGACGGCTCCCTGGTTCTTCCGGGCGCGTTCATCCCCCTTGTCGAGTCGAGCGATCTCGTCGACGAGTTGACCCGCAGCCTGATGCGCAAGGCCTGCGCGGAGGTAGGGCCGGCAATCGGTTGCCGGCCGGACCTGAAAATTTCGTTCAACATTGCAGGAAAGCTTTTCAGCGAACCGGCGATCGTCGGCGATGTCCGCAGCATTTTTGCGGATTCTCCGATCAGATATTCGCAGGTCGTGCTGGAGGTGACCGAACGCGATCCGATCGAGAATTTCACGGAGACGCGCCGGACCATTGCCGCGTTGCAGGGGCTGGGTGTGCGCATTGCGATCGACGACGTCGGCACGGGCCACAGCGGGCTATCCTATATGCTCAAGCTCGGCGTCGATCTCATCAAGATCGACAAGATGTTCGTCGATGCGATCGGAACCGATCGCAATTCGACGACCATCGTCGAGACGCTCGTTGATCTGGCCCGCAATATGCGCATGGACGTGATTGCGGAAGGCGTCGAGAATTTCGAACAGGTCATGCACTTGCGTGCCCTTGGGGTGCGCTCGGCGCAGGGCTATGTATTCGCGCCGGCGCTCCCGGGCAGTTCATTTCTCCGGCTCGTCGAGGCCATCGACCCAGTCCGTCCGGCCGGACAAGGGGCGCAGGCCGGCGAACGCCTGGCCGCTTCGGCGTAAACGCGCTGTGGCAAGTCACAATGACAAGTCGAAATGACAAGGCAAAATGAAAAGGGGCGGCCTTGCGGCCGCCCAAGTCTAAACGCCACGCGGGAGGAACCTCGTATCGGGTCGGCGTTGTCAGTCAGCCGGCCCACGTGACTGTTACTCGTGACCGCAATCCGTCACGGCAGCGCTGATTCGTCAATTGAATTCTTCAGAATTATGCCGCCACCCGGCAGAATCCGATGCGCCGGCGCCCTAGGCGGCCGACAGTTCCTGTTCGATTGCAGCAATAATTCGCGGGTCGGCCGGCTCCATGGCCGAGACGAAGCCTGCTTTTAGGTATCCGTCGCGCCCCGTCAGGTATTTGTGGAAATTCCAGCGCGGTGCTTCAAGCGGGCGCTCGGCAGCGGCCCACTTGTAGAACGGATGGGCGTCGGGGCCCTTCACCGTGACCTTCGCCGTGATCGGGAAGGTGACGTGATATTCGCCCTGGGCGGTGGCATGGATGTCGCTGGCGCCGCCGGGCTCCTGCCCGCCGAAATCGTTCGACGGCACGCCAAGCACGATCAGTCCGCGGCCGCGGTAGCGCGTCCATAGTTCCTGCAGGCCTGCATATTGCGGGGTATAGCCGCAGAGCGATGCCGTGTTGACGACGAGGAGGGGATGGCCGGCAAAGGACGAGAGCAGGATCTCGCCGCCGTCCAGACCTTTAAACGTAAAGGCATAGGCGGTAATGCGGCTCATGCTGGCGGCACGCGCGCTTGTGCGCGTGAGCCCGGTCACGGCGGCAGCTCCTAGCAAGAAAGAAAAGTTTCGGCGGTCGACCATGGCCGGCGACTATAGCCACGCTCCCTGCAACGGCAGTGCAAAATTCCGTGAAGGATCCCAACCGGTTTGGACGTGCGTGTTCTTATGCTGCGGCAAAGCGGACCGAGGTCTCGAAAGACGTGCCGCAGGCGTCACAACGCCACAGGTGACGGACACGGCATCCGTCCACGCATTCCGACCATTCGGGGATGTAGATGCGTTCGCCACACTGGGCGCATTCGACGACCGGGCGCGAGCGCGCGAAATACGACATGTCGCGAGACAATTCCATGGGCCTCTCCTCCCGAACTCAATACTGACGCGGCCCCGTGCCCCCTCGCGTTTTTCGTCACGTGAACTGTATTGCAGTGTCTGCGAGCGAATGAAGCAGTAGCGCTGACGTAACATGCACCCAGCTCGTGAAATTTTTGCGGCAGACGGATCAAGCTCTAAAAAAAATTTGCGGACCGCAATGCTGATCATACTGCACTGCATCAAAGCGTGATGCCAAATTTTCCGAGAGTCCAGATTGTGCAGAGATAAAGCAAAAATGTCAGGACGCACGAACTGCCGAGAGCCGGCCAGAATCCGAATCCGTGCCGCAGCAATGCCGGCATCACCAGAAACATTGGCAACGTGGGCAGGACGTACCAGAAGGTCGATTGTGCGTGCGCGGCAATGCGTTCGGCGTCACTGGTATCATGCCACAGCCACAGGATTCCGAGGATCGAAACCAGGGGCAGTGAAACAATGAGAGCGCCGAGGCTCGGCGAGCGGCGGGCGACTTCCGAAACCACGGCGATAATGACGCCGGAGAGCGCTGCCTTGATGGCGAGATAGAGCATGGTATCGCCCGCCTGGTCTGGAACTTGGGGTCTGGCCCGCGGTTAGGCTACAGATTCATGCGAGAGAAGTCCGGCTATAGCACGAGACGGACCCGAGACGCGGGAAACGACCGGCGAAAAACAGCCGCAGGGTTGGATGGGCCCGCTCAACACCGGTTCCGGTCGCGCTCCGGCGGAAAGCCCGCAGGGCCAAAGTCCGCCAGGCATGCCGTCAGCCCCGGAGGGCTCATCAAAGACTACGGTCGCTCCGAATAAGGCCAAATAGGTCCAATCTCGGGGATTTTCGTTCCCGCGCGCCAGAGTTTCGCGCCTTGAGCACGCAAATTGCGTTACATGACAGTTGGAACGCCGGCGACGCCGACGGCAGAATAGGTCCACCGGCAGGATGCCGGTTGCGGGAGACTGCGGGTGAGCCAGAAGACACTCGAAAAACCGCGGACGAAAACAAAAACGAAAACGCAGCGGCCGCCGTTATGGAAGGTCATTCTGCTCAACGACGATTTCACGCCGCGTGAATTCGTCGTGCTCGTGCTCAAGGCTGTCTTTCGGATGAATGAAAGCCACGCCTATAAAGTGATGATGACCGCGCACCAGAAAGGCGCCTGCGTCATTGCCGTCTACACGAAGGACGTCGCGGAGACCAAGGCCAAGGACGCCACCGAAATGGGACGCAACAAGGGCTATCCGCTTTACTTCACGACCGAGAAGGAAGAATAGCGGTTCCGGATTTTACCGGCGCGGTCCGGGCGT
>DATEKG010000004.1:0-25607 GCA_035277565.1 Pseudolabrys sp.
ACCAGCATCACCGCGAGAGCCGGCTTCGAATAGGTCGTTACCTTGTCGAAATATGGAAGCTCCTGCAGCTTCTTCTCGATCGGATCTGCAACCTGCTCCTGCATATCGTGCGCGGTCGCTCCCGGCCACATCGCGCTGACGACAACCGCCTTGATGGTGAAGGACGGATCTTCCGCGCGTCCGAGCTTCTCATAGGAGAAAAGCCCGGCGGCGCCGAACATCACAATCAGGAAGAGGATCAGGGCAGGGTGAGCGACGGCCCAGGCAGAGAGATTGAAGCGGCGCATGACAGCTCCTCCGCGTTCAGAATGACAGCGACGAGACGACCCGAACTTTCTCGTTGGGATCGAGTTTCTGCACACCGAGCGCGACCACCTTGTCGCCTTCCGCGACACCGCCGGTGATCAAGACATCGTTGCGCTCGTAGGACTTCACCGTGACATGCTTGCGCGTGATGGTGCCGCTCTTGCTGTCGGCGACATAGAGCGAGGGACCATCCCCCTGATCGAACAAGGCGGTCAGCGGCAGGTGCGCGACGCGTTCGCTGGCTTCATCTGACAGGGTCAGGGTTGCCGTCATGCCGAGCTGTACCTCGGTGCCCGCGCCCGGCATCGAGAATTTTGCGAGATAGGTGCGCGTCGCCGGGTCGGCCGACGGCGCAAGCTCGCGGAGTTTGGCGACATACTGCTTGTCAGGCTCGGACCAGATCGCAACCCGCGCGTGGCCGGACTTGGCAACGGAGAGCAGCGTTTCCGGAATCGCGACGACGACTTCCTTTTCCGCGAGCCGCGCGACACGGATCGCGGTCTGCCCCGCCGCGACGACCTGTCCCGGCTCGATCAATGTGGCCGTCACCACTCCCGGCGCGTCAGCGACGAGCGTTGCATAGGAGAGACTGTTTTTTGTGAGCTCGACCGAGCGCTGGGCGCGATCGAGTCTTGCGCGTGCCTCGTCGGCGGCGGCCTTGGCCTGGTCAAGCTGCGCGTCGGTCGACCAGCCCTTCTGCCGCAATTCGCGGGTGCGCGTTTCGGCCGCGCCCGCCTGCGCCATGTTGCCGGTCGCCGCGGTGAGTTCGGCCTTGGCCTGTTCGGCCTGCAGATTGAGATCGGACGGATCAAGTTCGGCGAGGGGCTGCCCGGTCTCGACATGGGTGCCGACTTCGACGAGGCGCCTGGCGACCTTGCCCGCAACCCGAAAGCCGAGATCACTCTCGATCCGGGGCTTGATGGTGCCCACGAAGCTACGGTCGGCGACCTGGGCCCCGTAATGAACCGGGGTGACCAGAACCGGGCGCTTTGGCGCCGCCTGCCGAGCCGTGGTCGGCTCGCAGGCCGCCAGGGCGAAGGCGGACAGAACGATTAAGGCATTGGGAATCTTCGAGAAAACCGTTTTTCGTAGCATTGTCGGGTGTCCCACTTACGTCGTGACGACTTAATAATGATAAAATATGAAAGTCGTCAATCATCAATTAGTTCATACCTCCGGGGGAACTGGGGATACTTTCGCACTCTCCACTGTCATTCCGGGGCGGCCCGTCAGGGCCGAACCCGGAAACCAGATACGAGCGCTGAACGTGCATCTGGATTCCGGATCCGTTCGCTGACGCGAGCGTCCCGGAATGACAGTTGAGAGTTGCGCGCGGAGGAGCCTGTCGTTGGGCCGGCCTTTGGCCGGACCCGTGCGCGGGGATGAGCGCAGAGACTGGCCGAGCCGTTGCCGGATTGCAACGGATGCAAATCAAAATGAAGCGGCGCTCGTGAAATCCTGCGGATTGTCGTGGGTGGCAAACTCACCGGCGCGCGTACCCAAGTACTTCTCGCAGCAATCCTGAATTATCAGCCGCACTGCGACTCCGAAAGCGCATCGACAACCGCGCGTGTTCGGACATTGCGACGGGAAAGAAAGTTCTCGCGCGTTCCGCTCAAGCGGGAGCTCGGGGAAACAATTCGGGGTGCTGGAAATGAAAATCGTGAATTCGCTTTTGCTCGGCTCGGCCGCAAGTCTCATTGCCGTTACAGGTGCGCAGTCCGCCGATCTGCCGGTGAAGGCAAAGCCGGTTGAGTACGTCAAGATCTGCAGTCTCTACGGCGTCGGCTTCTACTACATTCCCGGCACCGACATGTGCATCAAGATCGGCGGCTGGGTGCGCGCCGAATACGGCTACGGCAACAACGGCAACTTCAGCTGGGGCTGGGCGAACGGCAACGTCAACAACCGCACGACCAACAACAGCGACTTCCGCGCCCGCGGCTACGTCACCGCGGACGCCCGCAACCAGAGCGAATACGGCACGGTGCGCGGCTATATCGCTGTCGGTCTGTCCGAGAACGAGCATGGCGGCGACGTGAATGCGGGCAACCAGTTCAGCGCCAACCGCGCCTTCATCCAGTGGGCCGGCTTCACCTTCGGCCGTGCACAATCGTTCTTCGACTTCTACAGCGTGCCCGCGACGTCATACTGGGGCGCGTTCCCCGCATCGGATACGGGTGACGGCGGCTGGTTCGTGATGGGCTACACCGCCCAGTTCGGCAATGGCTTCTCCGCCACGATCGCGGCGGAAGCACCGCGCAAGACGCAGATCATCAACACGAACAATCCGGTCGTGGGACAGTACGCGCCAGGACCATTCGTTGGGGGCGCAGGCCAGTATGGCGGCTTCCAGGCGCCGGATGTTGTCGGCAATCTGCGCGTCGACCAGGCTTGGGGTTCTGCCCAGATCATGGGTGCACTGCACCAGGTCAATGCAACGTACTATTCTACACTTGACGGTGTTGCCGTCCCAACGAATGGTCATCCGGCCGATCGATTGGGCTTCGTTATTGGTGGTGGCTTGAAATTAAACACGCCCATGATCAGCCAGGGTGACTATTTGCAGCTGCAAATCAATTACACTCAAGGCGCTCTGCGGTACATCTTCCAAACGCCAAACACGAATTGGGGCAAGGTTCAGGGCCAAGACGAAGGCTTCGGCATTCTGACCGACGGGGTGTTTGGCGGCTCGTTCGCCGGGGGAACGGGAGGGTTTGCAACCGACGTTCAACTCACCACTGCTTGGAACGTGAACGCCGCCTTCGAACATTTCTGGAATCCACGTTGGCGGACCTCGTTGTACGGGGGCTACGCGGCCGTCAGTTACAACGACACGGCCAATGCGCTAATGCGGGACAGAAATGTGCCCCAGGACTGGTCAACCTGGTGGCTCGGTTCGCGGACCCAATGGAACGTCACCAAGGATTTCTACCTCGGCGTTGACCTGATGTACGCGAAACTGAACAGTCCGAACTCGCCTTTAGGATCCACCGCGATCGGCGGTGCCACGATCGTTTCCGACGTTGACAACTGGCAGGTCCGCTTCCGCGTGCATCGCGATTTCTATCCGTGATCGCGACGGAGTGCGGGACGAACAAAACCCCGGCGATGTCGCCGGGGCTTTTGTTTTTAGCTCACCGTCATTCCGGGGCGGCCCGTAAGGGCCGAACCCGGAAACCAGATACGAGCGCTGAACGTGCATCGGGATTCCGGGTCCGCGCTTTCAGCGCGTCCCGGAATGACAGCGGAGAGTTGTGCGCGTACGCCGCGCCGCGCAGCCTACACGTGCTGCCCGCCGTTGATATGGATCTCGGCGCCGTTCACGTAGGACGACGTCTCCGTGCAAAGCACATAGATGATCTTGGCGACTTCGTCGGTCGTGCCGAGCCGCTGCATCGGAATCTGTTCGACGATTTTTTCCGTGCCGGGGGAAAGAATGGCGGTGTCGATCTCGCCGGGCGCAATCGCATTCACGCGAATGCCGAGCCGGCCGAAATCGCTCGCCATCTCGCGGGTGAGCGCGGCGAGCGCGGCTTTCGATGTCGAATAGGCGGCGCCGGCGAATGGATGGACACGCGAGCCGGCGATCGATGTGACGTTCACCACCGAGCCTTTGGCCGCGCGCAGTTCATCCATCAGTCCGCGCGCCAGCATGATCGGCGCGAAAAAATTCACCTGAAAGACGTGGTGCCAGTCGTCGTTGCTTGTATTCAGTGTCGACAGCCGCTTGCCGCCTTCGGCCTTCGGAGAAATGGCTGCATTGTTGACCAGGGCATGAAGCTCGTGCGTTTCGAGCCGTCGCTTGATCTCCGCGATCGCGTCGCGCGTGTTCGCCTCGTCGGAGAGGTCGACCTGGATGTGATCCTCGGGTCCCGCTTCCCACGGGCAGTTCTCGGGAAACGGATGACGCGAGCAGGTAATCACGCGCCAGCCGGCGGCCGAAAACCGTTTTACCGTGGCGTGGCCGATGCCGCGACTGGCTCCGGTGAGAAGAAGCGTGCGGCGCGGCTGGTTGGTCTGCGAGGTTGGCATGTCGGACCGATGCTAACTCAGGGGTAGAGCCGCGTCTTGGTCCAGGCGGCGCCGAGGCCGTCGCGGTTGAACACGATACGATCGTGCAGGCGAAAAGGACGTTCCTGCCAGAATTCAATTGCTATCGGTACGATCCGGTAGCCGGACCAGTTGGGCGGCCGCGGCACCTCGCCGATGGCGTATTTCGCTGCGTAAATTGCGACCGCCTTTTCGAAGGCGAGGCGGCTTTCCAGCGGGGACGACTGCTTGCTCGCCCAGGCGCCGATCTGGGCCTGTTTCGGACGGGAGGCGAAATAGGCATCGGCCTCGGCGTCGGTGACCGGCTCGACGGGGCCGCGAATGCGGACCTGCCGGTTCGAGCTTTTCCAGTAAAAAACCAGCGCCGCCTTGGGGTTGGCACCCAATTCCTGCCCTTTTTGGCTGTCCATATTCGTATAGAAGACAAAGCCGCGTTCATCGGCACCTTTAAGGAGCACCATCCTGGCATTGGGGGACCCATCGGCATCGACCGTCGCGAGCGTCATGGCATTCGGGTCGCGCGGCTCGGAGGCCGTCGCCTCGGTGAGCCAGGCGGCAAACAGCCGCAAAGGCTCGTCGGCGGCGGTGAAATCACCAGTCGTTAACCAACTCGGGTGTTGAATCGGTGCTGTGTCGGACATCTGCCGGGGTGCTTCACGTGGCCGGGACCAAAGCCCGTCAATACGGTGGCCTTTATAGTAGATGGGCATCGCCGCGCCTATGGCGAAGGCTGGCGGTTGCCGGTGTTCTTGCCCTGACGGTCGGGGGGTGCAGCCTGTCGGGCCAGTTCGACTCGTTGTTTGGCAGTGAAAGGTCCGATCAGACCGGCACCATTACGCCGCCGCCCGGCACAAGGGAAGTCGGACAATTGCCGCCCGATGCCGATCTTGCCTATGCGCGGGCTGCGGCCAGCGCGGTGCTCAGCCGCGACGAAAAGGACGCCAGCATTCCGTGGGAGAATCCGGGCACCGGCACACGCGGCACGGTGACGCCGATCGCCTCGGCCTATACGCAGGACGGGCGGACCTGCCGCGATTTCCTGGCGAGCTTCGTCAGCCGCAGTTCTCAGGCCTGGGTGCAGGGTGAAGCCTGCAAGCAGCAGCAGGGCGAATGGGAAGTCCGCTCGCTGAAACCGTGGAAGCGATCCTAGTTCAGACGTCATTCCGGGGCGCGCGCCATAGCGCGTCGAAGACGCGCGTAAACGCGCTTATGCGCGCCATCCCGGAATGAGAACTGCACCCGCGTTGCATCCGCTGCGCGGGAACCCCACATTAACGGGGCCGAGTCGCCGGCCCGGGGCCGGCGGGCAGGGGATTTCACGGGAGTTTGGAAACAATGCGCGACCCCTATGATGTCCTGGGGGTTTCCAAGAGTGCGAACGAAGGCGACATAAAGAGCGCCTATCGTCGGCTTGCAAAGAAGTTGCACCCGGACGCCAACAAGCACGATCCGAAAGCCGCGACGCGCTTTGCCGAACTCAATGCGGCTTACGAGATCGTTGGCGATGCCGAGAAACGCAAGGCATTCGATCGCGGCGAGATCGATGCCGAAGGCAAGCCACGCTTCCAGGGCTTCGAAGGCTTTGGTGCGCAGCCGGGCGGAGGTTTCAATCCCGGCGGCGGCGCTCATTTCGAGAGCTTCAGTTTTGGCCCGGATGGATTCCGCCGCTCCGGAAGCACCGGAGGGGGCTTTTCCGGCGGCGGCATCGATGAACTGCTGCGCGGCATGTTCGGCGGTGCCGCGCATGCGGGCCGCGCCGGCCGCGGCGCTGCTTTTGAAGGCGAGGATTTTGGCGCGGCGGCGGGAGCCGGCCAGGATCTGCATGCATCGTTGACCATCTCGCTGAACGATGCCGCGAAGGGAACCAAGGCGCGCGTCCACCTGCCTACCGGCAAGGATGTCGAGGTCAAGATTCCGCCCGGCATTGGGAGCGGACAGCAAATTCGTCTGCGCGGGCAGGGCTGGCCGAGCGCGAGCGGACGCGCCGGTGACGCGCTGATCACCGTCAATGTGGCGCCGCATCCGTTGTTCAAACCGGACGGCACTGATCTGCGGATTGAACTGCCGATCACGCTCTACGAAGCCGTGCTCGGCGGCAAGGTGCGCGTGCCGACGCTCGATGGTGCGGTCGAACTCGCGATTCCGGCGGGCACCAATTCCGGCCGCACGTTCCGCCTCAAGGGCAAGGGCCTGAAGGCAAAAAGCGGCGCCGGTGACCTGCTCGCAACCGTGCGTGTGATGCTGCCCGACCGTCTCGATGACGAATTCAAAAACCTGATGAAGTCCTGGCGCGACAAGAAATCCTACGATCCGCGCAGCGATATGGAGTAACGCCGGCCGGTGCGAGCCAGCCCGGGATCTGCCGGCACTTGGAGAACATGGTGCTGCGTCTCACACCATCATGCGCGGGCTTGTCGGGCATGACGCAGTATGTGGCACGGCCTCTCATCCGTCATGGCCGGATTTATTCCGGCCATCCACGCCTTGCTTTGCTGATACGCGATGAAGAAAGACGTGGATGCCCGGCACAACGAGTGCGGGCATGACGCAGAGTGTGGCGTGAGCATGTCGCCTCTCTCATCCGCCGGTCCGCGAGCGTTCGCTCGCGTCACGGAATGACCGGTTGATTCACGACTTCTTTCCCGCGCTCCTGTCGATCTGCTCCCAGGCGGCCTTTGTCACCGCCTCCAGCTTTTCGCGATTGGCAGGTCCGGTCACGACATAGGCGACCTTGTCGTCGACCCAGTAGAACGCGGCGACACGATCGCCGCCCGTGTAGCGCAATGCGCTTTGGGGCGAGCTGGCTTTTGCACAGTAGATCGTGAAGCGCTCGCCTGAAGGGCCTTCATACATGTAGAAAGCTGCGGCACCGGTCGGTCCGGGCAGCAGACGTCCGCCCACCAGCTTGAGGCCGAGCGTTTGCAGATCCGGAATCTTCAGTTCTTCCCCGAGACGCTTCGACAGCCATTGGGTCATATGCGCCCTCTCGCTGCCGGGGACCTCGACCGGATGGCGCACTTCGACGACGTAAAGCTTGTACGCGTCGAGAGCGTCACTCGCGACGGCAGCCGAACCCGTCGGCTTTCTGAACGACGCGCTGTGGGCGAACCAGCCCGATGCGCCGCCGGCGATGAATGCCACCAGCGCGGCCGCTGCTGCCCGTGCGGCCCAAGAACGTCCATTGGCGCGCTCGCTCCGGATGATCTGGTCGAGCTTGAGCCTGTCCGGCACGGCCTCTTCGACGACAGCACCGAACCGGGCTCGGATTCGTTCGGCCTGCGCGCGCCAGGAGGCGACCAGCACCGCCTGTTCGGGGTGGTCGGCAAGCCAGGCGGTGACGGCCTCCATGCGGTCGGCCGGCAGTTCGCCGTCGATGTAAGCGTGCAGCTCATCCTCTGTTATGGGTGAATCGCGGTCGATCATGGGTTCACCTTCTCTCTCTCATTTCACGCGGCGGAGCGCGGGGCGGCCGCCGTCGAGATAGCTCTTGATCTGCATGCGCGCACGCGCCAGACGCGACATCACAGTACCGATCGGCACGCCTTGTACCTCAGCGACTTCGCGGTAGCTGAGGCCTTCCAGCACCACCAGCAGCAACGCGTTGCGCTGGTCCTCGACCAATGTCGCAAGCGCTCTTTCGATATCGCGCCCACCTGCCTCCGGTCCGGCGAGGTCGGGAGCATCGTTGTCCTCGATCGGCGAGAGGACGGGACGCCGCGCCAGCGACCTGAGCCGATTGCGGTTGAGGTTTGTGAGAATCGTATAAAGCCAGCTTCGAACGTCTCCTCCATGGAACAAATGCTCCGAGCGCAACGCACGCACGAGCGTATCCTGCACAAGGTCGTCCGCGATGTCGGCGTCCCGCGTGAGAGCACGTGCGTAGCGGCGTAGCGCCGGGATCGTCGCTTCGACGCTTTTGCGGAACACGGCCAACCAAACCTCCTGCGGCTTTGCGCGCGCGAACGAGCGACCGGATGTCGGCCGGTCCGAAGCGCAATACGCCGAGCGCGGTCAATTGTCAGAAAAAACCCCTCCGATCCAATCATATTCCCGAAAACGAATTGAATTAACAGCAGCAATTCCCCTATTTGGCCCATTGCTTGATGGCCAATAGACCCTGTGCCATAGGAAAAAGGCCGGCGCTCACCGGCCAAGACGGGAATAACCATGCCTGAAGTATCGACTCTGATGCGCGGTAAACGCGGGTTGATCATGGGCGTGGCCAACAACCGCTCGATCGCCTGGGGCATCGCACGGGCGTGCCGTGACCATGGTGCCGACCTCGCTTTCACCTATCAGGGCGACGCGCTCAAGAAGCGGGTAGAGCCTCTGGCCGAGGAGGTGGATGGCCTTGTCGTCGGCCATTGCGACGTTACTGACGCGGCATCCATCGACGCCGTCTTTGCGGCGGTGAAGTCGGCATGGGGGTCGCTCGATTTCCTGTTGCACGCCATCGCCTTCTCGGACAAGGACCAGCTGGACGGGCGCTATGTCGATACGACCGAAGATAATTTCATCAAGACGATGGTGGTGAGTTGCTACTCGTTCACAGCACTCGCGCAGCGTGCGGAAAAATTGATGACGAATGGCGGCTCCATGCTGACGATGAGCTACTACGGCGCCGAGAAATGGATGCCTCATTACAATGTGATGGGCCTTGCGAAAGCGGCGCTCGAATGCTCGGTCCGTTACCTCGCTGCCGATCTCGGCGCCAAGAACATCCGCGTCAATGCAATTTCGGCCGGCCCTCTGAAAACGCTGGCGGCATCGGGGATCGGCGATTTCCGTTACATCCTGAAATGGAACGAATACAACACGCCGCTGCGGCGTAATCTCACGCTTGAGGAAGTCGGCAAGGCCGGGGTCTATTTTCTTTCCGATTTGTCGAGCGCGGTCACCGGTGAAGTCCATCATGTCGATGCCGGGTATCACATCGTCGGCATCAAGCATCCCGACGCGCCCGACATCACGGTCGGCAAGACCGAATAATGGTTTCGGCGGCGAAGCGGCCGATCGTCTACTACATCCGCCACGGGGAAACTGACTGGAATATTGCCGGACGGCTGCAGGGGCGGCGTGACATTTCGCTCAACGCGCGCGGGCGGGCGCAAGCTGCACATTGCGGCGATATTCTGCGCGGCCTGTTCGGCCGCGGCGGACGCAGCGCAACCGAATTCGACTTTGTTTCGAGTCCTCTTGGCCGGGCGCGCGAAACGATGGAACTCGTAAGGGCAACGCTTGGTCTGACGCCTGAAGAATTTGTCATCGAACCACGGCTCACCGAAATCGCGTTCGGGGATTGGGAAGGTTTCACGATCGCGCAGCTGCATTCGCATGATCCGCAGGGAATCGCCGCGCGCGAACAGGACAAGTGGCGTTTCGTGCCGCCGGGCGGCGAAAGCTATGCAGCGGTCTCGGTGCGCGTGAGCCGGTGGTATGAAGGCCTTTCACGCGACACCGTGGCCGTCGCTCATGGCGGTACGGCGCGCGGTCTCATCGCACATCTCGGCATTACAAAGCCGGCGGCGGCTCCGCTCGTCGATATTGCGCAGGGCGTGGTCTACCTGTTCGACGACGGGCGGTTATCGCGATTCGACTGAATGGACGCCTGCTCCTGCGGCTTGATGATTCGATAAAGCTGGAAGCGGTCACCGTCCGCGACGAATTTCAAATGCGCGGGATCGGGATTGGGCGCGTCGTCCTCGGTGAAAAGGATGTAAAGGTAGTCGAACTTCGTCCAGTTCAACCAAAACGCGGGCGTGCCGGGATTGGGGTGTTCGGCGGCGACGATGAGTTGGGAAATCGACGGCGGCGTGCCGTCCTGCGCGTCGACATAATCGTGATATTCGGGACGTGCGTGCAGAACCTGCTTTCCGGCGACGGTAAACAGGGTCGTGACCAGTGCGGACCGTTCAATCGTCGCGATGCACGCAGCGTGCACAAGGCCGAGGTCGCGGACATCGTCGCCGGAAGCGTTGTCTGCATAGGCAACAAATACCTTGGAACCGGGTACAATGCGCCGGACGGAAGACCGGAACTGGCTTGTTGAGTCCGACAATTGCGACCAGTTCAAATCGATTTCGATCAATCGCGCGCCGATCAGGATGACGAGCACGACAAGAAAGGCGCGGCGCACCAGGCGGCGACGCAATTCGAGATCGCCGCAGGCGAAGATCATGAATGCGATACCGATCGGGACGCGTTGATCGGTCATGTAGGTGTCGAACATGACGCGCGGCAGCGCCAGATAGACTCCGGCGCCGACCATCAAGAGAACAAAGACCAGAGGGTGAAAGCGCAGGATGCGATGGCGCAAAGCCCATACCGTGCTTGCGACCATGACGGTGATCAACGCGAATGCCGCGATATCCGAGTAATCGGAGATGACGAACATCAGGCCATCGGTCTTGCCGCGCTGATCCCAATAGATGCCCGAGACAAGCTGCATCGTTGGGCTGGCGTAAAGCAGAGGCGCGACAATGAGAAACGGCAGTCCGCTGGCGACGAAATCCGCAATGCGTACGGGCCATGGTTCGAGGCGCCGCTGCCACAGGCGCAGGATCTCGAACGACAGCAGACCGACACCGTAGATGCCGAGCGCCGAGAGATGGCAGAAGAAGAGGACCACGGTGCATGCCGTCGAAAGAGCGAGCCTTAGCGGCCAGATGCGGTCACGCACAGCAATCCAGCCCGCCAGCGCCCACAATGCGACGCCGATGCCGAAGATGTAGTTCATCAAGCCGACAAGAAAGACGTAGTTGTACAGAAGCGGGAAGGCGAACAGCGGCAAGGCCGACCATCGGCCGATGAGGGCCCGGTTGAGCGCCAGCGTCCCGGAAATGATCATTGCGAACATGAGAACAATGAATACCTGGCCGGCGAGATAGATGTTCATCACGCGCGCCAGCAGCGGAACGATCATGTCCATGGTCAGGTTGGGAATGACCTGCCAATGCACATTGTAGAATCCGGCCAGGACAGGGTTCTTCGAGAGCGTCGCGATGACATGCATGCGCGCGAGATGATTGACGTAGTCCGACAGCGGCGGGAGGGGGTGCGTCCAGATCGGTATCGAAATCAGCAAGGTCAGCGCGGCAAACAGCACGGCGATTTGCGGCGCTGAGAACTCCGATGTGCGATAGCGAGGTGCCGATAGGTTCGCGATAGTCGGCTTATTCGGTGAGAGCATTTGTGGCCTTATGCTTGTCGACTACCAGTGGTCGATCTCACCTGAACGAAGGATGAATGTGCAGTCGTTCTAAAGTCTTGGGGAGCATAGCGGGCGCGCGAAGGCCTGTCGAAATAAGGCCAGGCCGGACCGGCGCAGTATTTCGGCATCGGACCGCGGTTATCGACGGGAAATGGCACCTATTTGACCTTGAGAAAGGCGCGGGTTACCTAACCGCGCGACCCCAGAACTGATATGTCATTCAATACTTTCGGCCATCTGTTTCGGTTTACCAGCTTCGGCGAGAGCCACGGAGCGGCGATCGGCTGCGTGGTTGACGGCTGCCCGCCGCGGATCCCCCTCAGCGTCGAGGATATCCAGCGTGAACTCGACCGCAGACGGCCGGGCCAGTCGCGATTTACCACCCAACGGCAGGAGCCGGACGCGGTCAAAATCATGTCGGGCGTGTTCACCGACGAACAGACCGGTACACAGGTCACGACCGGCACTCCGATCATGCTCATGATCGAGAATGTCGACCAGCGCTCGAAGGACTATTCGGAGATCAAAGACAAATACCGGCCGGGGCATGCCGGCTACACCTACGACGTAAAATACGGCATCCACGATTATCGGGGCGGCGGACGGGCCTCCGCCCGGGAAACGGCGGCGCGGGTGGGCGCCGCTGCAATTGCGCGCAAGATCGTGCCCGGCCTGAAGGTCCGTGGCGCCCTGATCCAGATGGGCCCACATAAGGTCGACCGCTCACGCTGGGACTGGAACGAGGTCGGCAAGAACCCGTTCTTCTGTCCCGATGCCAAACAGGCCAAGGCCTTCGAGGAGTATCTCGACGGCGTGCGCAAGGCCGGCTCATCCTGTGGCGCGGTGATCGAAGTCGTCGCCGAAGGCGTGCCGGCGGGTATCGGTGCGCCGGTCTATGCAAAGCTCGATGCCGACCTTGCTTCCGCCCTGATGGGGATCAATGCGGTCAAGGGCGTGGAAATCGGCGACGGATTTGCAACCGCCGCCATGAGCGGCATCGAAAATGCCGACGAAATGCGCATGGGGAACGACGGCAAGCCGCTGTTTCTCTCCAATCATGCCGGCGGAATTCTCGGCGGCATCGCGACCGGGCAAGCAATCGTCGCGCGTTTTGCCGTCAAACCGACGTCGTCAATTCTGACGTCGCGCAAGACGGTCGATCGCTACGGCAACGACACTGACATCGTCACCAAAGGGCGTCACGATCCCTGCGTCGGCATTCGTGCGGTGCCGATCGGCGAAGCGATGGTGGCGTGCGTACTGGCCGACCACTATCTGATGCATCGCGCCCAGGTGGGCGAAGGGACGCCTTGGCCGTTCAAGCAGGGCGCGTGAGGCGACCGTCGAGGTTAAGCTGTGCCGGATAGCCACCAGCATGTCGAAGCGGCCATCAAGGCCTTCGCCAGAGGCGAAATCGTCGTTGTCACCGACGATGATGATCGGGAGAACGAGGGCGACCTTTTTGTCGCGGCGGCGCACTGTACGTCCGACAAAATGGCCTTCATCATTCGCAACACGTCGGGCATCGTCTGCGCTCCGCTCGGAGCGGAACAGGCGCGGCGGCTCCACCTTGAACCGATGGTCGCCAAAAACGAGGCTCCTCTCGGGACCGCTTTTACCGTGTCGGTTGATGTTCGGCATGGCCTGACGACCGGAATTTCCGCCGAAGAGCGCTGCAACACCGTACGGGCGCTTGCCAATGACAATAGCGGAGCCGCCGATTTTGTGCGGCCGGGCCACGTGTTTCCGCTAGTCGCGCGCCAGGGAGGTGTCCTGATGCGTTCGGGCCACACCGAAGCCTGCGTTGATCTCTGCCGTCTTGCCTCGCTGCCGCCCGTTGGCGTTCTTGCCGAACTGATGAATGATGACGGTTCGGTCATGCGCGGGCCCCAGGTGGCTGCCTTTGCGCAGAAACACAGGCTTGCGCAGGTTTCCATCGCCGAACTCATCGCTTACCGGCAGACCCGCGACAAGCTGGTGGAACGGGTCGGAGAGTTTCAGGTCGCCTCCGAGATAGGCGCCCTGCGCGGGTTCGCCTATGTCACCCCATTCGATCGGGTGCACCACATGGCGTTTGTTTATGGCGACCTGGCGAACGGGCGGGATATTCCGGCGCGGCTGCACCGCGCAGATGTCATTGGGGACGTATTCGGCGGGGCAAAGTCGATCCACGCATCACTTGCGCGATTCAAGGAGGCGGGGCGCGGCGTCATCATCTATCTGCGTGACGGAACCGCCGGCGTGCCGGTTGCAGAAATTCCCCACGGGAGCGATACCGGTGCGGATGCCGCCCGATCGCGCCAATGGCGCGAGATCGGGCTTGGTGCGCAAATCCTCAAGGATCTCGGAATTACCTCGATCCGGCTGCTAGCGTCCACCAAGCGGACTTATGTGGGCCTGGCCGGTTTTGGCATCGAAATCGTCGCGACCGAGCCAATCGAAGGCTGACGTTTTCATCCCCAGTCGGTGCGTGTTTTGCACCGCAAATTCTGTATGCCATTGCGGTAGCGCCGAAAGGCGCGAATAATCATTCCCGCAAAAGGGGCATCGGCTGCGTATCAGGGGTGTACGTTATGACGACAGCGACGGCGACTGCTCAATCAACCGCGTGGTACTGGAATCGTTGGTCTCAGCTCGTGCTCGGGCTGATCGCCATGATGTCGATCTCCAGTCCGCAATATGTTTGGACTCTCTTCACCGGCCCGCTCAATCAAAAGCTGGGAACGACACTGGCTGAACTGCAGTGGACGTTCTCATTGCTCATCATCCTTCAGACATGGTGCTCACCGCTCCAGGCCTATCTCGTCGATCGCTTCGGGCCACGGCTGCTGATCTCGGTCGGTGCTTTGATGTCAGGCGGGGGGTGGGTGCTCTCGAGCTATGTCGACAACATCTGGGCGCTCTATTTCACTTACGGCGTCATCTGCGGATTTGGCACCGGCATCATCTATGTCGGCATCATCGGCCTGATGGTGCGCTGGTTCCCCGATCGGCGTGGTCTTGCGACGGGGCTGGCGGCAGCCGGCTACGGCTTCGGTGCGATCTTCACCAGCTTCCCGATCGACAGCATGATCAAGAGCGCGGGCTATGCTCACACCCTCGTGGTGTGGGGCATCATCCAGGGCGTGATTGGCATCATTGCCGCACAATGGCTGCGCGTCCCGTCCGAGGGCTGGCTGCCGGCCGGATATTCACCTGCGGCCGCAACGACGATGCAGGCGAAGCGCAGCTACACGCCGCGGGAAATGCTGCAGAATCCGATCTTCTGGGTGCTGTTCATCATGATGAGCATGATGTCCACGTCCGGCCTGATGGTCGTGTCGAATGTTGGCCCGTTCGCCAATGAATACAAAGTCGCGCAGGCGCTTGTGCTGGGCATGGCGGCGCTGCCGCTTTCGCTGACGCTCTCGCGTTTCACGAACGGATTGACCCGTCCATTCTTCGGCTGGGTTTCCGATCATATCGGCCGCGAGATGACAATGTTCCTGGCCTTCTCGCTCGAATGCCTCGCGATCCTGATCTTGTTCGCCTTCATCGACCGGCCGGCGCTGTTCGTGGTGCTCACCGGACTCGTGTTCTTCGGCTGGGGTGAGATATTCTCGCTCTTCCCGGCGACGCTGACGGACACCTTTGGACCGAAATATGCCGCGACGAATTACGGGTTCCTCTACATCGCGCAGGGGGTCGGCTCGATCCTCGGCGGTCCCGCCGCGGCCTATATCAAGCAGATGACCGGCAGCTGGACAGCGGTGTTTCTCATCGTGGCGGCGCTCGACCTGATTACCGCGCTATTGGCGGTAACAGTGCTGCGCTCAATGCGAGCCAAACATATCCGGGCAACCTGACGCGACATACAAGGAGTGAGCGGGGCCGGCTGAAGCCATTTCGGCCGGCCTTGTTGTTTGCCGGATCCTTTGGCAGGTCCTTTGCCAAGTCCTTTACCCTGCCGTTTGCTTGAACCCAAAGCTGTGGCAGCATCGGCGCCGGGGGCGAAAGGAATGAATATGGTGCGCCGTTTTGCGTTTGCGGCCGCGCTTGCCGTTGCGGCAACTGCGACGGTGGGCCTGGCGGCACCGGGCATTCCCCGTCTTTTCGCCGATAAAAGGCCATCTGCCACTCCCGTCGACGTCGAACTCGTGATTGCCGTTGATGTGTCCTATTCGATGGATCCGGACGAGCAGGCCCTGCAGCGCGAAGGCTACATTCTCGCACTCAAATCCGGTGAATTCTTGCAGGCGTTGCGGCAGGGCACGCACGGAAAGATCGCCATCACCTATTTCGAGTGGGCGGGCCAGTTCGACCAGAAAATCATAATGCCGTGGCGACTGATCGACGGGCCAGAGGCGGCCGATGCCGTCGCCGCGGAAATTGCGCGGGCACCGTACCGGCGCGCGTCGCGGACATCGATCTCCGGCGCACTGCACTTTGCCAAGCCGCTGTTCGACGACAGCGGCTACAGAGGCTTGCGCCGCGTGATCGATGTTTCGGGAGACGGAGCCAACAATGCCGGCGAACTCGTTGTCCCGACCCGCGAAGACGTCCTCGCTGCCGGCATCACCATCAATGGTTTGCCGATCATGCTCAAACGGCCCTACGCGGGCACGATGGATATCGAAAACCTCGACATCTATTACGAGGATTGCGTCATTGGCGGGCCGGGCGCTTTTGTCGTGCCAATCCGTGAGCGGGAAAAATTCATCGAGGCCACACGCACGAAACTTGTCCTCGAGGTCGCCGGGCGCCAGCCGGAGGGTCGCATGGTTCCCGCAGTATCGGAAGCTCCACGCATATCGTGCACGATCGGCGAAAGAATGTGGCAGGAGCGGTGGGGCGGCGGAATCGATTTTCGCTAGCGCTCGCTGTCGATCGCTTCTATCGCCCGAAGAGCGCGACAATTTCGACGTGGTGTGAGTAGCGGAACTGGTCGACCGGCGTGACGATTGCGAGCCTGTAGCCGCCGTCGATGAGGGATTTTGCATCGCGCGCGAATGTTGCCGCGTCGCACGACACCGCAATGACCAGCGGCACTGCGCTCTTTGCGAGTTCGCGCGCCTGCGCCTCGGCACCTTGCCGCGGCGGGTCGAAAACGACCGCGTCGAAACTCTTTAATTCCGAAGCCAGAAATGGCCTGCGGAAAAGGTCGCGTGTCTGCGCATCGATCGGCTTGAGCCCGCTTGTCCTGGCCGCCGCCAGCGTGAGCGCCTTGATGGCGGAAATGTCGCTGTCGGCGGCCGACACGCGGGCGCGTTCGGCGAGCCGCAAAGCAAAGGTACCGATTCCCGCAAAGAGATCGGCGATGTATTTCGCCTTGCCCGCATGGCCGGCGACCAGGCGCGCCAGCGCGCTTTCGCCTTCGACGGTCGCTTGCAGGAACGCGCCGGGAGGCAATGGGACATTGGTCCGGCCGATGGTCACGAATGGCTGGCCCTGTTGGGCGACCAGTTCGCCGTGGCGAGTCAGGCGTGCGAGCCCGCGTGCCTGGGCAAGCCTCGCCAATGCGGCCACGCGATCCGGGCCAAGAGTGCCGGAGCCGCGAATGTCGATGTCGAGACCGCCCGCGGTTGCCGTTGCCTGGATATCGAGGGGTTTTCCGATGTGGTTGAGCGCTTCGGCAATGGCCCACGCGGCGGGCAAGGCGCCGTTCAATTCGGGTGCAAGTATCGGACACGAATCGATGGGAACGACGTGATGCGCGCGCGGCGCGGTAAATCCCACTTCGAGGACATTGTGTGTGGCGCGGCGCGCGTGAAATACCGCGCGCCTTCGGCCTGAGCCGTGGGCATCGATCAGGTCGGCCACCGGCGCGACAATATCCGCCTGTGCAAGCGCTTCTGCGACCAACCCGCGTTTCCACATATGATATTCCGCGAGCGACCAGTGCTGCAGGGCGCAGCCGCCGCAGGTGCCGAAGTGCCTGCAGATCGGCTCCGCACGTTCGTGACTGTGTCTGTCAACATGGATGAGATGACGCCGGTCCGGATGACCGGCAACCGCCTCGACGGTGACGATTTCGCCAGGCAACGTGTACGGCACGTAAACCGGCCCGCCCGGCGTATCGGCTATGCCGTCGCCGCGGTGGCCAAGACGCGTGACCGTCAACTGCTCAATCATGAATTGCCCCGAGCAGGAATTCGACATTGCCGTCGGCGCCTTTGATCGGCGAATCAATGGTTCCCGCAACGCGCCACCCGAGTGACGTGACGAAATCCGACAGGTCCCTGCGGACGGCCGCGCGCACGGACGGGTCGCGCACAATTCCCTTTTTTACGGCGGCGCGGCCAGCCTCAAATTGCGGCTTGATCAAAGCAACGAGCTGAGCAGGCATTTTTGCAAGCGCCAGGGCGGCCGGCAGCACCAGCTTGAGCGAAATAAAACTGGTGTCGACAGTGATCAGGTCGGGAGGTTCTCTCAGGCTGCTCGCCGGAAGTGCGCGGATATCGGTATTTTCAAACAATTGTATCTGAGGCATGTCGCGCAACGTGGCATGCAGCTGTCCAGTTCCGACGTCTACGGCGTAGACAAGCCGTGCGCCGCGCTCGACCAGAACCTGGGTAAAGCCGCCGGTCGACGTGCCGACATCGAGACAGACGCGGCCTGCTGGGTCGAACTTGAAGTGGTCGAACGCCGCCGCGAGTTTTGTCCCGCCGCGCGACACGTAAGGATGCGTGGCGCTCGCATGCAAAACCGCGCCGGCCGGAATTTCCTCCGAGGCCTTGCGGACCATTCGGCCGTCCGCAGTGACAAGGCCGGCATCAATCGCGGCCCGTGCCTTGGCGCGGCTGTCGAAAAAGCCGCGATCGACCAGAACGCGGTCGGCACGCTGACGCGATGCGCTCACGCCCGATAGCCTTTCAATGGTAGAGACAGGAACCAAGTTCCGCGCACGACGGTTACCGTTATTGGGCCGCGTTATCAACGCTGGCGGCGGCGTTTTTTGATCCCGGAGAAAGCAATATGGCACGTAAATATTCGAAGGGCGCTTCCAGATTCGTGGAGCGCGCGATGAAGAAACGCAACAAGGGCACGCTCAGAAGCGGCCGCAGCCGCAAGAAAGTGACGAGCCGGAAGCAGGCCATCGCGATCGGTCTCTCGGAAGCCCGCAAGAAAGGGAAGAAAGTGCCGCGCAGGAAGAAGCTTTTAGGCTAGGCGCGCTGCACCGTTTCCTCGGCCGCATCCTTGCCAAGCGTCTCGAAAACCTTGGCAACGATCCCTTTCGCATCGAGGCCCGCCAGGGCATACATCGCGTTTGGGGCATCCTGGTCGATGAACTGGTCGGGCAGGACCATGCATCGGACACGCAGACCGCGGTCCATCAATCCGCGTTCGCACAAGGCTTGCAGCACATAAGCGCCAAAGCCCCCGATCGCGCCTTCTTCGATCGTCACCAGAACTTCGTGCTCGCGCGCAAGCCGCGTGAGCAGATCGACATCGAGCGGCTTGGCGAAGCGGGCGTCCGCGACGGTGGTCGACAGGCCAAGCGCGCGCAGCTCGTTCGCCGCGGCAAGGCACTCGCCCAGCCGCCCGCCGTATGAAAGCAGGGCGACCTTGTGGCCTTCCTGAACAATGCGTCCTTTGCCGATTTCGAGCGGCATGCCTTCCTCGGGCATCGGTACACCGAGGCCTTCGCCGCGCGGGTAGCGAACCGCCGACGGCCGGTCGTCAATGGCGGCCGCGGTCGCAACCATGTGAACCAGTTCTGCTTCGTCTGCTGCCGCCATCAGCACAAAGCCCGGCAGGCAGCCGAGATAGGCGATATCGAATGATCCAGCGTGGGTCGGCCCATCGGCGCCGACCAGACCGGCGCGATCGATGGCAAACCGAACGGGCAATTTCTGAATTGCAATGTCGTGGACGACCTGATCGTAGGCGCGCTGCAGGAAGGTAGAATAGATCGCCGCAAATGGCTTGAGCCCTTCAGCGGCGAGGCCGCCGGCGAATGTCACGGCATGCTGTTCGGCAATACCGACATCAAAGCAGCGATTGGGAAATTCCTTCTCGAACAAATCGAGCCCCGTGCCCGACGGCATTGCGGCGGTGATGGCGACGATTCGTTGGTCCTTGCGCGCTTCCTTGATCAGGCTCTCGGCAAAGACTTTCGTGTATTGCGGCGCCCGCGATTTCGATTTTGCCTGTGCGCCCGTCGTCACGTCGAATTTGACGACGCCATGATATTTGTCTGCCGAAGTTTCAGCCGGTGCGTAGCCTTTGCCTTTCTGCGTGACGACGTGGACAAGGATCGGCCCCGCTTCCGCGTCGCGGACGTTCCGCAGCACGGGAAGGAGATGATCCAGATTGTGCCCGTCAATAGGCCCCACATAGTAGAAGCCGAGCTCCTCGAACAGCGTTCCGCCGGTCCAGAACCCGCGCGCGTGCTCGACGCCGCGCGTGATGAACTCATCGAGCCGCTTTGGCAGGTGTGCGGTAAGTTGCTTGCCGACATCGCGCAGCTTGAGGTATGTGCGTCCCGACAGCAGTCGTGACAAGTAGGCCGACATGGCCCCCACCGGCGGTGCAATCGACATGTCGTTGTCATTGAGAATGACGATCAGCCGCTCGTTGCGCGCGCCCGCATTGTTCATCGCTTCGTAGGCCATGCCCGCCGACATGGCACCGTCGCCGATGACTGCAATGACGTTGTTCTGCCTGCCTTCGAAATCGCGCGCGACGGCCATGCCGAGCGCCGCAGAAATCGAGGTCGAGGAATGCGCAGCCCCAAAGGGATCGTATTCGCTCTCGGCGCGCTTGGTGAAGCCGGAGAGGCCGCCTCCCTGGCGCAAGGTTCGAATGCGGTCGCGCCGTCCGGTCAGGATCTTGTGCGGATAGGCTTGATGACCAACATCCCAGATCAGCCGGTCGGTCGGTGTGTCAAAGACATAATGCAGGGCGACAGTCAGCTCTATGACGCCGAGCCCGGCGCCGAGATGGCCGCCCGTCCTGGCGACGGCATCGATGGTTTCGTGGCGCAGCTCATCTGCCAGCTGCCTGAGCTGCTCGGGCGAGAGATTTTTGAGGTCGCGCGGAAAGTGGACGCGGTCAAGCAGGGGTGTTTTGGAAGGCTCTGACACGAATAACTCCGAACAATCTCATCAATGAGCTTTCCGCAGGGCCTAATCCATGCCGCCCGGCGGACGGGCTGGCTTACACCAATTTCGCCATTGCGGGCAATCAATCGACGTCCAGCGGCTCGCTGCCGGCCGGCTTTCCATTGGCATCAAGCGTGATCTTTTCGACCCGGGCCTCCGCCTGGCGCAACAGTTCCTGGCAGCGCTTTTTGAGGGCCTCGCCGCGCTCGTAAATAGCGACGGACTCCTCGAGCGGCACCTTGCCTTCCTCAAGGCGCCTGACGATGGACTCCAGTTCATCGATCGCCTTTTCAAAGGGCATTTTTTTGACGTCAATATTGTTCTCGGCCATGTCCGTGTCCGGCGATATGGAGGTCTGGTTCGTCGAGGCTATCAAACTAGCCGGTATTTTTCAGCCGCGCATCAGTGCGTTGACATGGGCGGCAACCGAACGTGACAGGCCCTGAAGGTCGTACCCGCCCTCGAGTAGCGAAACGACCCGCCCCTTGGCCGTTTCATCCGCGATCTCGAGCAGTTTCCTGGTCACCCAGGAATAGTCAGCCTCGACCAGATTGAGGTTGGCGAGCGGGTCGCGTGTGTGGGCGTCGAATCCCGCCGAAATAATCAGGATGTCCGGTCTGAATTCACGCAGGCGCGGGAGGATCACCGATTCAAACGCCTCCTGAAACGCGTCTCCTCCATCGCCCGCCGAGAGCGGCGCATTGACGATGGTGTTGAATTCGCCGCGCTCGTCGACGGCGCCGGTCCCGGGATAGAGCGGCATCTCATGAGTCGAACAGTACATGACGGATTTGTCGGCCCAGAAAATATCCTGCGAGCCGTTGCCATGATGAACATCGAAATCGACGATTGCGGCACGTTCGACGCCGTAGGTCTTTTGCGCATAGCGGGCCGCGATCGCCGCATTGTTAAAGAGGCAGAAGCCCATCGGCCGCGCCGTCTCGGTGTGGTGTCCCGGCGGGCGCGTTGCGACGAAAGCGTTCGCTGCCTTGCCCGTCATCACTTCGTCGACTGCAAGCTTGGCGCCGCCGACAGCGCGCAGCGCGGCTTCATAACTTCCCGGCGACATTGCCGTGTCGGCATCGAGCCGCACAAGACCTTCGGCAGGGGACGCATCGCGGATTGCTTCGACATAGTCCATCGGATGGCAAAGCGCGATCATGTCGAGCGGGCCGCGCGGCGCCTGCACGCGCGCCAGCGACTGGAATTTTTCATCCTCCAGTGCCTGCTCGATCGCTCGGAGACGATCCGGCCGTTCCGGATGGCCGGCGGGCGTGAGATGATCGAGGCAGGCGGGATGGGTCAGAAGCAGCGTGGACATGATCTAGACTTAGACGCTCGGTGGTCCCGACGGAAGGGCTTATGGCGATTTTGTGTCGAGGCTGACGCCCGGCGGCAGCGGAATAGTGTCGGGCACGAAGAAATCCATCTGCAGCGGCTGGCTGGGATCCACGCGATACCGGTCGAAATCCGTCACGCCTTCGCCGGCAAGGAATGTGTCATCGATCAGGAAGTTCCCGGTGAAGGTCCTGGGCTTTTTGAATATGCGGCAGGCGGCCTCCGCCAGAATGGCCGGCTTGCGCGAACGGCGCATCATCGCGTCACCGCCCAGCAAATTCCTGATCGCGGCCGTGGCAATGGTCGTGCGCGGCCACAGCGCGTTCACGGCGACCCTGCCGCGCAGCTCGCCGGCAAGGCCCAGCACGACAAGGCTCATGCCGAATTTCGCCATTGAATAGGCGGTGTGAGGTGCAAACCATTTTTCGGCCATGTCGAGCGGCGGTGACATCATGAGAACGTGCGGACTTTCCGCGCGCGTCAGATAAGGAATGGCGAACTTGGACACCATGAACGTCCCGCGCGCATTGACCTGCTGCATCAGGTCGTAGCGGCGCATGTCGGTTGCCACGATGGAGGTCAACTGGATGGCGCTGGCATTGTTGACGACAATGTCGATGCCGCCGAACTTCATGGCTGCCTCGTCAAGCGCTGCCTGCACGGAATTCTCGTCGCGCACGTCGACAGCCAGGGGCAGCGCAACCCCGCCCGCTTTGGCGATTTCGGCAGCGGCGGTGTGAATGGTGCCCTCCAGCTTGGGGTGCGGTTCGACCGTCTTCGCGGCGATCGCGATATTTGCGCCTTCTGCCGCCGCCTTGAGGGCGATGGCAAGGCCAATTCCGCGCGAACCGCCGGTGATGAACAGGGTCTTGCCCTTCAATGACATTGGTTCGGTGCGCCTCCCGAGCGCCTATTCGTCGAGTGCCGCCTCGCCGCCAATCACGCTGCCGGCGCCCGCCGTCACGGTATGCTCGAGGCCGCTGCCCTGGACCGCAATGTTCTCTGCAAAAAAGCGTGCCAGCGCGACGCGGCCGCCGCCATCGCCGGCGCGCAAGGAGGCCAGCGCTTCTTCCGCGAGCATGCAGCCGCCGGCAGCATTGCCGAACAGACGAAGATAGGGGGTGGCACCGGCGAGTGCAGAGTCTGCGGAGCCCTGCGCGAGCAGCCACTGCGTTGTCCGCTCGAGCGCATCGACGGCCTCGCCAAGCCGTGCGGCCGTCTGCCCGAACGCGGGGGCGTTGCTCGACCGCACCGCTTTGACGGTCTGCCGCAGTTCTCCGATGTAGGCGGATACGGCCTTGCCGCCGCTCAGCGGAACCTTTCGCGACACCAGATCGATTGCCTGGATCCCGTTGGTGCCTTCATAGATGGCCGCGATGCGGGCGTCGCGATAGTGCTGCGCCGCACCGGTTTCCTCGATGTAGCCCATGCCGCCGTGGACCTGGACGCCCAGCGAGGCCACCTCGATTCCGACGTCGGTGGAAAACGCCTTTGCGACGGGCGTCAAAAGCGAAGCGCGCTCGTTCGCGCTCTTGCGCGCGGCATCGGACTTTGCGCGCAGTGCACGATCGATGGCGACGCCGGTCGCATAGCAGATCGCCCGCGCCGCGCCCGTCAGCGAGCGCATGGTCAGGAGCATGCGCTTGACGTCGGGATAGGAGATGATTGCGCCGCCGGCGCCCTGCTTGCGTTCGCGTGCATAGGCCAATGCCTGCTGCAGGGCGCGCTCGGCGACGCCGACTCCCTGCAGGCCGACGGCAAGGCGTGCACGGTTCATCATCGTGAACATGCACGCCATGCCTTTGTGCTCTTCACCGACGAGGAATCCGACCGCGCCGCCATTGTCCCCATAGACCATCGTGCAGGTCGGCGATCCATGAATGCCGAGCTTGTGCTCGACCGAGTGGGCGCGAACATCGTTGCGCGTCCCGTCCGGCATGATCTTCGGCACCAGGAACAGCGAAAGGCCTTTGGTGCCGGCAGGCGCATCGGGCAGGCGCGCGAGCATGAAATGGATGATGTTGTCCGTGAGATCATGCTCGCCATAGGTAATGAAGATCTTCGAACCGGTGATGCGGTAGGTTCCGTCGCGCGCGCGCTCCGCCTTGCTGCGCAGCGCGCCGACATCCGAGCCTGCCTGCGGCTCGGTAAGCTGCATGGTCCCCATCCACTCGCCGCTGACGAGCTTGCCGAGATACTGCTTTTTGAGGGCCTCGCTGCCGTAGGTGTGCAATGCATCGATCGCGGCCATGGTCAGAACCGGCCCAATTCCGAACGCCATCGATGCGGAGTTCCACATTTCGATGCACGCCGCGTTCACCGCATGCGGCAGGCCCTGTCCGCCCCAATCGGATGGCGCGGCGAGTCCGTTCCATCCCGCCTTCGCCCATTCGGTATAGGCCTGCTTCCAGCCCGGCGGGGTTGCGACCTTGCCGTCCTTGAATGGCGTGCCGAACTTGTCGCCAACGCTATTGAGCGGCGCGATCACGTCGCCGGCATAGCGGCCGGCCTCGGCAATGACGGAATCGACCGTCTCCTCGTCGAGATCGCCATATAATCCCTCGGCCAGAGCGGTTTTCAGCCCGGCAGCATGCTTGAGAGCAAAGGCGATGTCGGCAACCGGAGCGCGGTAGCTCATGTGAGTAATCTAGCCTCGGCCCGAGGCCGGTCAACGCGGGCCTGTACTTATATGTACAGGGCAGGCGAGAGACATTGATCGGGCGCGCCTGCGCCGCTATGGTCCCGCCGCCGCACGCGAAATCGCTTCGATGCGGCTCTCCGGTATCTGTTGGGGCGTAGCCAAGTGGTAAGGCAGCGGATTTTGATTCCGCCATTCCCAGGTTCGAATCCTGGCGCCCCAGCTCCCAACTCCGCTCTCCTCAATGCGGTACCCAAAATGTGTAAGAAAGCCCGCACGTCGGGCGCTTTTTCGGCGCTATCGCGTCTCTGGTCTGTCCAACATCGCCTCGAACTCAAATTTTTTGCCGAAAGTCTCTGCATAATATTTTGAAAATTCCCTTTTTGCGGAGCCAGGAGGTGGAGACCGGTTCGATCTTGAACTGCGCGCGAGACTTGCCAGTCATGAGAATCAAAATTTCAGTCGCTCAACGATGTCAGTTGTCGAGGGTAAAGGGGAACGCTTTGTACCGCAAATGTCCGCTACCCAAGGCGGACGATCGATGCGGCACGATAAGGATGAATTTCTCTGGCTGGTCGTGGACACCATTGTGGCCGTCTCGTTTTGCCAGCGCTCGGACAAATTTCTACGCTTAACGGGACGTTTAGACTATCGCAGCGATCAATTGCTCCCATCCTGGCGCTCTGAGTTTATCGGGCCTTCCCGCAAAATACCGGTCGTGAGCGGCTTGCGGTGTCAGGTGGAATACATGTCGAAACTGATTATTGCGTAGCCGGGCGACAAGTTCATTCGGGTGCAGCTTTGTACGCCAAGGTTCCCCGACGGACGCAGTGAGCGCAGCCGACAAAGTGGATGCTTCAAGGTCGTAGCCGCTTAAAGCATCATCATTAAGTGCAAAAGAAAAGACGATTTCGCTGCCTTTACGAAGGGATGCTACGAAATTCAATATGGCATCAAACGCGCCGGCGCTGAGGTACTG
>DATEKG010000005.1:0-6341 GCA_035277565.1 Pseudolabrys sp.
AGACGCAGACCGCACTCATCACGCAGGGGCGCCGCCTCTCGCTCGACTGCTGGCCGCAGCGCGGGCGCATTGCAGTGCGTCCGGGCCCTCTGAAGTCGCTCACCGCCGCGCGCGTGTTCGATTTCGACGGGCACGAGCGCAGCGTCGACCCGCAGCATTTCGTGATCGACGCCGGCGCATCGGTGCTCGCCTTCGTGGCCTGGGCCATGCCGGCGCCGACGCGAATTGCCGCCGGCATAGAACTCGATGTCACGGTGGGCTTCGGCGATGCAGCGGGCGATGTCCCGGAGCCGCTGCGGCAGGCAATGCGCTTGTTCATTGCGCACTGGTATGAGAATCGCGGGCTCATTGCGGCCGGTGCGCAGGCAGTTGCGTTGCCTGCCGGCGCCGCGGCGCTGCTCGCGCCTTACCGGATGCTCTCGCTGTGACGGGGCCGGGCGATCTCAACCGCCGGCTGACGCTCGAAGCGCCAGCCGAGACCGCCGACGGGGCGGGAGGCGTCACCCGCGACTATACGGTTTCCGCGACGCTATGGGCCGCGCTCATTCCGCTTGCCGCCCGCGCCGAAATTGCCGCGGACAGTACCGGCGCCGCGCTGCGCTATCGCATCATCATTCGCGCGCGTGGTGGCATAACCACGCGCCACCGCCTGCGCGACGGCGAGCGGATTTTCCGCATTCTCGCCGTGCAACAGAACGCCGACCGCCGCTTTCTCGCGATCGAAGCCGAGGAACGCGCGGACTAGTTCCCCATTCATTGAAAGACATTGACGCATGACCACTGCTGCCGCCGTGGCGCTGCGTGCCGCCGTGCACGATGCGCTGACCGCCGATGCGCGGGTTTTTGCCGTGCTTGGCGGCGCGAAGATTTATGACGAGCCGTCGCCCGCTGCCGTCTTTCCCTATGTGACGCTGGGCGAGATGCGCATCGCCGATTTCTCGGCCGGCGGCGAGGCCGGGCTCGAGCATCGGCTGGTGCTGCACGGCTGGTCGCGTCAGGGCGGCCACCGTGAGGCGCATGCCATTACCGGCGCGCTGCTGCAAGCGCTCGACGATGCGCCGCTCGCGCTCGACGGGCACCGCCTGGTCAATTTCCGCTTCGCGACCGCAGATGTGCGGCGCGAGGCCGACGGCCGTACCTATCATGCGCTGGTGCGCTTCCGCGCAGTCACCGAGCCGGAGTGAGCTGCACCACGTTTGAAGGCGCTCGCCGCGAATATCCCAGGGCAGACAATGGCGACGCGGACCTGCTGTCTGATTCGCTGTTGCCGCGGGAATTTTCCTGGCCCTTCACGCTGCCGCGGCCTGATATACAAATGGCTGCCGACTTTCCGGTAGCCAGAATCTGCCGTAGCACACCCATGCCCGACAAACGAAGACGTATTCAGTGGGTATGGAAGTCAATTGCGGCCGGATTTTCCGGTGCTGCAGCTCATACCTTGCTGATGCTGTTAAAATCGTGGTCGGGAATACTTCCGTCGTTTCAACCATACGAAAGTCTGCAGAACAGGATTGGCAATCTCGTCGGTGCCGATGTTCATCCCATCGTGCCCTTTATCTTGTCATTCGTCAGCGGTGCGACGGTCGTCGGATTTCTTTTTGGTCGTACATATCCGTTACTTCCCGGCGAGACTGCACTGAAAAAGGGTTTTGTCTTTGCCCTGCTCGCATGGATTGCAATGGGCCTCATCTTTTTTCCCTTCGTAGGCATCGGGGCATTCGGCATGAACTTGGGGCTCGGCATTGCCCCCGCATTTTTCTCTTTGGTCATGCTTCTGACCTACAGTCTTGTGATGGCTCTGACCTATGCTGCGTTTGATTTTTAGGATTCGCAGATGCCGAAAACGGACATGCGCAGCGCAAGATCCCATGCCCGCCAGGAGCCAATAGCCGCTGTTGGCCCTTGGAAAATGAAATTCCACAGCAGAATACGGGAAGAGGCTGCCGTTTACGTCGCCGAGATTTCGCCCATCCTTTTCGGCGCCGGCGCGCCGCAGATGTTGCGATAGGAAATTCCCGCCAGCGTATCCGGATTATCGCCGACGATGTAGGCCTTGTCCTCATCGATGAGATAGACAAAGGGCCAATCGCCCGCCTTGCCGTCGGAGGCTCTTTGCCCCTTCACGCGGCCGCAGACGGAGTCGATCGTCTTTCCGGCAATCGTTTCCTTGCTCACCCGCCGGACATTGACAAATTCGACTGCCGCCGCATTCCGCATTTTGGCGGCGACGATTTCCTGCGCTCGTTTCACAGCGGAATCGGCCGGCGCGAGGGACGGGCTGGGCGGAATTGGAGCGACGGCGGCATCCGCCTGCGGATGTATTTTCTCTTCGCTGATGCTTTCCTTGCCTGCGCTTTCCGGCGGGGGCGACGGCAATATCTTTGCCGCTGTTTTCGTCTTCTCGTTCCTGGCTCCGGCGGCGGTGCCGGTCTCGGCCTTTCGTACCGGCGAGTGAGATTTTTTCTTCGCGGTTCGCGCGAGCCTGTAGGCCGAAGGTGTCAGCTTCACCGGCGGCCCCGCGGCGTCCGGACAACCGTACTGCATGCAATATTGCGCCATGGTCCGCGGCCGCTCCGATGAGCTGCAGCCGGCAACGCACGCAACAACACACGCATACAAAACAGCCGCGAAAGACGATCTCATGCATTCCCTTCGGAAAGCGTCGTCGCGCTCGCAATCCTTGCAGGGCGATCGGTGAGGCAAACGAGCAGAGATTTTAGTCGAATTTCAGACGCGGCCTGCGGCCTAGGGATACCGCCAGGCAGGCGCGGGCGAAGATAGTTAACGTCTTGGAGCCCGAATATCCCACCGCGCCTGGAAACCTATTTTTGGCCTGCTGCTTGGGCTGCTTTGGCTTGCGACGACAGCGCGTTCTCCGCCCGGAGCCCGTCGGTCTCGCGGTCTTGGCCCGCTTTGTGCGCGTCTCCCCGGTGTCGCTTCGCCCGCGCGGCGGACTGGGTCGTCTTCGCCTGCGATGTCTCTTTGATGCGTGGATCGCTCAGGGGCAGCGGGATTTCGCTGGGACCGTCCGAGGCAAGCAGCCCCGCCGTTTCCTGGCAGGGCGCTCCGGCTGGAATTTTCAGCGCCGGACTGCCGCTGAGCGCGGCGGTCCAGGTTTCCACCGGGGAGCCCGTTACGGCCCTGACATAATCAACTGTTTCTGCCGGCAGGGGACTCTTGTTCGTTTGCCAATCCACGATGCGCCTCGGGCCCGCATTGTAGGCGGCCGCGGCGAGACCGAGATTGCCGAATTTGCGGTAGAGGTCGCGCAAGAAACGCGCCGAAGCCGGGATCGCCTGTACCGGGTCGAACGGATTGTCGAGACGCCTGTCGCTTGCCGTTTCCGGCATGAACTGGGCAATGCCGAGCGCGCCGGCCGAACTGATTGCCTCGGGCCGAAAGCTGCTTTCCTGATACAGGAGTCGGATCAGGAAATGTACCGGGAGATCATTTTTCTGCGCGGCCTGCGCGAGCGTGCCGCAGATCTCCTCAGGCGAGCGATAAACAACCGGCTTGAAAAACGGGCGCAGCGGCTTCAGCGGCAGCACCACCGGTTCGTAGTTCGGTTCCTGCTCCTGTTCCTGTTCTTTCTGTTGCAGGCCGGCCAGCGCTGGCGGGCGCGACGCGAGAAAGCGGGAGATCACATCGGGCCACGCAACGACCACCCACGCGATGGCAAACGTCACGGCAACCGCAGCGGCAATATCGGTGAAAAGCCGAAAACCCCGGTCCGCGATCGTGCTCGGCAGCAGGCCAAGGACGAGGCCCGCCAGAAAGAGCAGCACAATGGTTTGGCTGGAAACGCCCATACGCCCTGATCCAGTCACCTCGCGGAATAATCGCGTCCGAGGGTGACAATTATGGGGCAGGGTCCGGTCAGGAAGATTTGATCAGCAGGGCTCGGTGAAATCTATTTGAATTCTCGACGTAATTCGGGTTCCCGGATCAAATCAAATGGACTTACGGTTTCGCGCTCTTCAATCCGGCTCAGACGTAGGGATCGAACGGATACCCGGCGTAGACGAGACTGGCGCCACTCGCAGTCATCAGAACTTCCATGGCTTTGACGGTTCTATTAAGCAATTCGTGTGGCTGTCCCGTTCGAATCTGGTTTTTCAGGTCGACAAGTGCCTGATTTGCAACGTCAAGACGACGCGCCAAAATTGCCGCTACGTAGTGGAGCGCGGCCGGGTCCTGCAGGGCGGTCGCGTGTGCAACATGAAATTGGGACGTGTGAATGGCGCGGACATCCGCTGAGTGCGGCTGATCGAGCAGTGCGGAGAGTTCACCGAACGTCGCGCCGGGCTCGCTCGCTGTAGCGATCTCAATACCGTCCCTGATGATGGCGACCGCGCCTTTTTTGAGAATCAAAAGGCGGCCAGTCCTGGACCCGGCAGCGAGTACGGTTTCTCCGGGCTCGTGCGTTGCGAGGGGAAGAGCGGCGAAGCTCTTCTGGACGGCGGCGCAGTCGAAGGATCTGACCAACATGGGAATCTCCGAAGGCTGGACCTTAGGACGTCGCCGACGTTCCGATTGTGATGAAGCTCACTGAACCTGCGATTTCTTTCGCCGCAGGCATCCGAGTACCGATCTGGGTGGCGTAAAAGGCAACGGGCAAAACCTGGTATCCACAACAGCAGAAATAGAAAGACCGCCGCGCGGCAGCCTGCGCTGCCGCTGGAACCGCACACGCCAGGCGCCCGTGGCCGCAATTGATCCGCACCAACGCGGGCGGCCGCCAACGCGGACGCGGACAAGGCTCTCGTCTTTTGATGATAGCGATGTAATCGACTATTCGGCGGCGACGGGCATCAGCAAGGGCGATATATACGAGGCGCGTTGCTGGGTGGCATTCGTCCGCAGCGGAGCGTAAATGCGGTGCAGGTCAGCCGGGTCGATTTGCATTTCGCCATTTTCCGTACGGGAAACCGGAAGTCTTCCAGCCTTGATCGCGCGCAGGATCGCGGTTTTGTTCCGGCCGACCGCCGCGGCTGCCGTCTCGAGAGTGTGCATGGGGGCTCAATGACTGTTGCAGTGAGCCGCTACGGTGCAACTGTCTTCGTTAACAAAGAGTATCCGGGGCCGCCCCTGGTGCGACCTGGTCGCGTCCTTATCGGTCTACCGGCCGCACAGCCGGAAGCTGGTAGGCGGCCAGGGCATTGATCACTGCCGGACGCTCCGACTTCAGCGCGCGGAGAAAGTTTGTGGTATCCCCGTCATATGCGCGCCGGCTTATTCCGAACAAAAGCACGCCGGATGTGCCACTCTTGCCTTTCAGTGACGCATAGCGGTAGGCATTCCACTCGACGATGTCTTCTCCCTTGCGATCCTGCGCGCTGAGAACGAAATCAAGAATGACCTCGCCGGTTTTTGCATTTTTCAAGATGGCAAAGTTGACGGTCGGATCGGTCGACTTGCGTTTGTTCAGCATGCTGACCTGGGCGCCCACCGCGTCGTCGACTTTCACTCCGCGCAGAGTGGCCTCGATCAACACCATCCGCTGGAAACGTTCGCTGGTCTGGCCGGACGGCAGATATTCCTGCTTGTAGTAGTCAGAGGTCGGGTGCGAGCTCCAGGACAACCGATAGCTTTCACCGTTGAATGCGATCGTTTCCTGAAGTGACAGACGTTCGGCCACGGTCTCGGACCATGCCACCCCCGCCTGACCGAGCATGATACCGGCGGCGATCAGGCCCGCGCCGTAAATGTGCGAGAGGGAGCCTCGCCGTCTCATTGTTCTGCCCCTGCAGTCGAAAAAGCTAGGTGAAGATAATGACGCCGCTGATAGCGGAAACCAGCCCGACCCCAAGCGCAAGGGGAAATATCAACGGGCTGATATTGCGGTCGGACGCGGAAAAAGCGGCAAGAACCGGATCTCTGTTCAGTTCGAGCGCGGCCCAAAGGCACATGGCCAGAAGAGCGGCGGGAAACGCGAGACCAAAGGGAGATGTATTTCGAAGCTCGGCCAGGGTAAGGCTCATCGGCTGCAGGAACGGAAGAAAGCCGACCAGTGCGAGGCCGCCTGCAAGAAAGAAGGCGCCGAAGAAGCGGACGATGGAAGCAGCCCAGATATTGCCCCGTATCAGCAGCACGCCGAGGACAACCGCGAAGATGTTGAAGCTGGACGAATACGCCATGGCATTCATGATGCAGTAGATCATGACGCCGATATCGAGCATGCCGGCCACCAGCAGCACGAAGCCGACGCGCTCAAGAATATCCAGATATGGACGGTCGTCGCTCATCCGCCCGCAATTTTCCGCCCAAAATGCATGCCTTTGATCTTCCAGGCGCCGTTTTCCTTGACCAGTTCATAGTGAACCGGAATTACTGCGCCCTGA
>DATEKG010000006.1:0-6198 GCA_035277565.1 Pseudolabrys sp.
GTCGGCCGGCTGCGGCGCCCCGCCCCGCGCCGCGGAGCGGCGGCGAGAAGCAGCGCGCGCGCCTGACCGTTATCAATGCCTTGAACGCAGACGATGTGCGCGAACGCTCGGTCGCCTCGTTCCGGCGCCGGACCCAGCGGCTCAAGGGCGCGGCTTCGGCCGAGCCGAAGGAAAAGCTGATCCGTGAAGTCACCATTCCCGAGGCTATCACCATTCAGGAACTCGCCAACCGCATGTCGGAGCGCGCGGTGGATGTCATCCGCCTTCTGATGAAGCAGGGTCAGATGGCGACCATCAACGACGTTCTCGATCCGGATACGGCGCAGCTCATCGCCGAAGAAATGGGCCACACGGTGCGCCGCGTTGCGGAGGCCGACGTCGAGGAAGGCCTGTTCGACTCAGCTGACGACCCCGCGCACCTGCAGCCGCGCGCGCCGGTTGTCACCGTCATGGGTCACGTCGACCACGGCAAGACGTCGCTGCTCGACGCCATTCGCTCATCCAATGTGGCGGCCGGAGAAGCGGGCGGCATCACACAGCATATCGGCGCCTACCAGGTGACGTCGCCGTCGGGTGCCCGCATAACTTTCATCGATACGCCGGGCCACGCCGCGTTTACCGCAATGCGCGCCCGTGGCGCCAAGGTCACGGATATCGTGGTGCTCGTCGTGGCGGCGGATGACGGCGTGATGCCGCAGACGGTTGAAGCAATTCACCACGCGAAGGCGGCGAAAGTGCCGATCATTGTCGCGATCAACAAGATCGACAAGCCGGACGCAAGGCCGGAACGCGTGCGCACGGATCTCTTGCAGCACGAGATTCAGGTCGAGTCGATGGGCGGCGAAGTGGTGGACGTCGAAGTGTCCGCCACCAAGAAAACCAATATTGACCGGCTGCTTGAAATGATCGGCCTGCAGGCCGAAATCCTCGATCTCAAGGCCAATCCCGATCGCGCCGCCGAAGGCACCGTCATCGAAGCAAAGCTCGATCGCGGCCGCGGACCGGTAGCAACCGTGCTTGTCCAGCGCGGGACCTTGCGTCCGGGCGACATCGTGGTCGCCGGCGCCGAGTGGGGCCGTGTCCGCGCGCTGGTTTCCGACAAGGGTGAGACGATCCAGGATGCCGGTCCATCAACGCCCGTCGAGGTGCTCGGATTTTCCGGCACGCCCGATGCCGGCGATCGCCTCGCGGTCGTCGAAGACGAGGCGCGTGCGCGCGAAGTCACCGATTACCGCGCCCGCCAGAAGCGCGAGAAAATGGCTGCGCGCGCGACAGGAATGCGCGGCTCGCTTGAGCAGATGATGGCGCAGGCCAAGACGTCCGGCCGCAAGGAGTTCCCGCTGGTGATCAAGGCCGACGTGCAGGGCTCGGTCGAGGCCATCATCGGCGCGCTCGACAAGCTTGCGACTGAAGAGGTCGCCGCACGGGTGCTCCATTCCGGCGTCGGCGGCATCTCGGAATCGGACGTCACCCTGGCGGAGGCGTCGGGCGTGCCCATCATCGCCTTCAATGTGCGCGCCAACAAGGAAGCGCGCGAAGCGGCCGAACGTGCAGGCATCGAAATCCGCTATTACAACATCATCTACGATCTCGTCGACGATGTGAAAAAGACGATGTCCGGCCTGCTTGCGCCGACCCTGCGCGAGACCATGCTCGGCAACGCCCAGATTCTCGAGATCTTCAATATTTCCAAAGTCGGAAAGATCGCCGGCTGCAAGGTCACCGACGGCGTGGTGGAGCGCGGCGCCAATGTGCGCCTCATCCGCGACAACGTCGTGATTCACGAAGGGAAGCTTTCGCAGCTCAAGCGCTTCAAGGATGACGTCCGCGAAGTCGGCACCGGCCTGGAATGCGGCATGGCCTTCGAAAACTACCAGGACATGCGGCAAGGCGACGTGATCGAATGCTACCGGGTGGAGCAGATTCAACGCTCGCTGTGAGTCCGAGTCTCAGGCGCGCGAACTGATTTGCTCTCCTCCATTTTCACCTGTCATGCCCGGCCTTGTGCCGGGCACCCACGCCTTCCTTCGCTGAGCAAGACGTGGATGGCCGGAATAAGCCCGGCCATGCCGAATTGAAAGTTTTGAATTTAATGACACGCCACAAACACCATCGCGATCAGGGCCCCGGCGGCGGCTCGCAGCGCCAGCTGCGCGTCGGCGAACTGGTCCGGCACGCCATGGCCGACATGCTGACGCGCGGCGACATCCATGATCCCGTGATTGAAGGTCACATGGTCACGATTCCCGAAGTACGCATGGCCGCCGACCTTCGGCTTGCGACGATCTATGTCATGCCGCTCGGCGGCCGCGACGCGCACGAAGTCGTCGCCGCCCTCGAGCGGCACAAGAAATTTCTCCGCGCGGAAATCGCACACCGGATCAACCTGAAATTTGCGCCCGAAATCCGCTTCCGCGTCGATGACCGGTTTGCAGAAGCGGAGCGTATCGACAGATTGCTGCAGTCTCCGGCCGTCAAACGTGATCTCGACCAAAAGGAAAAAGAGTGAACGAAAACGAATTGGCGCCTTCGGCGCCAGGGCTGAGCGATGCCGATCGCCCGCGGAAGCAACGCCAGCCAAAGCGTGACAAGCGTGACGTGCATGGCTGGGTCGTGCTCGACAAGCCCGTCGGGATGACATCAACCCACGCGGTCAGCGTGGTGAAGCGATTGTTCACCGCAAGGCGTGCAGGCCACGCCGGCACGCTCGATCCGCTGGCGTCCGGCGCGTTGCCGATTGCGCTCGGAGAAGCGACCAAGACAGTCCCTTTCGTCATGGACGGCCGCAAGCTCTATCGTTTCACCGTGAGGTGGGGCGAAGAGCGGGACACCGACGACGCCGAAGGGCGTGTGGTTGCGACCAGCGTCCAGCGCCCGTCGGCAGATGCGATCCGCGCCTGCCTGCCGGCCTATACCGGGATCGTTCAGCAGGTGCCGCCGCGCTTTTCGGCCATCAAGATCGAAGGCGAACGGGCTTACGACCTCGCCCGCGACGGCGAGCAGGTGGAACTGGCCGCCCGCCCCGTCGAGATCGGCCGGCTGGAGCTCGTTAACACCCCCGACCCTGACCACGCGGTTCTCGAGGCCGAGTGCGGCAAGGGGACCTATGTGCGCTCGCTTGCGCGCGATATTGGCCGCGCTTTGGGCTGTTTTGGCCATGTCAGCGCGCTGCGGCGCGCCGCCGTCGGGCCATTCAGCGAAGAAACCATGATTTTGCTGGAAGATCTGGAGGCTCTGTGCCATAGAGCCGCGTCCGGCGAGGCTAGCCTCGCGGATGCCTTACTGCCCGTTGAGACCGCGCTGGACGACATCCCGGCGCTGGCCGTCAGCCGGGCGGATGCGGCAAGGCTTCAAAGAGGCCAGGCCGTTTTGTTGCGCGGACGGGACGCACCCAATTTCCGCGGCACAATCTATGTCACGGCATCGGGCCAGCTGCTGGCCCTTGCCGAACTGGATCGTGGCGAGATCGTCCCCAAGCGCGTGTTCAACCTCGCCGGCCTGTTGGGAAGAGCCGTGCGCAAGAAAGGATGACCGATGTCGGTGACTGCCGGCCGCAAGGCCGAAGTGATCAAGACTTATGCCAAGAAGCCCGGGGATACCGGATCGCCTGAAGTGCAAGTGGCTATCCTGTCCGAGCGCATCAATAACCTCACAGAGCATTTCAAGACTCACGTCAAGGATAACCATTCCCGGCGCGGGTTGCTCAAGCTTGTCGGCCAGCGCCGCCAGCTGCTCGATTACCTGCGCCGCACCAATGAGGCGAGCTACAGGAATTTGATCGAGAAGCTCGGCATCCGCCGATAATTTATTCCGCGCGGGGCCGATGCGCCCGGCGCGTTTCGTGCGGCGAAGGTGCAAGCCATTTTCGCCCAGACCAAGCCGGTAGCGATGGGCGCGGCCGGTGATTTTGGCAAGAGCCGATAAGGATCGCCTCTTGCGCAAGGCAAGGTTCGAACGCCATGGCAGGATCGCCGGACGCTGTTGCTCTGCGTAGCGCGGTGCGCGACAGCTTCTCGCCGTCTTGCTCATGGCTTTCGGGACTCGCCGGAAAACATGAGAGAAAGACAAAATGTTCGATATTCATCGCGTTGAACTCGATTGGGGTGGACGCAAGCTAACCCTCGAAACCGGCAGGATGGCACGTCAGGCCGATGGAGCCGTGCTCGCCACTTATGGCGAAACCACTGTGCTCGCCGCCGTGGTGGCGGCCAAGCAACCAAAGGAAGGAGTCGATTTCCTTCCGCTCACCGTCAACTACACGGAAAAATATTACGCGGCCGGCCGTATTCCAGGCGGCTACTTCAAGCGCGAGCGCGGCCCGACTGAAAAGGACACACTGACCTCACGCCTGATCGACCGCCCCATCCGTCCACTGTTCGCCGAAGGCTGGCGTTGCGATACTCAGGTCACAGTCACCGTGCTGTCGCACGACATGGAGAACGATCCGGACATCGTCGCCATGGTTGCGGCGTCCGCCGCGCTCACGCTGTCCGGTGTTCCGTTCATGGGCCCGATCGGCGGCGCGCGTGTCGGTTTCATCAACAACGAGTATGTGCTCAATCCGGCGCTCGATGAGATGCCGGAAAGCCAGCTCGATCTCGTCATCGCCGGTACCCAGGATGCCGTGATGATGGTGGAATCGGAAGCCAAAGAGCTGTCCGAAGACATCATGCTTGGCGCCGTGATGTTCGGGCATCGGCATTTCCAGCCGGTGATCGAAGCTATCATCAAGCTCGCCGAAAAGGCGGCGAAGGAGCCGCGCGAACTCGTTGCCCCCGATCACAGGGCGCTGGAAAAGGAGATCCTAGGGCTCGCCGAGAAGGACCTGCGCACCGCCTACTCGATCGTGAAGAAACAGGACCGGCAGGACGCCGTCGCCGCCGTAAAGGAAAGGGTAATGGCGCATTTCTTCCCGGAAGGCGCCGAGCCGACATTCGACAAGCTCGCGGTTGCCGGCGTGTTCAAGGAGCTCGAGGCCAAGATCGTGCGTTGGAATATTCTCGACACCAACAAGCGTATCGACGGCCGCGACCTCAAAACCGTTCGCCCGATCGTCGCCGAAGTCGGCGTTCTGCCGCGCACCCACGGGTCGGCGCTGTTCACACGCGGTGAAACGCAGGCGCTGGTCGTGGCAACTCTCGGCACCGCCGAAGACGAACAGTTCATCGATGCATTGCAGGGGACGTATAAGGAAACGTTCCTGCTGCACTACAACTTCCCGCCGTATTCGGTGGGCGAAACGGGCCGCATGGGTGCGCCCGGACGGCGCGAAATCGGCCATGGCAAGCTTGCCTGGCGCGCGATCCACCCGATGCTGCCGGCGCCGACAGAGTTCCCCTACACGATCCGCGTCGTCTCGGAGATCACCGAGTCGAATGGTTCGTCATCGATGGCTTCGGTGTGCGGCTCCTCGCTGGCGCTGATGGATGCGGGCGTGCCGCTGAAGCGGCCGACCGCCGGCATTGCCATGGGACTCATCCTCGAGGACAAGCGCTTCGCGGTGCTGTCCGACATCCTCGGCGACGAGGACCATCTCGGAGACATGGACTTCAAGGTCGCAGGCACCGAACTGGGCGTCACCTCCCTGCAAATGGACATCAAGATCGCCGGCATTACCGAGGAAATCATGAAGGTCGCGCTCGCGCAGGCGAAGGACGGCCGCATGCACATTCTCGGCGAGATGGGCAAGGCGCTCGCGGCCGCGCGCGCGGAGCTCGGCGAACACGCGCCGCGCATCGAGACGTTCAAGATTCCGACCGACAAGATCCGCGAAGTGATCGGCACGGGCGGCAAGGTAATCCGCGAGATTGTCGAGAAGACCGGCGCGAAGATCAATATCGAAGACGACGGCTCTGTCAAAGTTGCGTCCGCCAACGGCGATTCGATCAAGGCGGCAATCAACTGGATCAAGTCGATCGCCTCCGATCCGGAAGTTGGCCACATCTACGAGGGCACCGTCGTCAAGGTCATGGACTTCGGCGCCTTCGTGAACTTCTTCGGCGCCAAGGACGGCCTTGTGCATATCAGCCAGCTGGCGCCACGCCGCGTAAACAAGGTGACCGATGTCGTGAAGGAAGGCGACAAGGTGAAGGTGAAACTGCTCGGCATGGACGAACGCGGCAAGGTGCGCCTGTCCATGAAGGCGGTCGATCAGGCCACCGGCGAAGACATCGAAGGCAAACAGCGGCCGGAAGGCGG
>DATEKG010000007.1:0-28706 GCA_035277565.1 Pseudolabrys sp.
TTCGATCGCGCACAGGCAAAAGTCCGGGGGATATCATCATGCGGAGACTTGCCGCATTCATTGGAGTTGCCGGTATCGCTTTTTCCGCCGCGACCGCTGCGCAGGAGGTTACACTGCGTGGCGTTTCGTCTTTCGCGGAGAAAACGACCTATTCGCGCCCTTTCGAAACCTTTATCGCGCGGGTCAACGAAGCGGGTAAGGGCATCATCCAGATCAACTACATAGGCGGCCCGAAAGCGATGCCGCCCTTCGAGGTTGGCAATGCATTGAAAAACGGCGTCGTCGACCTCGCCAACGTGACCGGAGCCTTCTACACCAATCTGATGCCCGAGGCGGATGCCTGGAAGCTCACCCAGCATCCAATGTCGGAGCTGCGCAAGAACGGCGGCTTCGATTACATGGCCAAGCTCTACGCGCAAAAGATGAACGCTGTTTTCCTCGCGCGGGTCGTCGACAACAATCCGTTCCATCTCTACCTGAACAAGAAGATTTCAGGCCCCGAACTGAAGGGTCTGAAATTGCGCATTACGCCGGTTTACCGCGATTTTTTCCAGGCGCTGGGTGCGACGGTTGTGCAGACGGCGCCCGGTGAGGTCTACACGGCGCTTGAGCGCGGAGTGGTCGATGGCTATGGCTGGCCGATCACCGGTGTGTTTGACCTCGGCTGGAACGAGAAGACGAAGTATCGCGTGGACCCGGGCTTCTATACCGCGGAGGTGTCGATCCTTATCAACAAGAGCGCCTGGGACAGGCTCAACGACAAGCAAAAGGCCGTGCTGCGCAAGGCCGCAGATCAGGGCGAGGCGGAGGCTTGGACCGAATTTGCCAAGCTCAACACCACCGATACCGAGCGCCAGGCCAAGGCCGGAATCGAGACCATCAAGTTCGATGCAACCGGCACAAAAAAATACGTCGACGAAGCCTACGAAGCCGGGTGGGCCGGCGTGATCCGCCAGAGTCCGGAGCACGGACCCAAGCTGCGCACCTTCTTCTCGAAATAGTGTAGCGTTGATCGGAGCTGGCCGTGGAACGGCTCTCGGAATGGTACGGGCGGCTGCTCGACGGAATGCTGGTCGTTGCCTGCTTCCTGCTGCTGGCCATGACATTCCTCATAGGTCTCGACGTGCTCCTGCGCAACATCGCTGCGGGCGGCATTCCGCCGAGCAATGAGCTCTCGGAGGATGCGCTCTATCTGATCACCATTCTCGCCGCGCCTGGCCTGCTGCGGAGAGGCATGCACATCCGCATCGACATCGTGCTACGCGCGCTGCCGCCGCTCGTCGCCTGGGGGTTGGAATGGGTTGGAGACTTCGTCGGCATTGTCTGCAGCCTTTTCTTCGTCTGGTATGGCACCAAGGTGGTCCTTGCGAGCTATGTAGAGGGCGCAATTTCCATCAAGACGTTGGTGACACCGGAGTGGTGGATCTTCTTGCCCATGCCGGGATGCTTTACAATGTTGGCAATTGAATTCGTCTTCCGCATGCGCCAGCTCGCCTTGTCGCCCCGTGAGCCGCGCGCCGACGCCGTTTCTGCTTCCTGAGAACGACCGATGTCGTGGCAGTCCGCTGCTCTCCTGCTCCTCGGGGGCTCGACCGCGCTTCTGTTTCTGGGCATTCCAGTCGCGTTTTCGTTTCTGGCAATCAACATCATCGGCGCCGTGCTCTACCTGGGCGGGGAGCCTGGCATCGAGCAGATCGTGCGCAACAGCGTGGTGGCGGTGGCCAATTTTTCGCTGACGCCGATTCCCCTCTTCGTGCTGATGGGCGAGGTGCTCTTTCACACGGGCCTGGCGCTAAAGGTGATCGAGGGCATCGAGCGGCTGATCAAGCAGGTACCCGGACGCCTGGCGGTGGTCGCCGTGGTCGCAGGCACGGTGTTCTCGGCCATCTCCGGATCGACCATCGCGACGACGGCGATGCTCGGCTCGCTGATGCTGCCCGTGATGCTTGCGCGCGGCTATCAGCCCGTGATGGCGGCCGGCCCGATCATGGCGATCGGCGCGGTCGACATGTTGATCCCTCCCTCGGCGCTGACAGTGCTGCTCGGCAGCCTGTCCGGCATTTCGATCTCCAAGCTCTTGATCGGGGGCGTAGTGCCCGGCCTGATACTCAGCGTCTCTTTCGTCGCCTACATCATTGCCCGTGTGATGATCAATCCGAAGCTGGCACCCGCGACACCGATCGAGGAGCGGCACGGCTGGGCAAAGTACGAATTGCTCGTCCTCTACGTCATTCCGCTGATCTCGATCTTTGTCGTGGTTATCGGCGCAATGTCGGGCGGTTTCGCCACGCCGACAGAGTCGGCTGCACTCGGCGCAATCGCGACGATGGCGCTCGCGGCCGGCTATCGCGCCCTGACCTGGAAGGCCTTGATAACCGCGCTGCACGGCACGGCGTCGATCTCGGCGATGATCCTTTTCATTATACTCGGCGCTACCACTTTCTCGCAGATCTTGAGTTTTTCTGGCGCGACCGAGGGCATCGTCTCGACAATCTTCAGCCAGGGTCTATCGTCCGCGGCGATCCTGGCCGGCATGCTGCTGCTGCTGATTTTTCTCGGCATTTTCGTCGACCAGGTGAGCATGATGCTGATTACGCTGCCGGTGTTCATGCCGATTGTGCAGCGGCTTGACATCGATCTGGTCTGGTTCGGCGTACTTTATCTAATCTGCATGCAGCTCGGCCTCTTGCTGCCGCCGCATGGGCTCCTGCTCATGACGATGAAGGGCGTGGCGCCGGCGCAGGTGACGATGGCCGATATTTTCCGCGCCGTAATTCCCTACATCGTGATGAGTCTGTTGTTGCTACTTTTGTTGATCGTAATTCCCGAGCTCGCCACCTGGCTTCCGCTCGTGCTCGGATAAGATCAAGATACTTGAAGACTAAAAATTTTAAGTTTGTAATGTTCGCCTCGATTGGGCATTCTATCTGCTATCATTCAGTGGGAGCCGGAGCGTATGCGCGCGGCAGTTCTCGGGGGCGGACCGGGCGGGCTGAATTTTGCGATTTCGCTGAAGGCGCGCGGTTCGACGCACGATATTGTTGTAATAGAACGCAACAAGCCGGACGACACCTTCGGTTGGGGAGTGGTCCTGTCCGATGAGACCATGACCAATCTCGCCGGGAACGATCCGGTGAGCGCCAGGACAATTCGCAATTCCTTCGCCTATTGGGACGACATCGCCGTCCACTATCGCGGCACGAAACAGGTTTCGGGCGGCCATGGCTTCTGTGGCATTGGCCGCAAGCGGCTGCTCAATATTCTGCAGGACCGTGCACGAGCGCTGGGCGTAACCATCCTCTTCGAGAGCGAGGCCGATCAGGTTGATACTTTCGCGCGCAACTACGATCTGGTCGTCGCTGCCGACGGCGTGAATTCGAAGGCGCGCGCCGCGCATGCCGACGTGTTCAAGCCCGACATCGATGTGCGCGCCTGCAAGTATATCTGGCTCGGGACGCATCAGAAGTTCGACGATGCTTTTACCTTCATTTTTGAAGAGACCGAACATGGCTGGATCTGGGCGCACGCCTATCAGTTCGATGCGGACACGGCCACTTTCATCGTCGAGTGTTCGGAGGAGACGTGGCGTCGCTCGAGCTTCCACACCATGAACGTTGAGGAGACCATTGCTGTCTGCGAGCGTATTTTCGCGAAATATCTCGGCGGGCATTCTCTGATGTCGAATGCGCGTCATCTGCGAGGCTCGGCCTGGCTCAACTTTCAGCGCGTGCTGTGTGAGCGGTGGAGTCACGGAAACATCGTGCTCCTCGGCGATGCTGCGGCGACGGCTCATTTCTCCGTTGGCTCCGGCTCGAAGCTCGCGATGGAGAGCGCGATCGCGCTCGCCAACTATGTGTCAAGCGAGCCTACTCTAAAGGCCGCCTTCGATCGCTATGAAAGCGAACGCCGTCTCGAAGTGCTGCGCCTTCAAAATGCTGCTCGCAATTCGACCGAGTGGTTTGAGAATGTGGAGCGATACCTGCATCTCGACCCGGTGCAGTTCAACTATTCCCTGCTCACCCGCTCTCAGCGCATCAGCCATGAGAACCTGCGCCAACGCGATCCGGAATGGCTAGCGGACGCCGAGAAGTGGTTTGACGAGCACGCCACGGGCCGCAGGCCAAATGTCCCGCGGCCGCCGATGTTCGTACCTCTGCGGGTGCGTGGCATCCAACTCGAGAATCGGGTCTGCGTCTCGCCGATGGCGCAATACAAGGCAAAGGATGGCATGCCGAACGACTGGCACTTTGCCCATTATGCCGAGCGGGCCAAAGGGGGCGCGGGCATGGTGTTCACAGAGATGACTTGCGTTTCGCCTGAAGGGCGCATTTCTCCCGGCTGCACCGGAATGTACTCAGGCGAACATGAAAAGGCCTGGAAGCGGCTGGTCGATTTCGTGCACGCCGAAACCGACGCCAAGATCGCCATCCAGCTCGGCCACTCTGGTCCAAAGGGGTCAACCCAACTTGGCTGGGAGGTATCGGACGCGCCGCTTGCTTCTGACAATTGGGAGATCGTAGGGGCCTCAGCGGTGCCTTGGTCGCGCGAAAACCAGATGCCGCGCGAGATAACCCGGGCGGATATGGATTGCATCCGCGACGAATTCGTACGTTCGACCGAGATGGCGGCGCGCATCGGCTTTGACTGGCTCGAGCTGCACTATGCGCATGGTTATCTGATGTCGTCGTTCATCACGCCGCTTACGAACAAGCGCCTGGATGAATACGGCGGAAATCTCGAGAACCGCCTGCGCTTTCCGCTCGAGGTATTTCGCGCCGTGCGCAAGGTGTGGCCGAACCAAAAGCCGATCTCCGTCCGCATCTCGGCGCACGATTGGGTCGGGTCTGAAGGCATTCAGGCGCAGGACGGGGTTGCCATCGCGCGGCTGCTCGGCGAGGCCGGAGTCGACCTGGTCGACGTCTCGGCTGGACAGACCTCAACCCGGGCCCAGCCAATCTACGGCCGAATGTTTCAGACGCCGTTCTCCGATCGGATCCGCAACGAGGCTGCCATCGCCACAATCGCCGTCGGAAATATTTATGAGCCGGATCACGTCAATTCGATATTGATGGCGGGTCGCGCCGATCTTGTATGTCTCGCCCGGCCGCACCTCACCGATCCGTACTGGACGCTGCACGCAGCGGCCGCGTTGGGCTACAGAGGGATCAATTGGCCGAAGCCGTACTGGCCGGGCCGCGACCAGCTGTACCGGCTGAAGTCACGCGGCGAGACGTCGATAGGAAAGGTGTGATGGGCGCGCTCGACGGCCGACATGCGCTTGTTACCGGCGGCGGCTCCGGGATCGGGGCGGCGATTGCAAGCGCCTTGTCTCACGCTGGCGCGTCGGTGACAATCGCCGGCCGACAGAAGACACGACTGGCCGACGTGGTCGCTGGTTTCAGGAACGGCGCGGCCGTGGTCGCGGATGTGACGCGCGCCGATGACTGCAAGGCGATGGTTGCCGCGGCGCGCGAAAAATTCGGACCGCTCGACATCGTCGTTGCCAATGCGGGCGCGGCCGAGAGCGCCCCGTTTGCGCGTATCGATGGAGGTCACTGGCAGCGCATGCTGGACGTCAACCTCACCGGCGCCTTTCACACGGTCCAGGCGGCGCTGCCCGACCTCATTCGCGAGGCCGGGACCAATGGCTTGCGCCGCCTGGTCCTGGTCGCATCCACAGCCGGGTTGAAAGGGTACCCCTACGTTGCCGCCTATTGTGCGGCCAAACATGGCGTCGTCGGACTGACGCGCGCCCTCAGCGCCGAGTTGGCCACAACCGGGATCACGGTGAATGCTGTCTGTCCAGGGTTCACCCAAACGCCGTTGCTGGAGGCCTCGGTGGCAGCGATATCGATCAAGACGAAGCGCTCGGCCGCGGAAGCACGCAGTGCCTTGGCAAAGGACAACGCTCATAAGCGACTTGTCACGCCGGAGGAGGTCGCCCAGACCGTCCTTTGGTTGTGCATGCCGGCCGCCGCGTCCATCAACGGTCAGGCCGTCGCCATCAGCGGAGGACAGGTATGAACGTCGCGGCAAGGCCGATTGCGCGCGCTAACGCTCGCTCAACGGGCAAACAGCGCCTGCGACTGTGGATCAGATTGCTGCGGTCGACCCGCGCGATTGAAGCCGACGTCCGCGAGCGCCTGCGCGTGCAATTTGCGATGACCCTGCCGCAGTTCGACGTGATGGCGGCCCTCGCGCGCAAGCAGGATGGCATGACTATGACGGATCTTTCACGCGCGCTCATGGTCTCGAACGGTAACGTCACTGGCATCATCGACCGCCTCGCGGCCGAAAATTACGTCGTGCGTCATGCACCGGCAGAAGACAGGCGCTCCTTTATCGTACGGCTGACACCGAAGGGCGCTGCGCGTTTCTCCAGCGTCGCCGCTGCTCACGAAAATTGGATAAACGAGCTGCTGTCCGATTTCGGCGCCGAACAGATGGAAAGCCTGATTGAAGATTTCGACGGACTCGCCGAACGCATCCGTGAAGGAGGAAGCCGGCCATGAGCATGAGCAACTATAAGCCGGAACACTTCAACTGGCGGATGGAGGAGGGCGGCGTCGCCGTCATCAGCCTCAACCGGCCTGAGCGCAAGAACCCGATCACCTTCCAGTCCTATGCCGAATTGCGCGACACTTTCCGCAAGCTGTCTTACGCGGATGACGTGAAGACGGTGGTGTTTGGCTCCAATGGCGGAAACTTCTGCTCGGGTGGTGATGTGCGCGATATTATCGGCCCGTTGCTCGACCGAGGCATGAAGGGGCTGCTCGAGTTTACGCGCATGACCGGCGACCTGGTCAAGGCGATGCGCACGTGCCCGCAACCGGTGATCGCCGCGGTCGACGGCGTCTGCGTGGGCGCCGGCGCCATCATTGCACTCGCCTCGGATCTGCGATTCGGCACGAGGCAGGTGACGACTGCGTTCTTGTTCACGCGCGTCGGCCTTGCGGGTTGCGACATGGGCGCCTGCGCCATGCTGCCGCGGGTGATCGGTCAGGGCCGCGCCGCCGAGCTTCTCTATACGGGCCGTGTGATGACCGCTGAGGATGGCGAGCGCTGGGGATTTTTCAATCGACTCGTCCCCGCCGACAAATTGGAAGGGGAGGCCGTGGCCTTCGCCCGCACGCTCGCGAAAGGCCCAACCTTCGCGCATATGATGACCAAGACGATGCTGTCCCAGGAATGGTCGATGACTATTGATCAGGCAATCGAGGCCGAGGCGCAGGCACAGGCCATCTGCATGCAGACGCAGGATTTCCGCCGCGCCTACGAAGGCTTCATCGCCCGGCAGCCGCCGCAGTTCGCCGGGGATTGATTTGATGTTCGTTGTTTTCCACGAGCCCATTCGCAGTTGCTCCCTGCTTGTGGGGCATCCAGCGGCGCGGGGATAGGAATGCCCAGTCATCTCTCTTGGCCGTTTTTCGAAACCCGGCATCGCGAGTGGAGCGAGAAACTTGGCGCCTGGGCGGCCGACAATGTCGGCCAAATCGATCACCGCGATACCGATACCGCGTGCCGAGAACTTGTGAGGCGGCTCGGCGCGGGCGGTTGGCTCAAAGTCACCGCGCCAGGCGAAGGCAATGAAAAGTTCGACGTGCGCACACTGGCGCTGTCGCGCGAGACCTTGGCCGCACATGCAGGGCTTGCCGATTTTGTCTTCGCGATGCAGGGGCTCGGTGCCGGGCCGATCTCGCTGTTCGGCGACACCGCCCAGCGTGCTGAATGGCTGCCGCAGACGCGCGCTGGCAAGGCGATCGCCGCTTTCGCACTATCCGAGTCTGCTTCCGGATCCGATGTTGCAAATATCGCGATGACGGCGCGCCGCCACGGCACCGACTATGTGCTTGACGGCGAGAAGATGTGGATCTCCAACGGTGGCATCGCCGATCTGTACATCGTCTTCGCCCGCACTGCCGAAGCGCCTGGCGCGCGTGGCCTTTCCGCCTTCATTGTCCGGGGCGACAATCCGGGACTGAAGATCGCTGAGCGCATTCCCGTTATCGCGCCGCACCCGTTGGCGCTTTTGCGCTTCGAGAATTGCCGCGTGCCGAGCTCCGCGATGATCGGCAAGGCGGGCGACGGCTTCAAGATAGCTATGGCCACGCTCGACATTTTCCGCACCACAGTTGGTGCAGCTGCTCTCGGCTTCGCTCGGCGTGCGATGGCAGAGACAATGAAACGCGCAGCGACGCGCGAGCTGTTCGGCGCGCCCATGAGCGAGCTGCAGATGGTGCAAGGACATCTCGCGGACATGGCGCTGGAGATTGATGCCGCGGCGCTGCTGGTTTATCGCGCCGCGTGGACGAAGGATCAGGGGGTTGCGCGCATTACTCGCGAAGCGGCGATGGCCAAGCTCTACGCTACCGAAGCGGCGCAGCGTATCATCGATACGGCGGTGCAGCTGCACGGGGGCGCTGGCGTGGTGTCGGGACACCCCGTGGAAGTTCTTTACCGCGAGATCCGCGCACTGCGCATCTACGAAGGCGCGACGGATGTGCAGAAAATCGTCATTGCCCGAGCCCTCCTGTCGGAAGTTGCGGAGCGCTAGCATGACAGCCATCAAACTTGGTCCATCGGCGCATGTTGACACTTTCACACGCGATAACCTGCCGCCGTTCAACGCGTGGCCCAATATCTTGCTCGATAGGCCCGAATTTCAATATCCCGAGCGCATCAATGCCGGCGTTGAGCTCACCGATCGGATGGTGGAGAAGGGTTTCGGTGATCGCATCGCGCTGATCGGAAACGGCCGCCGCCGCACTTATAAGGAACTGACCGATTGGTCGAACCGGCTCGCGAACGCGCTCACCGAAAACTACGGCGTCAAGCCGGGAAATCGAGTACTTATTCGCTCCGGTAACAATCCGGCGTTGGTCGCCGCCTGGCTGGCCGCGACGAAAGCTGGCGCGGTGGTCGTCAATACCATGCCGATGCTGCGCGTCGGCGAGCTCACCAAAATCGTTGATAAGGCACAAATTGCGCTGGCACTCGCCGACAGCCGCATTGCCGACGAGTTGGTCGCGTGTGCAAAAAACAGCAAATTTCTCAAGCAGGTGATCAGCTTCGACGGCACGTCGAATCACGATGCCGAACTCGACCGCATCGCGCTCAACAAGCCGGTGATCTACGACGCCGTGCCGACCGGCCGCGATGACGTCGCCTTGCTCGGCTTCACCTCGGGCACGACCGGAGAGCCCAAGGCCACAATGCATTTCCATCGCGATTTGCTGATCATTGCCGACGGCTATGCACGCGAGGTCCTGAAAGTTACGCGGGATGATGTTTTCGTTGGTTCGCCGCCGCTCGCTTTCACCTTCGGTCTCGGCGGGTTGGCGATCTTCCCGTTACGCTTCGGCGCCACCTCCACACTCCTGGAAAATGCCTCGCCTGCCAACATGGTGCAGATCATCGAAACGTACAAAGCGACCATGTGCTTTACCGCGCCGACAGCCTATCGCGCCATGCTCGCCGCGATGGACCAGGGTGCCGACCTCTCCTCGCTGCGCATTGCTGTGTCCGCAGGGGAGACGTTGCCGGCTGCCGTGTTCAACGAGTGGAAGCGCAAGACGGGAAAGCCGCTGCTCGATGGTCTCGGCTCGACCGAGATGCTGCATATCTTCATCGGCAGCCGCCTCGACGACGCACATCCAGGCATCACCGGCCGGCCGATCACCGGGTATGAGGCCAAGGTCATAGACGACAACATGATGGAAGTGCAGCGCGGCGAGGTGGGAAAACTGGCTGTGCGCGGGCCGACAGGCTGCCGCTATCTTGCCGACAAGCGGCAATCGGACTACGTGCGCGATGGCTGGAATCTGACTGGCGACACCTACACGCAAGATGCGGATGGTCAATTTCGATTTGTTGCCCGCGCCGACGACATGATCATCTCATCCGGCTACAATATTGCCGCGCCGGAGGTCGAAGCCGCGCTGCTGCAGCATGACGACGTCGCAGAGTGTGCGGTGATCGGTGCGGCGGACAAGGCGCGCGGGCAGATCGTCACCGCTTATGTCGTGCTCAAGTCCGGCGTGAGAGGTGACGAATTGTGCATCAAGCGGTTGCAGGATCACGTCAAGGTGACCATCGCGCCGTACAAATATCCGCGTGCAGTGAAATTCCTCGATGCCTTGCCGAAGACGGCCACTGGAAAAATTCAACGCTTTCGCCTCCGCGAGCAACTAGAGAAATGAGTAAATTTGAATTCCTTCAGCCGAAGGACTGGAGACCGCCCAGGGGCTATGCCAACGGCGTCCTCGCCGGGGGGCGGCTCGTGTTCATCGCGGGTCAGATCGGCTGGAACGAGCAGGCGCAACTCGTCGGCAGCGATTTCGTCGCGCAGGTCGAGCGAGCGCTGATGAACGTGGTCGCTATCCTTGCCGAGGCCGATGGCAAGCCCGAACATGTGACGCGGCTGACCTGGTTCGTCACGGATAAGGCGGAGTACGTTCAGCGCCAAAAGGAGATCGGCGACGCCTATCGGCGCGTGATGGGACGACATTTTCCTGCCATGACTCTCGTGGCGGTCAAGGATCTCCTGGAAGAGGGAGCGTTGGTCGAAATCGAGGGCACGGCCGTCTTGCCGTCAACCTGATCTCGTTGGTTCTAAACCGCGGGGGCCGGTGTAGGGTCGCTCCGCTCTGGTCCAGAAGAGCTGCTGACATGTGGCGTCCGCAACAACGTATTCGCCACCGACCAAACCCGGGCCGAATCCCGATGCGCGAGGAAGCGGCGGCCGCGAAGCTATTCTCACCGGTGCGCATCGGGCCGCTCGAGCTTGTGCAACGCACCTGGGTGCCCGCCATGGTGCCTTGGCGCGCGACCGAAGAAGGATTTGTCACAGAGGAGGTGATCGACTGGTACGCGCGCTTTGCGCGCGGGCGGCCGGGCGCCATTGTCGTCGAGGCGACCGGTATTCGCGACGTACCAAGCGGCCCTTTGCTGCGGATTGGCCACGACCGGTTTCTCCCAGGGCTCAGGAATCTGGTCGCGGCGGTGCGTGAGGCGAGCGACGGACAGACCAAATTATTCATACACACCATCGATTTTCTTGCCGTTCGGCGCCGTCCCGAACGCGAAAAATTTTTCACTCGCTTCCTGCGGATTACCGATGTGCACCGCATGGCTCGACCGGGCCTGAGCGACGACGAATTACGCAAGACGCTTTCGGTGCTGCCCGACAATGAGCTGGCCGCGATTCTCTCGCGGCGCGAATTGGAATCACTGCAATTGGGCTACCGTGAACGCGTGACAGACACGGAACTCCCGCATATTCGCGATTTGCCCCATGTGCTACCTGGCCTTTTCGCCGACGCCGCGGCGCGGGCGCGCGAAGCCGGTTTCGACGGTATTGAATTGCATTACGCACACGCATATACGATGGCCTCATTCCTGTCCCGGACCAATACGCGCGAAGACACCTATGGCGGGGTCCGAGAGAACCGCGTGCGCCTGCCTTTGGAGGTCTACGCAGCAGTGCGTAAAAAGGTACGGGATGACTACGTCGTCGGCTGCCGTATGCTCGCCGATGAATGCATCGATGGCGGCAGCGGCGTGGAGGACGCTGTCTATTTCGCAGGCGAATTCGGCCGTGCCGGAATGGATTTCATTTCGACGTCGCGCGGCGGAAAGTTTGATGACGCCAGTCAGCCGGGCGTCGGCCACGCGGTCTATCCCTACACCGGGCCCAGTGGCTACGAGTGCATGCCGCAATACATTTCCGACGAGCGCGGCCCCTTTGGGCGCAACATCGAGCCTACGGCTGAAATCCGACTCGCGTTGCGAGCGGCGAATTTATCAACGCCAGTCGTGTGCGCCGGCGGTGTCCATAATTTCGAGATGGCGGAGAGGATGCTAAATGCTGGCGCTTGCGACATCGTCGGTGCGGCACGGCAGTCGCTCGCCGATCCCGACTGGTTCCTCAAGTTGTCGCTGGGCCGCGGCGATGCCGTGCGCCATTGCGAGTTCACGAACTATTGCGAGGGTCTCGACCAAAAGCATAAGCCGGTGACTTGCAAACTCTGGGACAAAAAGGGCCTCGACGATCCGGCGGTGAAGCGGGTCGATGGGAAGCGCCGTGCCACCGCGCCCGAGTGGGAAAATTGAGCTTTCCCGGAGGGATCGAAGCAAACGGGGCGCCCAGGTGAAACGCACCAGCACTTTCGGGTGCCCGCAAGTGCGAGCTGTCGCAGGAATTGAGGGGATTGGGGCGCCGGCGAAGATAAAATTAAAGAAAGCTATCGATGGTCTTGAGCGCTCCGGTGAGCGCAACGCCGTCTTCGTCCTTGAGCGCCGCCTCGCGCAAACGGCGCAGCCAGTCGGCGGCGTCAGGGCGGCCTTGCAGACGCGCCGCAGCCGCCATCACACGATCAAACTTTCCTTCGCCGCGAGTATGCGTGTCGGAATAGCCCTTGATCAGCCGCCGGCACACGAGCAACTCGACTGCGAGCGCGTAATCCTTCGGCGCCGCGCCTTTCACCTGTGCCAACCAGGCGTCACGATGTGCAATCTCGCGCGCGTGGCGCAATGTGCCGCGGCGGAAACGCTTCAAGCCGCCGAGTATGTACAGCAACAAAAACCAGCGGATAGTACCTGTCCGCACGCGTTGGCCACGATTGACGATTTTGTCAAGCGCTTTGAACAACCGCGGCCGGCGCTCGATGAAGCGGCCGATCGAATTGGGCAGGGAGCCTGCGACCTCGTCCATGCGAGGATGCATGAATTCAGTTGTGTAGACGAGGTGTTCGGGCGCGACGCCGATTTCGCTACGCACACGGGTGAAGCGGCTCGCGCGCGTCTTCAAATCGGCCACGCGATAAACATCGTCATAAGCCATCGCCACCGCGAGATATTTGCCGGCAGTGCGGGTAAGCTCAAAATTGCGCGCGCCGCCGCCAGCCACTTTGTCGAGGGCGTGCAGGTCGGCGAGGAGATCGAGATACTCCTCGCCATAGGCGACGTCCTGGAAGTCGACGACGCGTTGGAGGCCCGCGGCGATCATGTCGTGCGTAATCGGCGGCAACATGCTTTGCGCGCGCCTGACAAGCGCATCGTAGGCGGGATGGCCAACCGGCTTGAGCGGGGCGCAGCTTTCGGCCGCGGTGGATGGGGATTCGACCGGCTCCGCAGTCGGTTCGGCCATGCTCGTGGTTGCCTGCGGATCAGTGCAGGCGTGCTCAAAGCCACGCGCAAAGGCCCGCAGGCTCGCGGCGACGCCAATGCCGGCCGCCCTGATCGTCTGCTCGAAGGCGGCGCGCGGGAACGGCAGTACGTTCGCGGCCGCCACCGCGCCGAACAGCACTGCGGAGATAACGCTGCCGGACTCTTCCGCCAGCGCCGCCATGTCGAATACGATGAACCGCTTGGCCGCCGCCGCGGCTGCGGCCTTGACGATGTCGGCGCTGCCGATGCCGTTACCCGGCACCTGCTTCTCTGCCACCGCGTAGTGCCGGTGCGAGGAGGCGATCAAGGTCGTTCGATCAGGCGTGACGAAGCCGCGCTGGATGGCGCGGCCGGCTTCCATGAGCTCGGCGGCGATGACGAGATCGACTTCGCCCGGCACTACCATCAACGATAGCACCGGGCGCAGGCCCGGTGGCGCATCGGCGGGTATCGGCAACGCCTCGATATAATAGACGGTCGCGCCAGTGCGTTGCGCGACGCCGGGGACGGAGGTCGATTGCGCCGTCCAGCCTTGCGCCTCGCACAGCATAACAAGCCAGTCGACCAGGACACCGCCGCCCTGGCCGCCCAATGCCATCACCGCAATGGAGAATGGCCTGCTTGTGTCGAGGCTGCGAGTGGCGGGCGCAACGTTCATATTGGAGTGAAAGCGATTTGCCGACGGGCACGCCGGGTCTGTAACCAGCCGATCACCTTTGCGCGAATATGCGCTATCGTGCGTTCGAAAAGCGTTGGGTTGTGAATGACGGAGGCGCAATAGAACGATGGGCAGAGAATGGCGGCTTCGGCGACTTCGCCGCAGTTGCCGCAGCCGACGCAAGAATTGTCGACCGCGGCTACGGGATCGTCCTTCAGTGGATCGTCTATATGCTTGATCGACAGAGACGGGCAACCGGAGAGGCGGATGCACGCGTGGTCCCCGGTGCAGATATCCTCGTCAACGCCATAACGCTCGCGCACCGTGCGCTCGCCACGCTTGACCGCTTCGTTGAACAGAGGCTTTTCGCGCCGCTGCCGGTTGAGCATGCATTCCGACGAAGCGACGATCAGCTTGGGACCGGGCGACCTGATCGTGAGCGCCTCCTTCAGCGTGTCGCGCATCTTGCCGACGTCATAGGTGCGGTCGATGTGCCTGATCCAGCTGGCGCCGATACCCGCCGCGGCCTTGGCAATCGGATGCTGGGTAGACCGCGAGCCAATTTCGGCGCGTGAAGATAAAAGATCCTGGCCGCCGGTGGCCGCGGAATAGAAATTGTCGACAACGATAATCACTCCGTCATGCTTGTTGTAGACGGCGTTGCCAATGCTGCTCGTCAGCCCGTTATGCCAGAAACCCCCATCGCCGATGATCGCGATCGACTTCCTGCCTGCCTCGACATTGAACGCAGCTGCCGAGGCGGGTCCTAAACCATAGCCCATCGTGTGAGTGCCAATGTTGAACGGCGGAAGGCTCGAGAACAAATGGCAGCCGATGTCGGCAGCAACATGATGGGGTCCAAGCTCCTTCTCAACCAGCTTCATCGCGGCGAAGATCGGCCGCTCGGGGCACCCCGTGCAGAAGCCTGGTGGTCGCGGCGGCACCGTGTCGGCCAATGCCTTAACCCTCGGGTCGTCCCGGATGCTCGGCTCGTTAGGCGAGCGCACCTGGTCGCTAACTGCGGTGGCGGCGTTGCTCACGAGAAAGGCGCGCAGACCCTTGAGCATGATGTCAGCGGTGTATTCGCCGGCCATCGGCAGCACATCCTTGCCCGAAATCCTGGTATTGACGTCGCGCCGCCGCAGAATGGTGTTGATCGCCTGCTCGATATGCTCGGGCTGACCTTCCTCGACGATAAGCACGGCCTGCTTGCCAGCGCAGAACGCGACGACCTCGTCGTCGACCAGCGGATAAGTGACGTTCAGGCAATAGATCGGGACGCGGGTGGAGCCCCAGATATCGGCAAGGCCGAGCCGCTGTAGCGCGCGGATCACTCCATTGTACATGCCGCCCTGCGTGATGATGCCGACGTCCAGCAGGTCGCCGTCAAAGAATTCGTTAAGCTTGCGTTCCTTTATGAAGCTTACTGCTGCCGGCCAGCGCTTTTCGATCTTATCCTTCTCCTGCGCATAGGATGCGGGCGGTAGCACGACGCGGCTTGTATCGCGCACCGGGTTCTCCAGCGCCCTTCTGATTGTGAACGCCGGGGGTTTGTTGTCCTTAGCGACGAACGAGCCGTGCACGTGGCACGCACGAATGCGCACCTCCAACATCACCGGCGTGTTTGACGCCTCCGATAGATCGAAGCCATCCTCCACCGCCTTGACGATCGATTCGAGGTTCGGCCGCGGATCCAGCAGCCATATCTGCGATTTCATGGCGAAGGAATGCGACCGCTCCTGCATAATCGAGGAGCCTTCGCCGTAATCCTCGCCGATAATGACAAGCGCGCCGCCGGTAACACCGGCGGAGGCCAGATTGGCAAGCGCATCGGCGGCGACATTAATGCCCACGGGGGCCTTGAAGGTGACGGCGCCGCGGATCGGATACATGACCGAGGCGGCGAGAGACGCGGCTGCCGCCGCCTCCGAAGCGGAGGTTGAAAACTGCACACCCAGTTTGCCGAGCAGTTCTTGCGCGTCGGAGAGCACATCCATCAGGTGCGAAATCGGCGCGCCCTGATATCCGCCCACATAGCCGACACCCGATTGCAGCAGCGCCTTGGTGATTGCAAGAATGCCTTCGCCGCGGAAGGTCTCCCCGGCACCGACTTCCAGGTCGCGCACTTCCGTGGCAAAGGACCGTTCGGCCATAAATGCTCCGTATCAGTGCCGGCAGGCCTTTAAATATAAAACAATCAGCCTGTCGATGACAGGGGCGCTGCAGTCAGAAAGGCACCACGAGTCCGTCCAGCGGCGCATCGCAATTGACGAGATCGATGCGCTTCATGGTGATGCGCATGTCTTCGCCCGCGCCGACCACTCGATGCAGATATGTGCCGGCGAAGAGACGCTGCTCCTCGCGGCGATATTCGACCAGGACGAATTTGGATCGCAATATTCGCTCTGACTCGCTGCTATCCGACTCGCAAGTCACATTGGTAACAATCCGACTTGTGCGCGAGCGTGGCTCCTGGGAATAAATGCGCGGGTCGGCGAGTCGGCGCACGCGGGTCTCCAGGAGACGCCGGTCGTCATACATCAAAGAAACCGTTTCGAAGGGACTTTCTTGGTTGGGCTGACTCGGCACCCAATAATGCGCCTCAGGCGTGAAGAGCGCGAGCCACGCATCGAAGTGCCCCTCATCGAGGAGCCGCGCCTCATAAATCAGAAATGCCTCACAGGCGCGCAGTTCGTCGAGTCCATTCAGTGCCGGCATTGCGGGCGCCCGGAAGGGCGTCGTTTCCAGCATGGTCATGCCACGGCCTCCTGGCGGCGCTTGGCCACGCCATTGAGCATATAGCCGCGCCACGCATCGAACATGTTGCGGATGTAGACCTCGCTGGTCGAATTCTTGCCCTTGCGGCCGTTATGCGCGTCAGGCAAGTCGCTGGTGTAGCCGCGTCCGATTTCCAGCCACTCGGCGCCTTGCGAAGCCAGACCAATGGTTATGCGGTTATAGATTTCGAGGTCATCCGTGAGCACCAGGGAGCCTGTGCCATTCACGACATTGGCGAAGCTAATGGTATTGCGGAACATCTGCTCCGGCGCGCCCTTCAGCTTGAAGCAATAAGTGTGCACGACGGTGCGGTCCACCGCGATCGGATGAATGACGCGGAGCTGCTGGAACTGACTCATCATCGACAGATTTGGGTAGATGTTGCTGTTCCAGCGGCGCACTTCCATGATGCGCTGCGTTTCCGCCTTTCCCTTTTTAGCCTCCAGCGCTGCAAAATATTCACGGAACGTCGCATCGTTCAGCGCAGCAACGAGCTTGGCGTCGTCATGATAATCGCCCAGATAGCTGTGGCCGTTGGGATAGGTCCAGATGCCGACCTGGTTCTCCCAGAAGCTGTAAGGCGCGCCGTTCTGACGCATCTGGCGGATGGCAATCTCGCCCGACCCGTCACTATGGACGCCATCGTCCTGCTGTTGTGCGGCGGCGATCGACGAGCGGTGCGTGAACCAGGGATGTGCTGCGTCGCAGAGATTTTCGAGATAGAGCTTCCAGTTGCCTTCATAGACATGTTTGAATGTGCCGCCCGCGACTTCGATCTCGCCATCCGGCGCCCGGTCGACCATGTCGTCGAGCGACGTCCTCATATAGCCGATGAAGTCTTCGAAGCTCTGGCCGTCGGGCGCCATGCTAACGAAGATGAACCCGCGATAGCTCTTGACTCGCGGCACCTGCACCATCGCCGTTTTGGGGCTTTTGAAATCGACATCGGCCGGGTACCCATGGTTGAGGGGCACAGCCTTGAGCTTTCCATCGAGATGATAGGTCCAGCCATGGTAGCAGCATTGGAATTCATCGGTTGAGCCGCTGTCATTCGCAACAACCATCGCCCCGCGGTGGGCACATTGATTGTGCAATGCGCGGACTTGGCCTTCGGCATCACGTACGATCACCAGCGGTTTGCGCGCGACGCGGGCGCAAAAATAATCGCCCGGTTTCTTGATTTGGCTCTCGTGCCCGACATAGACCCAGGCGATCGCGAAAATGCGCGACATTTCCAATTCAAAAATCGCAGGATCGGTGTAAATTCGCCGGTGTACACGTGCCGGCTCGACCATCCGCGACAGCGCCTCCATTGAACAATCGGCAGAAACTTGCATGCAACGACTCCAGGCTAAGGCGGCGGCGGAAGAAAAAACGATACCGCGCAGTATCGTCGGCGGCAAGACCCGCGACGCGGACGTCCGCGAGCGGGGCGCGGACAAGAATGGCCGCAGCCTGTCCGATGCCAAGAGGCGCGCCATCCTGCGCGGCGCCAAGGGTGTGTTCCTAAGAGAAGGCTTCGGCGGTACCAGCATGGACGCCGTTGCCGCGCGTGCAGGCGTGTCGAAGATGACTGTCTACCGGCACTTCGGCAGCAAGGAGGAATTGTTTGCCGGCCTGATCACCGACCTCTGCAATCGAATCGTCGCCGTCGATCTCGAGCGCATTTTTAGGCAGAGGCCGGAGGAGGCGCTGCGCCGCTATGCGGAGCGAATAATCGACATCGTGTTCGCCCCTGAGACAGTGGAGCTTCACCGCATTGTGGTCGCCGAGAGCAAGCGGTTCCCGAACCTCGGCCGCTTCTTTTACACTTATGGCCCGCAGGTTTGCATCGACGTACTGGTGCGCTATTTCGAGCGCAACCGCGACAATCCGCGCTTTCGCGTGTCCGACCCGCTGCGTGCTTCAGAGGAATTTCTCGAGCTCTTGCGCGGTTACGGCCATTTACGCGTTCTACTCGGGATTGACCGGAGACTGGCACGGCGCGAGATCGCTGCCCGCATTGAGGCGGCAGTGCGCCATGTGCTGCGTGATCAGAGCTGCGTGCCCGGCCGCTTGGGTACATAGTGCAATACGCGCCGCTCGACCAGCACCACGACAAGGTATGCGATGCTGCCAATCAAGGTCAGCATGATTATGGCGACGAACACCATCGGTGTATTCGCCTGTCCCTCCCCATAAGAGAGGAGGAATCCGAGCCCTGAGTTGCCGCCAACCAGTTCGCCGACTACCACCCCGACCACGGCCAGTGTTGAGCCGATGCGCAGCCCCGCGAGAAACGGTGGCAATGAGGCGGGAAACTCAATCTTCCAGAAGATCTGCGCGCGCGTTGCCTTGAATGACCGCGCGAGGTTGATCATGTCGGGATCGACCCCGCGCACCGCGGTCATCACGTTGACCAGCACAGGGAAGAACACGATCAGAATAGCGACGAGGATTTTCGGATAGACGGAAAATCCCATCCACAGAATGAACAACGGCGCGAAGGCGACCTTGGGTGCAATCTGCAAGGCAAGGATATAAGGTGACAGCGCGATCTCCGCGGTCGGGGACATGCCCAGCAGGTAACCGATACAAGCGCCGAGCAGGCTGCCCAGCGCAAAGCCTGCGATCACTTCTGCTGTGGTGATGGCCGTGTGAAAGCCCAGGTGATCAACATGCCACATGCGCACCGATTCGGCTGCCACGTCTGACAATGGCGGCACGATGAATCTGGGGATACCGAGCAAGCCGGGACCCCACTGCCAGCCGATGATAAACACCACCAGCAGCGCCGCGCTGGCAACGACGCCACGCTGGAGGCGCGCGGCAGGATCGGCCGCATCGCCGCGCGTCATAACGCACCCGCGGCTTCGAGCGGATGCCCGATGTCGAGACGGTCCATTAAACGCGAGATGTAGTCCTCGACGCGGCGGTCGCGCCGGCGGGCAAAGGGATCCTCGCGATTTGGAATTTCGATCTTCACCTCGTCGATGATGCGGCCCGGCCGACGGCTCATCACGAGGACGCGGTCGGACAGGATGACAGCCTCCGACAGATCATGAGTGATCAGCAGCGCGGTCTTGTCGGCTTCTTTTAGCGTCTGCGCCAGATCATATTGCAGCATGATCCGCGTCTGCGCATCGACTGCGGAGAATGGCTCATCGAGCAGCAGCACCGAAGGGTCGACGGCCAATGTGCGTGCAAGTGCCGCCCGTTGCCGCATGCCTCCTGACAACTGATGCGGATAGTGATTGCTGAATTCGGCCAATCGAAACTTCCGCAGCAGCGCCTGGGCTCGCTGTTCGCGCTCGCTGCGCGGCATACCATGAATTTCCGCCCCCAACATGACATTTTCGGTAATCGTGCGCCAAGGCAGCAAGAGATCCTTCTGCAACATGAAGGCGACATGCGCGTTGGGACCTTCAACGGCCTCTCCATCGACGTAAGCAAGTCCGGTGCTGGCCCGATTGAGCCCCGCTCCGATGTTGAGCAGCGTGCTTTTCCCGCAGCCACTCGGCCCGATCAGCGACACGACCTCGCCATCAGCGATCCGAAAACTCACGTCCTTGACGGCCGTGACGACATCGGCGCTGCTGGCAAAACGCATGGTGACGTCGCGATACTCTAGTCGGTACACTGGCGCTGCCGCTGTGGGAGGTGACTTCAAACGATACTGAAGAGTATAGTAAGGAAAAAGCTGCGGCTGTCACGCCTCCCAATGGCAATGATATCCGCCAATCAAACAGGAAGGACCCGTCCAATGAACACGACCTTGACGCTCGATCGCAGGGCGCTCTGCACCGCATTCGGCGCGACGGTTCTGGCAGGTCTCATGCCGGCCCGTTCGGCGCGTGCTGCCCAAAGCGTGACCTATTTGTTTCCGGCACCGCCCATCCTGCCTGCCTTTGGCCCGATTCAACTCGCGAAGGGCAGAGGCTATTTCGAGAAGGAAGGGCTCGATCTGAAGTTCGAGGTAGGTCGCGGCGGCGTCGACGTGGCCAAGCAGGTCGGCGCCGGCAATGCTCCGGTCGGTGGCATTGTTGCCGACGGGCCAATTCTGGTGCGCGGCAACGGCGTGCCGGTGAAGATCGTCTGCGTGTTCGGAGGTCGCGGCTTTATGCAGATGGTCGTGCGCGAGGATTCCGGCGTCACCAAGCCTGCCGACCTCAAGGGCAAGACCATCAGCGTCATGTCGTTCCAGGACACCACTTATTACGCGCTGCTCGGCCTGTTGGCGAGCGCGGGACTCAGCCAAAGTGATGTCAATATCGAGGCGGCAGGGCCCGTTGGCGTCTGGCAGCTCCTCGCCACTGGCAAGTCGGCGGGTATGGCTGGCGTGCCAGATTGGATTCCCCCGGTGCAGGCAGCCGGCGTGAAGGTGCGCATCCTGCAGACCGAAGATTATTTCCCGCACATGGCGCAGGGCATCGCCACTTCCGACGAGATGATCAAAAAAAACCCGGCACTGATTCAGAAGGTCGTCTCCGCCGCGCTGCGAGGCATGAAGGACATCATGGACGACCCCAACGGGGCCGCGGCCGATTTCGTCAAGTTCGTACCGACCTGGAAGGACAAGGAGGGCGCCATCAAATGGACGTTCGAGTACTACGCCAAACACGTCTATGCGGGGCAGAAGAAGCTCGGCGAGGTGGACCGGCAGCGGCTAGCAAAACTCGAGGATTTCTACCTCGCCAAGAACATCATCACCAAGAAGGTGCCGGTCGACGACCTCTACACCAACCAATTCATCAAATAATGCAACAAAGGACTTCGGCGAGAGCGCCGAGATAACCGTTGCTTCAGGCCGGCTCCTTGCGGCTGTCGGTTCCGATCCAGCCGTGCTCGGAAATATCAAACACGACGCCGTCGGGGTCCTTGAACTTGCGTTCGAAATTGCCTTTGCGGGAGTCGCCTAGATCAAAGAAAAATTTGCCCCCCAGGGCCTCAATCTTCTTCTGGGTCTGGGCGAGGTCGTCGACCTGGAAGCCGAAATGATTGGCGCCAACTGCTCCGACCGGGTTTTCGAGATCGTTGCCCTTCTTGCCGGCAAAATTCAGCAGCGCGAGATTGACGGTGCCGTCACTCATGTAGATGGCCGAGCCGATTTCGATGGTTTCGCGCCCAACTTCCCTAAGTCCGAATACCTCCTTGTAGAAATGCGCCGACTTCTCGAGATCGCGAACGCAAACCGCGAAATGTCTCAGACGCGCCACTGCTGCCTCCCGGCATGGAACAAAAAATTCACGACAATATATGCTGGCCCGCTACGATGCGCCAACCGTTTTTGTGACTTTACAATATCGCCGAGGAGTTGATGACCGCGCAACGCAAAGCGGAAATCGTCGGCGCAGGTTTTGCCGGGCTTGCCGCGGCCTGTGCTCTCGCGCAACGCGGCTGGAAGGTGCGCGTGCACGAGCGCGCGGATCGATTGCGCGCGGCTGGTGCCGGAATTTACATCTACGAGAACGGCTTGCGTGTCCTGGAGGCTCTCGGCGCCTATGACGCGGCGGTGGCAACGGCCCCGATCGCGCACACGCGCGAAGTGCGCGACGAGAATGATCGGCTGCTGTCATTGCATCGGTGGGACCGCTCGAGCCGCGTATTCAGCATTGTGCGGCTACAGGTCATCCATGCCTTGGCGGCCGCAGCGGTCCGTGCTGGGGCCGAGATCGTCACAGGCTCGGAAGGCGTCGCCGCAACGATGGAAGGGTGCTTGACCTTGGCTACCGGCGAAGTGGTCGAGGCCGATCTCATTGTAGCCGCCGACGGCGTCAACTCCAGTCTGCGCGACTCAGTCGGACTGCTGGAGACACGACGCAAGTTGCCGGACGGCGCCACCCGTCTGCTCATCGAGGCCACGGCCGAAGAGATGCAGACCGACGGCGGCACCACAGTCGAATATTGGTCAGGCAGCCGGCGTATTCTCTATACGCCGTGCAGCGGCAACACGATCTATATAGCGTTGACCATGCTTGATAGGGACGAGACAGCCAAGGCTGTACCGATCGACGCCAGACTCTGGACAAGATGGTTTCCCCATTTGAGCGATCTGATGCTCCGCATGGGCGGTGAGGCACGTTACGACCGTTTCGAGTACGTCAAACTAAAGCGCTGGGCGGCAGGGCGCGTGGTGGTCCTCGGCGATGCCGCGCACGCATTGCCTCCGAATATAGGGCAGGGCGCCGGCTGCGCGATGATGAACGCGCTCGCGCTGGGCGTATTCCTCGATCAACACGCCGATATTGGCGAGGGCCTCGCCGCCTGGGAAAAATCAGAGCGGCCAATAACCGATCATACCCAACGCGTTTCATTGTTTCTTGGTTTGCCCACGACCTGGCCGGCGTTCTTGCGCCGCGGTTTCTTCCAGCTTGCCGGGCGTTCAAAATGGCTGATCCGACAGCGCACGCGTACCGCCCACCACCGTCCGACTGGCACATATTGATTCTTTTATCACCGGTGTGAAAAACGTTTGCGGACCAGCGAGAAGTCGCGGGCCTTGCAGATTCGTGCGTAGCTCGTCGATTAAGCTTTTTCGAGACTCAGTGGCGCAAGGCCGAGCATCGGTCCAGCCTGGTCAACTCGGATTGACACCGCTGAAATTGAAGTTTTAGCATTAAAATAATTACGCGACACGGCTAGTCCGGGGCGCGGCGCCCAATTACATCGAAAACTTCTCGGCAATCACCGGACCCATCCGTTGCAACAGCCAGCTATCGTATTCTCGGGGGTCAAGCTGCGGTTTGGGGCGAGCGTAATTTATGAGAACCTCACATTCGACGTCCGCTCCGGTGAATTTGTTTGCCTGCTTGGCCCATCGGGTTGCGGCAAATCAACCGCGCTGCGGCTCATCGGTGGCTTGCTGCCGTGCCAGGGCGGCGACCTCCGGGTCGAAGGGCTGCCGCCTGCGCAAACCTGGGCGAAACTCGCCTATGTTTTCCAGGCCCCGCGTCTGCTGCCCTGGAAGAACGCCCTGGAAAATGCCGGCTTCGGCCTGGAGATGCGACGCCCGGATGTGAGCGTTGCCGAACGGCGCGCCCGTGCAAGCCAGGAATTGACGCGCGTGGGTCTCGGCGCGGACATGTACAAGATGCCGGCGATGCTGTCCGGCGGCGAACGCCAGCGCGTCGCAATCGCCCGCGCGCTTGCACTCGATCCGGATATCGTGCTGATGGATGAACCATTCTCGGCACTCGACCATGCGACGCGCGCGCGGCTGCGACAGCAGATCGTGGAGCTCTGGCAGGAGACTCGAAGAACGATCCTTTTTGTCACACACGACATCGATGAAGCCCTCTTCCTTGCCGATCGCATTGTGGTGCTCTCGACCAAACCAGCGATTGTACGCGAAATCCTCAACGTGACCGCGCCGCGGCCCCGCGATTGCGAGGCAAACACTTCGCTGAAGCAGCAGCGCGCGCATCTCATCGAAATTTTCCATACAATCGAGGACGAGATAACGGAGGACGCCAGATGAAAGCGTGGAGGACGTTGATCGGCATTGGGCTCGCGGGGATGGCGGCCGCGGTGATCCTGCAACCGGCCTCGCGGGCCATGTCTAAAGAGACGGTCACTTTCGGTTATCTTGCCGATCCCTCGCATGAAGCCGTCCTATGGGCCCTGCGTAACGGCAAAATCAAATCCGACAAGATCGATGTGCAGGCGTCTGGCCTGCAGATTTCCGCGCTGATCCAGGCGACCTCAGCCCGCACCTACGACGTCATCGAAACGGCCGCGATGGCGATCCCGCGCGCGCGCGAGCACGGCCTCGATCTCAAGATCATGGGCCCGGGACTCCGCTATCACTCTTCAGGCGAGGGGGCCGGCATCTGGGTAAGAAAAGACAGCCCGATAAAGTCCGTGGCTGACCTGAAGGGCAAGAAGCTTGCCGTATATTCCCTCGGCTCAGCAGGTATCACCCTGGTGCGCATCGCGTTGCACGATGTCTATGGCATGAACGTCTCGCTTAAAGGAGGCGATATAGATTTCGTCGAGATGCCCGCGCCGGCCATGCCCGCGGCGCTTGCTACGGACAAGGTGGATGCAGCCACGCTGATCCATGCGCAGGCTTACAAGGCCATGCAAACCAGCGAGTTCAAAGCGATCGCGCAGACTGCGCAGGATCTCAACGATAAGCTTCATCTGCGAATGGTTTCGGCCGTGCTCGCGGGCTATGGCGATAAATTGAAGGCGAACCCGGAGATCTATCGTGAATTCCAGCGAGCCCTGTACGAATCGATGCGGTACGCAAAGTCCCACCCCCAGGAGGTCTTTCCCGCCGTCGGCAAGCAGTTCAACATTGATCCCGACTTTTTCAACGTGTGGTTCAACAAATTCTCCGACTTCCCGGTGGTGCTATCGGACGACGACGTCAAGGCGATCGGGCTGCTCTGGGAGAAGGCGAAAGAGCTCGACATTCTCAAGAGCTATCCGCCGGTTGAGCAGGCGATCTGGGACAAGACGTTGACAGAAAAAGAAGTCACAAAGTGACGATTGAGGCATTCGCGGAGAGGCGCAAGCAGCTACGGTTTGGGGGTACGGCTGTCGCGCACCTTTTTACGCTGGCGGCACTGCTCACTTGGTGGGGGTACTCCCACGTCGTGCCGGACTATCAGTTACCCGGTCCTTGGCCGGTGGCACGCCGGATCGCGGCGTTCGTGACCGATCGAAATGAGTTGGGGCAACTCGGGCTCTCGCTCTTTCACGTGACCGCGGCGATTGTGATTGCCTTCGTCTTCGGCTGCATATTCGCGGCGTTAGCGCATTACGTCCGCTCGCTCTCTCTGCTTATTGAAAACCGGTTTACTCCGTTCCTCAACGCGTTTTCCGGAATTGGATGGCTCTTCCTGGCCATCCTCTGGTTCGGTCTCGACGACGCCACAGTCATTTTTGCGGTCACGATGATCCTTCTGCCGTTCACCATTATCAATGTTGGTGCCGGATTGAAGGAGCTGGATCGAGATCTTATAGAGCTCGGCCAAAGCCTTACGCGACAATCGCTGCGCCGCGCGTGGAAAATCACCGTCCCACAGTTGTTGCCGTATCTGTTCGCCGCGCTGCGGACGAGTTTCGGGGTGTCCTGGAAAGTCGTGCTGACCGCTGAACTGTTCGGCGGCAACGGCGGCATCGGTTATATTCTCAACATCGCGAGGCAGGAATTCGATACCGAGACAATCTTCGCCATCATCTTTTTCATCCTGATTTTCGTGGCTTGCGTCGAGATCATTGTCTTTCGTCCGATCCAGCGCCGGCTTGACCAGAGATTTGCCCGTGCATAGCAAGGCCGTTCCGGCTGGCCTGCAGCGCGTGTTCGCGGACGGAGCACTGCTGATCGTCATCGTGATTTGGTGGGCGAGCGCGCGACACCTTCCAGCTTTTGTGCTGCCAGGTCCGGTCCAGGTGATCGAGGCGATGTCGCAGTTTGTGTTCGATCCAGGACTCGCTTATCACGCCGCTATCAGTTTCCTGCGGGTGATCGCATCCGTGGTAATCGCCATGAGCCTTGCCCTTGCGATCGCAGGCGCGGTGCGGGCCGCCCCGATTCTGGATGAAGTGGTCGAAAGACGCATCCTCACCTTCCTCAACAGCTTCCCTTCGGTGGGCTGGGCCATTTTGGCTGTGGTCTGGTTTAAAATTTCATCAGCGACCGTACTGTTCATTCAGACGGCGATCGTACTGCCGTTCTGCATCATTAACGTGTTGGCAGGCTTCCGGCAGATCGATCCCGACCTCGACGAAATGGGCCTGAGCCTTACGCGCAGCACCCTTCGGCGCTTCTTCAAGCTTACGCTGCCCCTCGTCGCGCCGTTCCTGGTGGCTGGCCTGCGTGTCGGCTATGGCATTTGCTGGAAAATCGCGCTCGTCTCAGAGTTATTCGGTGCCTCGTCCGGAATGGGCTACTTGCTTCAGCGCGCGCAGACCGTCTCCGACGCGCCGATGGTGTTCGCCTGCTGCCTTGTTATCGTGATCATTTTCGGTGTCACAGATTTTCTCTTTCTTAAACCGCTCGCGCGGCAGTTCTCCGTCAATCGGGACAACACCTCATGATCAGCACTTCCGTCGACAAGATTGGTCCTGCTCCACGCATAGCCGTCGAACACGCGGGCACCGGCGAATTCGTAATCATGCTGCACGGCATCGGTGGCAATCGAATCAACTGGACGGACCAAATCCACTGCTTGATGCCTTATTTCCACGTTGCCGCCTGGGATGCGCGCGGTTATGGCGAAAGCGACGACTACGAGGGACCGTTGAACTTTGCAGATTATGCCGACGACCTCGCGCGCGTGCTCGACCATTTCCGGGCGTCGCGTGCGCACGTCATCGGCTTGTCCATGGGAGGGCGGATCGCGATGGATTTCGCGGCGCGCTATTCCGAAAGGCTGGCTACACTCGTGCTTTGTAACACTCACAAAGGCTTCGCGACGATGCCGGAAGAGCGAATCCGCGCCTTCATCGCGTCCCGAAAGGAGCCTCTCCTTGGCGGCAAGGAGCCGAAGGATATCGCCGAGACGGTCGCGCGCAGTTTGGTGGGCCCGAAAGCATCGGAATCAGCTTTCCGCCGACTGGTCGAAAGCATGAACCGGTTGCACAAGGAGTCCTATATCAAGAGCATCGAAGCTTCTGTCCGGATGGATCCTCGCTCCGATCTCGCCAGGATCAAGGTACCGACGCTGGTGGTCGTGGGAGCAGACGATAAGCTGACGCCACCCGAGGTCGCGGCGGAAATCGCGGCCGAAATTCCCGCCGCAAAATTGGCGGTGATTCCGGATGCCGGTCACCTCGTTAACATCGAGCAACCGGGTCCGTTTAATTCCATAGTTCTTGAATTTCTGCGAAAGCACGCCTCGATTCGTGGAGACAGCACCAGGACAATGCATTGCAACTGACTCCAACCGGCATATGAAGCTCTTCGGAGATCACCAGTGACCTTCGTATATCGCGACTACGATCAGCAGGCGCTCGATCTTCAATACAACAATCAAGCGCACGTAGCAGATCCGAAGCGCTTCCTCGACTGGTACGTCAGCGCAAGCGCCAGTGCGCGCGAACGTGTGAAGCACCGCGGCGAAGTGGCCTACGGGGCGCTGCCGGACGAGAGACTCGATATCTTTTTTCCCGTCGGAGCAGGCGCCGAAGAGCGCAGACCCGTCGTGGTTTTCATACACGGCGGCGCGTGGCGCAATCTCGATCGCGCAAGGAGTAGCTTCGCCGCGCCGACATTCACGTCAGTCGGTGCGCTCTACGTCGCGCTGGGATTTTCGCGAATGCCCATGGCCGGCTCTCTCGACGAGATGGTCGCCCAGGTTCGTAGGGCGCTGGCATGGCTTTACGAGCATATCGGCGCGTACGGTGGCGATTGTCTGCGATTGCATCTGATCGCGCACTCGTCGGGCGCACATCTGGCAGGCATGATGCTTGGGACGGATTGGCCATCTCTGTTTGGCCTACCTGAGCAGATCGTCCACTCTGCAGTGTTCGTCAGCGGAATTTATGACCTGGAGCCGGTCCGGCTTAGCTCGCGCAACGAGCTGCTGAAGCTCGACCGCGCATCCGAAATTCGAAACAGTCCTTGCCGGAATCTGCCGGGCAAGGCGCCGCCGCTTCTGATTGCTTTCGGCGAGAAGGATACGGCTGAATTCCGGCGGCAGGCGCATGACTTTGCCAATCTGTACAGACGCCGCGCGCTCGAAACCACCGAGCTTCTCGAAATTCCGGGAGTCAATCATTATGAGACCATTGAGATGTTAACCGACCCAAACAGCCTTCTCTCGCGTGCCGCTATCCGCAAATTTCATCTCGCCTGAAGCATCTGAAGCCTTTGTGCTTATTTCGTGTTGACAATCCGTCCTGACGGATCATTCAACGTTTGCCGCGTCCTCTCCTCGCTCACTAACTCCTCATACGGGCCCATGGCCTGAGCAGCTTGTCGTTCGCCTTGAAGGCCGCAATCCGGTCGCGATAGCTCCCGGTCAGATCGACATCGTCCCAGCCGTTGAGCAATTGATTGCGGCTGATCGGATCGATCGTGAACGTGAAGGAGGTGCCCCCGACGCTCACCGTCTGTCGCTCAAGATCGACAGTAACTGCCAGTGTCGGCTCCTCGCGCACCATTGCGGCAAGT
>DATEKG010000008.1:0-13024 GCA_035277565.1 Pseudolabrys sp.
GGGCGCCGCCCGCGCGGGCGCGCCTCCCGGTCTCCCTCGATGATCCTGTGCGCCGGCGGTGACCGGCGCGACGGCGACCAATGTCGCTGCAAGTACAAAAATTCCTTTCCATTTTGTCATTTTGTTTTCCCTCCACCAGCGCGGAACTCGGTTCCATTGTTCAACTGATTCAACGGATCGAAGTTCAACAACCCGGCGGTCAATCGAACGGATGTGATCGAGAATAAATTCTTGGATATTGTCGCGCGCGATCATTGACTTAGCGCAACGAATAACGCCGCAGCCTGACTGCGGCGTGCGATATTGGTAGCCCGATGGTGAAAGGGAGCTAGCGGTTCGTAGTGCCGCTGCCGACGCGCAACAGTTCGATCAGTTCGACCGTTGGGTAAGAATCGGCCGGCAGGCCAAGTTTGAGCTGCGCCTTCCTGGTTGCGTTGCGCGTGCCGTTACCGATCTTGCCATCAGCTTCGCCGACACCTTCGTAGCCGTTCCTGGTGAGAAGGCGTTGCAGTTCGACGACCTGTGCCGTTGACAGCGGCGTGACCATTGCAGCGCCGGAATGGTCTGCATTCGGGGCGCCGGCGAGCCGGGTCGCGAAGTAGGCAACCGTTGTCGAGTAAACGATCGCCGAGTTCCAGCCCAGGAATGCCTTGAAATTCGGATAGGCGAGAAAGGCCGGGCCGTGCCGGCCCATAGGCAGGATAAGCGACGCCGGCAGATTGTCCGCGGGCAGCGAGCCATGGGCAGCTTTCACGCCCCACGCCACCCACTGCGAGCGCGGATGCTGGATGTTCAGGTCGGCTTCTTGCCATTGCAGGTTCCGCGGGACGTGGACCTCCTGCAGCCAGGGCTGGCCCCGCTGCCAGCCGAGAGTCACAAGAAAATTGGCTGCGGAGGCGAGCGTGTCCGGGACGCTGTGAATCAAATCCCGGCGCCCGTCACCGTCGAAATCGACGGCGTTCTTGAGATAATCGGAAGCGGTGAATTGCATTCCGCCGAATTCGCCTGCCCAGTCGCCGATCATGTCTTCAACGCGCTGGTCGCCGCGTTCGATGATGCGCAGAGCATCGAAAAGCTGCTGACGGAAAAATTCAGGCCGGCGGCAATCATAGGCCAAGGTCGCAATCGCACTCAGTATGTTGTAGTTGCCGAAATTCGCGCCGAAGTCGCTTTCAAGCCCCCAAAACGCGGTGAGCACCGGAGCGGGAACACCGTATTTTTCTTTAATACGTGCAAACAGGGCGGCGTGCTGCTTGATCTTGGCAAGTCCATTGGGAATTCGTGGGCCGCCGACCATGCGATCGGAAAATTGCAGGAATGTCTGGTTGAACACGGCCTGACCATGGTCACGCCGGACGATCGCGGGGTCGAACGTCATGCTCGGCCCCGCCGCCGCGATCACGCGTGGCGAGATGCCTTGCGCCGCCGCTTCCTTTTTGAAGTCCTCAAGCCAGCGTTCGTAACTCGCGCCGTTATGGCATGTGGCGGCGGCCAATGCTTGCCCGCCACCCGCAATCCCGGCCGCGATCAATGTCAAAGCAAAAGCCGTTGTTCGAATGGTGCGTTCCATCATGGCAGTGAATTTGCCCGAGGCGGCTCCCGCGTCAAGCAGGATTACGGGCGGTTGGTAGGGGCAAATTCCCGACCATTCGCGGGGGTCAGTCGAGGGTTCGGTGCAGGCTCGGTGCAGGGTTCGGTGCTTGTCAATTTGCGGGGTGTCGGGCAGCATCGTTCCGCTGAAAATCAAGAAACATGACGTGAGCCTTGACAAGGCTCGGGGGATCGCGTGGAAGCCTCACCTGCAATCGAACTGGCAAAACAGACATTGCTTGCTGGCGGACTTGTCCTGGCGGTCGGCATCGTAACCGGCTTTGTCGCCCGGAAGATCAAGATTCCGGACATTGCCCTGTTTTTGCTCGTCGGAATGGCGATCGGCCCCGAAATGCTTGGGCTGGTCGATATCAAATCCGGCTCGGCCCTCTACCAGATCATTCTGCTGTTTGGCGCAAGTTACATTCTCTTCGACGGCGGGGCATCGCTGCGGTTCGAGGTCTTGAAGTGGGTCTGGATCACAATCGTGATTCTGGCGACAGTCGGGGTACTGATTACGGCAGCTGTGACAAGCCTTGCCGCGCACCTGGCTCTTGATGTGCCCTGGATCGTCGCGCTGCTCCTCGGGGCGGCAATTGCCTCGACCGATCCGGCAACGCTCGTTCCGATTTTCAGACAGGTGAAGATCCGCGACCGCGTTGCTCAAACCGTGATGAGCGAATCGGCGTTTAATGACGCCACCGGAGCAATTGTCACGATCGCGGTTCTGACAATCGCGATGGGCAGCGGCGAATTCTCGATCGCTGCATCGCTTTTCGAATTGGTGAAGCAGGCTGCCATCGGGATCATTGCAGGAATAGTGCTCGGATATATCGCTGCGCTTCTGATCGCGCATGAACGCTGGGCATTTCTCGCGGAATATGCGCCGGTTGTCACACTGGTTGCGGTGATCGGAGCATATTTTGCGGCGGATGGGCTCCAGGCGAGCGGCTTTATGGCAGTTTTCGTGTTCGGTATCGTGATCGGAAACAAGGACGCATTCGGATTCAAAATGCATGCGACGGAAGCGCAGAAACTGGACGATTTCGTTATGACAACGGCATTCATCATGCGCCTGTTCATTTTTCTGCTGCTCGGCTCGCAGGTCGACTTTCACCTGATGAGGCAGTATTGGCTTGGCGGCATCATCGTTGTAGCAACTTTCATGTTGGTAGCGCGGCCACTGACCGTTTTTCTTTGCGCGCTCCCCGACCGGCGTGCCCGCTGGAGCTTCAACGAGATGCTTTTCATGTGCTGGACACGTGAAACCGGCGTGATTCCGGCCGCGCTCGCCGGCCTGCTGCTTGGAATGAAGGCGCCGGGAGCTCAGATCGTCGCGTCGGTGACGTTTATCGCAATTCTGATGACGATTCTCATCCAGGCGCCGACGACAAAATGGCTTGGAACGCGGCTCGGTCTGCTGCAGGAGTCGAAATAGTGCCGCACGCTCATTGATCAATTGCAGGGAGGTTTCCGATGGCTGCAAATGTCCGCTTTTCGAATCCGAATACGCTCGCCAAGCCGCCTGGATACACTTACGTCGTGGAGGCGACAGGGCCCAATCGCCTGATCTTCATTGCCGGCCAGCTCGGGCTCGACACGGAAAACAGGCTGGTCGGCGAGCCCGGCGATTTCCGCGCGCAGGCAAACAAGGCCGTTGAAAATCTCAAGCTGGCGCTTGCCGATGCAGGTGCGACGATCAAGGACGTCGTGAAGATCAATAATTACCTTGTCGACATGTCACACATCGCGATTTTCCGCGAGGTGCGTGACGCGCACTTCAATATGTCCTCGCCGCCGGCCAGCACCACGGTCGCAATTTCGCAACTTGCGCGCCCGGGCGCTCTGTTCGAGATCGAGGCTGTTGCCGTCCTGCCCGCCAAGGCGACGAAGGCCGCCAAGGCAAAATCCGCCACACGGCGCGGCAAAGTGAAGGCGCGGCGAAAAAAACGCCGGTAATTTTCGTCCCGTCCGGCGGCCAAATTCGGCCGTGCGCGCCCCGCCGGCAGCGCGGCCGCGTTTCTAGTGCGCCTCGTCCCAATTGTCGGCGGCGCGCGCCTCGACCTGCAGAGGCACGTGCAGCGCTACTGTGGGATGGGGTGCGTCCTCCATCACGCTTTTGACGATTGTCATGGTGTCGTTCACTTCCGCCGCCGGCACCTCGAAAATCAATTCGTCATGGACCTGAAGCAGCATCTGCGCGCGAAGCTTGGCGCGATCAAGCTCGGGTTCGATCCGGATCATGGCACGGCGGATGATGTCGGCGGCGGTTCCCTGAAGGCGCGCATTGATGGCCGCCCGCTCGTTGAATGCGCGAATTGAAGGATTGCTGCTCCTGATGTCGGGGTAGTGGCACTTGCGGCCGAACAAGGTCGTCACATAGCCATGCTCGCGGCAGTATTCACGCGTTTCGTCCATGTAGTCGCGAATGCCGGGGAATCGCTCGAAATATTTTCTGATATATGCGCCGGCCTCCTCGCGTTCGATGCCAAGCTGTGCCGCGAGGCCGAATGCGGAAATGCCGTATATGATGCCGAAATTGATCGCCTTCGCTCGCCGGCGGATCTCCGGCGGCATATCCTTCACGGGGACCCCGAACATCTCCGACGCGGTCATTGCGTGGATGTCTATCCCGTCCTGGAAAGCCTTGCGCAGGGTCGGGACCTCCGCGACTTCCGACAGCAGACGCAGCTCGATCTGCGAGTAGTCCGCCGAAACCAGTTTCATCCCCGATGATGCGATGAAGGCCCGCCGGATCTTCCGGCCATCCTCTGTGCGGATCGGGATGTTCTGCAGATTGGGGTCGGACGACGAAAGGCGGCCGGTGCTCGTCGCAGCGAGCGCGTAACTCGTATGAACGCGCTGGGTCGCCGGGTTCACATAGTTGGGCAACGCCTCGGTGTAAGTCGAACGCAACTTCGATACCTGGCGCCAGTCGAGGATTTTCCGCGGCAGTTCGTGCTGCTCCGCGAGATCTTCGAGCGTGCGTGCGCCCGTCGACCAGGCTCCGGTCTTGGTACGGGTGCCGCCGGGCAACTTCATCTTCCCGAACAGAATATCGCCGATTTGCTTGGGTGAGCCCGGGTTGATCGGTTCGCCCGCAAGCGTCTTGATTTCGTCTTCGAGGCGCCCTTGCTCCTGCGCGAATTCGCCGGAAAGCCGCGAAAGAACCTGCCGGTCGATGGAGATCCCCCGCCGCTCCATGCGCGCAAGGACCGAAGGCATCGCGCGCTCGAGGGTTTCATAAACCGAGCTAACGCCTTCCGAAGCAAGCCGCGGCTTGAGGGCGTACCAGAGTCTCAAGGTAACGTCGGCGTCCTCGGCTGCATATTCGGTGGCCTTCTCGATCGAGACGCAGTCGAACGTGATCTGGGATTTTCCGGAGCCGGCGACATGGTGAAAGTGGATCGTGTCGTGATTGAGCCAGCGCTTGGCAAGCTCGTCCATCCCATGGCCGCCTTTGCCGGCGTCAAGCACGTAGGAAACGAGCATCGTGTCGTCATATCCGGCAATTTCGATTCCACGCCGGGCAAATACCAGCCAGTCATACTTCATGTTCTGCGCGATCTTGAGGACTGCCCTGTCCTCGAGCAGCAGCCGCAATTCGGCGAGCGCTTCGATTTCGGGGATCTGGCCGGCACACAGCCTGACCTCCGGCGAAAACAGGTCGCCTTCGCCTTCGCCGCCGCCTTCGCGATGACCGATCGGAACGTAGCAGGCCTCATTCGGAGCAACCGCCAGCGAAAATCCGCAGAGATGGGCGCGCATCGGGTCGAGACTCGTGGTTTCGGTGTCGACGGCAACGACACCCGTCTCGTGGGCGCGAGCGGTCCAGGCCTTCAGACGCGCAAGCGTGCCGACGGTTTCATATTTGCTGCGATCGATCTTCGTCTGGCGCGCTGTCTCGGCGCGCGCAGTCGCCAAAATAACAGGCGTCATTGCCCCGCTGCCGCGCTTCGTACCGTCCTGCAAGGGGAGCTCGGGAGCGGCAGCCGGCGCGGGGGCGCCGGTGCGGGCCGGCATCTTTTGGCCAGAAGGCGCGGACCTGCTGACCGCTTCCACCTGCGAAACGTCAATACCGCTTTTCTCGCCAACGCGCTGCGCAAGCGTCTTGAACCCCATCGCCTTGAGGAAGCCAATCAGGTTTTTGTAGTCTGGCTCGTGAACGCCCAGATCTTCGATCGGTACATCGAGCGGCACGCGATCATCGAGCGTAACCAGTCTTTTCGAAATGCGCGCCAATTCGGCGTTGGCGATAAGCGCTTGCCGCCGCTTATCCTGTTTGATCTCGCCCGCGCGCTCGAGCAGCGTGTCGAGATCGCCGAATTCGCCGATCAATTGCGCGGCCGTCTTTATGCCAATTCCCGGCACGCCCGGCACATTGTCGGACGTGTCTCCTATCAGCGCCTGTACCTCGATGACCTTGTTCGGCGGCACGCCGAATTTTTCGACTACCTCGGGAATTCCGATGCGTACATCCTTCATCGTGTCGTACATGATCACGCAGTCATTCACCAACTGCATGAGGTCCTTGTCGGACGACACGATGGTGGCGGTTGCGCCTGCCTCGCAGGCGATGCGCGCGTAGGTGGCTATCAGGTCATCGGCCTCGAACCCGGCCTGTTCCAGGCATGGTAGTTCGAAGGCGCGAACGGCGTCCCGGATCAGCGGAAACTGGGGAATGAGATCGTCAGGCGGCGGCGGGCGATGCGCCTTATACTCCTTGTACATTTCGGTGCGGAAGGTTTTTTCCGATTTGTCGAAGACGACGGCCAGATGGGTCGGCCGCTCGTCCGGCTTCATTTCCTTGAGAAGCTTCCAGAGCATGTTGCAGAAGCCGTAGACGGCGTTGACATGCGTGCCGTCGGCGGTTCGCGGCTCGAATCTGATCGCGTGGTAAGCGCGAAAAATATAGCCGGAGCCGTCGACCAGAAAGACATGGTCGCCCTTCCTGACCGGGCGGCGCCCGGGCCGGGCGGTGCCGGACAGCGAGGTTGCAGCCTGGACGGCTTCCGGCTTTCTGGATTTGCCGGCGGATTTAGACTTTGCAGGAGCTGGCATGGCCCGAATGTGGGCTGCCCGCTTGCCTTAATCAATCCGCCTGATGTGCGGCTGTGGACTTATTCCGCGGGCTGCAGGGCCGCAATTTTGGGCGGCGCAAGCCAGAACGGCGACGGCCGCTCGAACAGGAAACGGGCCGAAGTTTCTCGCGCAGCCCAGAACAGGCAGAGCGAGCCGATCACGCCGACTACGGTCACGATCGCGGAAATCATTCCGACGTCGGCGATGAGACCGGTCTTGAGCAGGACTGCACGGGTCGTGGCCATGGGCAGGAAGAACGCAAGATAAATGACGATCGAATTGCGGCCGCAATATCGCAACGGCTTGAACAGGTCGCTCCTTGCCATCAGGGCTGCCGCCGTCACGACAGCGCAGGCGCCGGCAAGGCCGAGGCCGAGCGAGATGAAAGGCAGGGTCTCGTAGCCGAGGCGAACCATGGTTCCGTTGAGCATGGCCCACAGGAGAAGGCCGCCAAAGGCAAGCAGCGGCTGTGCCTGCGCTCGCGCTGTCAGCGCAAAGATTGGCCGCGCGAAAATGTAGCCGGTGTAGCAATAGACAAAGCGGGCGGCGAATTCGTCAGGCACCATCCAGCCGGTATTGATGTGCGCGATTTCAAGTGCAGCGCCGAACAGCCAGATCACCGCCATCGGAACGCCGCGCGTCAGTTTGATGAATACGAAAAAGACCGGAAGCAGGTAGATGAACCACAAGGTTCCGAACGGGTCGATCAACGAAAGCAGATAGAGCCGTGCAACCTCCGCCGCGCCGGTTTCGTGAATCATTCCCGGAGCCTTGAAGGCGAACTGGATGGTCATCCACAGCAAATAAAAATATGCAAAGTGCACGACCTTGCGGTCGACATATTGTCGCCACGGCCGGTCGATGACATTCGCGAGGAAGAGACCGGAGATCATGAAGAAGTCCGGCATCCGGAACGGGAGCGCGAAGGCGACAACCGGATGGAGCCATCCTTCCTTACCGACGGCTGCCTCGACGCCGAGCGTCGAGTGCATCATGACAACGAAGATAATGCAGAAGCCTTTGGCGTAGTCGACCCAGTCAACACGCCCGTCGTGGAATTGCTTGCTAATCATGTTGCGCTTATGACGATTGCTGTCGGCCTCGTAACTCGATATCGGCTCTGCTATTGAGGCGCCATCGGCTTCGGCCATAAAGGTTAACCTTGCAGTTTGACGGATTAGGTAAATGCGCGTTGCGATGATCGGCACTGGTTATGTCGGCCTTGTTTCCGGCGCCTGTTTTGCCGACTTCGGCCACGACGTCATATGCGTGGACAAAGACAAAGCAAAAATCGCGGCCTTGATGCGCGGCGAGATGCCGATATACGAGCCCGGCCTTAACGACATGGTCAGCGCCAATGCGCGGGCCGGCCGATTGAAATTCACGACGGAGCTTAGAGGTGCGGTTGCCGAAGCCGATGCGGTCTTCATCGCGGTCGGCACTCCGTCGCGGCGCGGTGACGGTTTTGCCGATCTCAGTTTTGTCCATGATGCTGCGCGCGAGATCGCGAAATCGCTTGACGGATTTACCGTCGTTATTACCAAATCGACCGTCCCTGTCGGCACTGGCGACGAAGTCGAACGTATCATCCGCGAGACGAGTCCCGACGCCGAGTGCGCGGTGGTTTCGAACCCTGAATTCCTGCGCGAAGGCGCCGCCATTCAGGACTTCAAGCATCCCGACCGTATCGTGATCGGAACCGTCGATGCTCGCGCGCGGGAGGTCATGAACGAACTTTACCGGCCGCTCTATCTCAACCGTTCGCCGATCCTGTTCACGGGCAGGCGTACGGCTGAGCTCATCAAGTACGCCGCCAATGCGTTCCTGGCCACCAAGATCACCTTCATCAACGAGATTGCCGATCTTGCCGAGAAAGTCGGTGCCGACGTCCAGGAAATTGCACGCGGAATTGGGCTCGACAACCGCATCGGGTCGAAGTTCCTGCACGCCGGCCCCGGTTATGGCGGATCGTGCTTTCCCAAGGATACGCTAGCGCTGATAAAGACTGCGCAGGACCACGCTGCGCCACTGCGGATTGTTGAGGCGGTTGCCGCGGTCAACGATTCGCGGAAGCGAGCCATGGCGCGCAAGGTTTCCGCCGCTCTTGGCGGTGAATTGAGAGGAAAAACGATCGCTGTGCTCGGCCTAACGTTCAAGCCGAATACAGACGATATGCGCGAGGCGCCATCCATCCCGCTGATTACCGCGTTGCAGGACATGGGAGCGAAAGTACGCGCCTATGATCCTGTCGGGATGGAGCAGGCGAAGAGCGTCCTCGCCAATGTCGTCTTTTGCGGCGACGCGTATTCCTGCGCCGAAGGCGCCTCTGCACTTGTGATCGTCACCGAATGGGAGCAGTTCCGGGCGCTTGATTTCGAACGACTCAAGACCGTAATGACGCGGCCTGTGCTGGTCGATCTGCGCAACGTTTACCCGCCTGATGATCTGGCGCGCCACGGCTTCATCTATGAAGGCGTGGGCCGGACAAAAACCTGAATGCAAACCGGCGTGACAATGAGTAGATGTTGTCATCCCCCGCGCAAGCGGGGGAGCCGGTAATCACCGCGTCGCACCTGAATCGGAATCAATGTTTTTGAATCGCCCGGCCACCCGGGCGATGACGGATAATGGCCGTGCCACGGAAATTTGAGACGCCGCTCCCTATCGATACAGCGCTGCCGGATTTGACTGCGGCGATGGCCGCGCAAAATACGGCGATCCTTGTTGCGCCTCCCGGGGCGGGCAAGACAACGCGTGTCCCGCTGGTCTTGCTCGACGAGGCATGGGCGGCTGGCAAGAAAATTCTGGTTCTCGAACCACGGCGCCTCGCGGCACGCGCCGCGGCTGCACACATGGCGTTGCTCTCGAAAGAGCAGGTTGGCGATACAGTCGGTCTACGCGTCCGTTTTGGTTCGCAGATTTCGCGGCGCACCCGCATCGAAGTCGTCACTGAAGGCATTTTCACCCGCCTGATTCTCGACGACCCATCACTCGAAGGTATTGCCGCCGTCCTGTTTGACGAATTTCACGAGCGGTCGCTCGACGCCGATCTTGGTCTTGCACTGGCGCGCGATGTGCAGCATGGCCTGCGGCCCGACCTTCGGTTGCTGGTGATGTCGGCGACGCTGGATGGCGCGCGCGTCGCGGGACTTCTCGGCGATGCTCCCGTCGTTGAAAGCAAAGGGCGCGCCTATCCGGTCGAGACGCGCTATCTCGGCCGCGATCAACGCGCGCCGATCGAGCGGCAGGTTGCCGACGCAGTCGCGCTTGCGATGCGAGCCGAACCCGGCTCCCTGCTCGTGTTTCTTCCGGGCGCCCGCGAAATCCGCCGCACAGAAATGCTCCTGAAGGAGCGCGTGACAGACCCCACAGTGGATATCACCGCGCTTTTTGGTGCTCTCGATTCGCGCGAGCAGGATCGTGCGATATCGCCGTCGCCGCCCCGACGGCGGAAGGTGGTGCTGGCGACCTCGATTGCGGAAACTTCACTGACCATCGAGGGCGTGCGCGTTGTCATTGACAGCGGCGTTTCGCGCGTGCCGCGATATGAGCCCGACATTGGCTTAACCAGGCTCGAGACCGTGCGGGTTTCACGCGCCGCCGCCGACCAGCGGCGCGGCCGCGCGGGACGCACAGAACCGGGCGTCTGCTATCGTCTTTGGGATGAACCTCAGACGGGGTCGCTCGAGGCCTATACCCGGCCCGAAATATTGTCGGCGGACTTGTCGCCTTTCGCGCTCGATCTCGCACAATGGGGCTCACTCGATCCGGCACAGCTGTCGTTTCTCGATCCGCCGCCCAAGGCCGCGTTTGCCGAAGCGAAATCGCTGTTGGTTGAACTCGGCGCAATCGACACCGGGGGCCGCATTACCGAAGAGGGGCGTCGGCTGCGTGCGTTGCCGCTGCCGCCGCGGCTCGCGCGCATGGTGGTCGACGCGGCAGCCGAAGGCGCCGGAAGGACGGCTGCGAACATTGCCGCGATTCTCACGGAACGCGGACTGGGTGGCGATGACGTCGACATGCGCTTCCGGCTCGATAGTTTTCGTCGTGATCGATCCCGACGCGCGGAAGACGCGCGCGCCATGGCGGGCCGATGGGCGCGCATCGCCGGCGCGACGGGGAACGAGGAGACGCCTACGCCCGGCTCATTGCTCGCGCTCGCCTATCCGGATCGCATCGCGAAGAATCGCGGCAGCGAGAATGGAAATTTTCTTCTGGTCAACGGCCGAGGCGGCGCCGTTGACGCGGCGTCACCGCTTGCCCGAGAACCGTTTCTAGCGGTGGCGGAAATGGCCGGCACGCCGGCTGCAAGCCGTATTGTGCTGGCCTCACCCATTATGCCGGACGAGATCGAATCGCATTTCGCTGCGCAAATCGAGCAACACCAGGCCACCACGTTCGACACCGCTTCGGCCGCACTTCGCTCGCGCCGCATGCGCAAGCTCGGTGCGATTGTACTGAGCGAGCAGGCAATGCCGGTCGCTTCGGATGGCGAAACGGCGAGGCTGCTCGCCGAGGGAATTGCCTCGCTGGGTATCGCACGGCTGCCCTGGAGCAAGGCTCAGCTGCAACTCCGCAACCGCGTCAATTTTCTCCGGCGCGCCGAAGGTGATGAATGGCCGGACCTTTCCGATAACTCGCTTGCACATGCCGTGGGTGAATGGCTTGCGCCTTTCCTCGCCGGAAGAACGGCGCTGGCGGAGATCGGCTCGGATGACCTTGCGGCTGCGCTTGATGCGCTGGTGCCGTGGAATTTGCGAAAGCGTCTCGACGCTGAAGCGCCGACCCATTTCGCCGCGCCGTCGGGTTCGCAGGTGCCGATCGACTATGAGGCAGAGGAGGGACCGAAGCTTGCGATCCGTGTGCAGGAATTGTTCGGCCTCTCGGTGCATCCGGCGGTGGCACGAGGGCGGGTGCCGCTGCTGATCGAATTGCTGTCGCCGGCACACCGCCCGGTACAGGTGACCCGCGACCTGCCCGGATTCTGGCGCGGCAGCTACAAGGATGTCCGGACCGACCTGCGCGGCCGCTATCCGAAGCATCCGTGGCCGGACGACCCTCTGACGGCTCCGGCGACCCGTCGTGCCAAGCCCCGCGGCCAATAGTTGCAATTGTCCGCAATCGCCTAACCTGCGGCACACCATGCCTTAAGTGCGGGGCCCGCCGGCCGGCACGTTAAGCGGCTATTGATGGCCCCGCGATAGGGTTGTGGCGGTCAGCGGGCAGTCGCCATGCGGCAGTTTTATTTTTTTGCGATCGGGTTACTGGTGGCCGGCACAGTCGCGGCCCGTTACGCGGACCGTGCCGTAACAGCTGCACCACCCCGCGCGGAGGTCGTCGAGCCAGCGGCGGACGCGCGTGAGCCGGCATCGTCCGGCCGCAGCATCACGGTCGATGCGGACCGCCTGGGCCACTTCCAGGTCAATGCCAGGATCGACGGGCGTCATCTCGACTTCCTGGTCGACACCGGCGCCTCGCTGGTCGTGCTGCGCGAATCGGATGCAGCGATGGTCGGAATTCGCCCGCAGCCGGGCGACTACACAGCCACCGCCATTACCGCCAATGGAAGGATTCGGGCCGCGCGCGCAACCATAGACCGCATCGAGCTCGGCGACATAACGGTCTACGATGTGGCCGCCATGGTGCTTCCCGACGAGGCCCTCGCCAGGAATCTGCTTGGTGCCTCATTTCTGTCCCGGCTCCGTCGTTTTGAATACGCCAACGGCCGCCTGGTTCTCGAACAGTAGCATCTGGAATTCCTCTGAACACGACGGAGCGCTTTGCGACCCGGCGGCGTTGGGGTATTGGATTGCACGCTGAATTGTTTTGAGGACCTGATGTATCCGACGCCGAAACCCGCGCTGACACCCAATACCTACGCCTATGAATCGACGCCGCTGGTGAAACCCACCGGCTTCCGCGAATATGATGCGCGCTGGCTGCTCGGGAAGGAAATAAACCTGATGGGCGTGCAGGCACTTGGCATTGGCCTCGGCACCCTCATTCGCGAATTGAACGTAAAGCCGGAAATCGTCACCGGTCACGATTTCCGCAGCTACTCGTCGGCCGTCAAGATGGCTCTGGTTTCCGGCCTGATGGCGTCGGGCTGCAAGGTCTACGACATCGGACTGGCAATCACTCCGATGGCCTATTTTGCGCAATTCGATCTCAATGTCCCCTGCGTTGCCATGGTTACGGCATCTCACAATGACAACGGCTGGACGGGCGTGAAAATGGGCGCCAATCGTCCGCTGACCTTCGGGCCCGTCGAAATGAAGCGGCTCAAGGAAATTGTTCTCGGAGCAAAATTCGATCTCCGCGCGGGCGGCAGCTATGAGTTTGTCGAGAATTT
>DATEKG010000009.1:0-5747 GCA_035277565.1 Pseudolabrys sp.
TTTGCCCGGCGTCAGACGATATTTTTTCGCCGGCTTGAGCCTGGCGAATTTCGGGTCGCGGCCGTCGTCTTCGCGTGCCCATTCGATCATGTCGGTATAGCCGGCGGCCTGACCATAAATGGCCCATGACTCGCCGTGATCGTGCGGCGGCGACTTTCGCGCCTTGTCGTTGATATGCGCGAGGATCTGGAAGCCGAGCTTGGGGTCCTCGTACAGCACTTTCAGCCCGCGCGGCACGTCGTCGCCGCAATATTCGCGCACGAAATCGGGGTTTGCGAGCAGACGTTCGAGATCGACCCGGACCTGTTCGCGTCCGGCGGGGCCGGGATCGCGCGCGAGCGTGGTGCGGCAATCGGCAATGAATTGCGTGAGGTCGTAAGCCATGACGCCCTCCTGGCAGCGGTTGGCAGTTCTGCCGCGATTGTCCTCCAAGACGGCGTCCGGCGCCAGCGGTGGGTAGCTGCGTTACCCGATCTCCGCTCATTCCCGCGAAAGCGGGAATCCAGGGCAAATCATTTAGGCCACAAAATTTGGCCCTGGACCCCCGCTTTCGCGGGGGTGAGCGGCCAAATAATTTCGCGCAACAAGAACGGCAGCGTTCCGCTCACATCACAATCGCGTCCGCCTCGATCTCGATCAGCCACGTCGGGTCGACGGCCTGCACGATCTGGATCATTGTCGCGGCCGGGCGGATATCCCTGAAGAATTCGCCGTGCGCACGGCCGGCCTGTTCCCAGTTCACCATGTCCTTGACAAACATGCGCGTGCGCACGACGTGCTCGCGTTTCGCGCCCGCCTCATTGAGCGCCTTTTCGATGATCTCGAGGCAGCGTTTCGTCTGCCCGTAGAGATCGCCGGGACAGGCGGTTCCGCCGCCGGCGGCTATCGGCGCGGTGCCTGACACCGCAACATGCGGGCCGACCCGCACCGCGCGCGAAAAGCCGATCGCCGGCTCGAACGGAGAGCCGGAAAAGATGAGCCTGCGATCCATCACATCACCTTCTTCATGCAGCCCCAACCTTCTTCAGGCGGCCCCAATTTTCTTCGAGCGCCCCCAGGTCTTGAGTGCCGACCAGATGCCCCGCTCGAGCCTGAACCTGTCTATCGGAGCGGACGACTTGATCGAATTGATTCGATACAGGCCGACGCCGGTCCACTGGAAACCGCACTTCTCCAGTACACGGCGCGAGGCCGGGTTGGTGACGCGCGCGCCTGCCTGCAGCGCCTCGTGGTTGAGATCGGTAAAGGCGTAGTCGATCACCGCATGCAGGGCCTCGGTCGCGTAGCCCTGGTTCCAGAACGGGACGCCGAGCCAGTAGCCGAGCTCGGGAACGTCGTCGAAATGGAACATGATGCCGCACGCGCCGATGATGGTCTTGTCGTGCAGCGTGATCAGGAACGCCACCTCGCCGTTCTTGCTCGCGCCGCCGATGAATTTCTCGGCATCCGCGACCTTGTAAGGGTGAGGAATGCGCGCGGTGTTCTCGGCGATGCGGCGATCGTTTGCGATTGCCGCAACGGCTTTAGCGTCCTCGAGGCGCGCTGCGCGCAGGGCGAGGCGCTTGGTCTCGAGGACGGGGATACTGGCTTCGCGATAGCGTCCGGTCGGTATTTCTTCCAGCAGGGTCATGGCACGGGCTCCAGGTTAAAAAGTTGAGAGGGGGAGCCGGTCACCCGTCTCCCCCTCTCAGAGCCCTCCGAGGCCCCGCCGGTTTGACTGGATGACCGGCGGACCTCGATTTTGTCCACCGTCTTACTCGGCCGCAGCCTCCGTCATCGGTACAACGGACACGTAGGTGCGGCCTTTAGCTTTCGTTGCGAACTGAACCTTTCCATCAATGAGCGCGAACAGGGTGTGATCCTTGCCGGTACCGACATTGCGGCCGGCATGCCATTTGGTGCCGCGCTGACGCGCAAGGATGTTGCCGGCAAGCACGATCTCGCCGCCGGCCGACTTCAAGCCGAGCCGCCGGCCCGCCGAGTCGCGGCCGTTTCGCGAAGATCCGCCTGCTTTCTTGTGCGCCATAGTGGTCTCTCTCGAACTCTCTTATTCCTTACATCGATTCCGTGACGAAATCATCTCACTTCTTCTTGCTCTTTGTAGCAGACTTGTTAGCTGACCTGCCCGACCTTCTTGCGGCACCCCTGGCTGGCTTCCTGCTCTTGCCCGCCTGGGTTTTGCCCGCCTTGGCCTTGGCCGCCGAAGATCCCGACCCGGCCTCCGCCTGCGTCTCTGTCTGGGCGGCTTCGCCCTCCGCCGCCGGCTTCGGCGCACGCTTTGGCCGTGGTGCCGCCGTTTTTGAGGGCTTTGCGCCGCCGGTGAGGATCTCGGTGATGCGGATCACCGAAAACTCGTGGCGGTAGCCGCGCTTGCGCCGTGAATTCTTGCGGCGGCGCTTCTTGAAAGCGATGACCCTGTCGCCGCGCGTGTGCTGGAGCACTTCGCCGGCAACAGTTGCTCCCGCGACGGTGGGCGTGCCGAGCTGGGGTGTATCCCCGCCGACCACGAGCACCTCGCCGAATTCGACGATCTCGCCGGGCTGGCCGTTGACCCGGTCAACCCTGATCACGTCTTCAGCGGCAACGCGGTACTGCTTGCCGCCGGTTCTGATGACTGCGAACATCTTTCGTCCTCGTGTTCGATCCCGGTGCTCGGACCCGTCCGGACCGGCTTCTTTCAGTCGGTTTGTGTTTGTTTTTAAGGGCTTAGCGAGCCCTCGAAAAAGCACGCGGACCCAAGGGCCCGCGCGCGCCATGCTTATGGCGGGGAATGGTCCGCTCTGTCAAGAAACCCGGCACGCGCCGGACTGCGCAGGGAGCCGGCGAAAAGATCAACCATCAGCTCTCGGTCCTGGCCGGCGCGTTGTCCGACCAGCTTCCGTTTTCGCTCTCGGCGCCCGAGTGCACCAGGCGGTACCCGACACCCAGTTCGGTCACCAGGATTTCGGGGGTATCCGGATGCGGCTCGATCTTCTGCCGCAGCTTGCGCACGAAGATCCGCAAATAATGGGTGTCGTGCACGTGGATCGATCCCCACACTTCTTTCAGAAGATGCTGATGGGTGACGACATTGCCGGCATGCTGCGCCAGCACCTGCAGCAGCCTGTATTCCTTCGGCGTCAGCGTCAGGCGCTTGTCATGCAGAAACACGGCGCGGGCCGCAAGATCGATCGTCAGCGGCCCGGCCTTCACCGTGGGCTCGCCGGAGACCGCGCGCATCTGCCGCCGCACCGCGACCCGCACCCGCGCGAGCAGCTCTGCCATGCTGAACGGTTTCACCACATAGTCGTCGGCGCCGAGTTCGAGCAGGCGCACCTTCTCGGCTTCGTTCGACCGCACCGACAGCACGATGATCGGCACGCTCGACCATGACCGGATCCGCTCGACCACGTCGGAGCCATCCATATCGGGCAGACCGAGGTCGACGATCACGAGATCGATCGGCCGCAGCGTTGCCGTGCGCACCGCTTCGGCGCCGGTGCCCGCTTCGTGGACGACAAAGCCGTTGAGTTCGAATCCGGTGCGCAGGAAGCGGCGGATCTGGATCTCGTCATCGACGACGAGCACGATGGGGGAGGGCTCACTCATCGGCACCACTCTCAAGTTGGGGAACTGCAGCCTGGGTGACCGGCAGTTCGATCGCGACAGTCGTTCCGAGGCCGGGGCCATCGCTGGTCGCGCTGACCTTTCCGTCATTGGCGCCGATAAAGGCGCTTGCGATCCAGAGACCGAGGCCGGAGCCGCTGGTCGTCGCGGCATGCCGTTCGCCGCGGGCGAAGCGCTCCCAGATTTTCGTTTTCTCGGAGCTGGTGAGGCCGGCGCCTTCGTCGCGCACGCTGATCACCAGGCGGCTGTCATCGGTATGCGCCGACACCGCGATCTGCGAACCGGGCATCGAATATTTCACGGCGTTGTCGAAGATCTGCACCAGCGCCTGCTGTACCAGAACCGGATCCACGTGAATCAGCGGCATGTCGGGCGGCAGCTCGATCGCCAGATGACGATGGACGAGACGGTGCTTGCAGCGATCCAGTGCCGAATTGATGATGTCGGACGGATCGGCCCATTCCGCATGCGGCTTCACGCCGTCGCTGCTGATGCGCGTCGCATCGAGCAGATTCTGGATGTCGTTGTTGAGCCGCTCCGCTTCGTCGCGTACGTCGTGCACGAGGGCGGTGAGCTTCTTTTCCTGGCGGAGAGCCGGTGCGGCGCTGAGGACCGTGGCGGCGCCGAGGATAGATGCCAGCGGCGTACGCAGTTCATGGCTCACCGAGCCGATCAACGCATCGCGCAGCTGGTCTGTCTGCGAGCGCATGCGCGCTTCGCTGATCGCGTGCGCAACGCCGAGCCGTTCGAGCGTCGCCGTGGCATCGGACAGCACGGCATCGACGCGGATACGCAGTTCGTCGGTGCGCTCGTTTGACTCGTGGCCGAGATTGATCGCAATGACACCGAACTCCAGGCTCTTCGGCGACACGGCGCGGACCAGCCAGATCTCGCCGCTTTCGGCCGTCACGATCGCGCCGCCGGCGGTATCGCCGTGTCCGGACGCGATCTCGACCACTTCGGCCAGAACGCGATCGGGGATCGTGATGCCGGCGCGGCGGCCGCTGCTTTTCGACGCCTCGCGCCCGCTCGCAAACAGGACCACCTTCCGCTGCATGATGCTGGCGAGATGATCCTCGATGGCGGCGTGAATGTCGGAGACGTCAAAGGCGACCGCGAGCCGCCGGGAAAATGCGTAAAGATCGCGCAGGTCGATCTCGCGCTGACGGGCCATTTCAAGCTGCCACTTCAGGCGCCCGGCCAGCTGGCTCACCACCACCGCCACGAAGATAAAGAGAATGAGATTGATGACTTCCTGCGGATTGGTGATCCGGAAGGTGTAAAGCGGCGGATAGAAGAAGAAGGCGGATGCGGCCACACCGCAGACGGCGGCGGCGATGGCGGGGACGATCCCCCACCGCGTCGCCGCGATGACAACCGGGATGAGGTAGACGACGGAACCGTGCTCGAGGCCGACCTGCCAGACAAGGAAAAACAGGACGGCGGTCAGCGCGCCGACCAGCGCTACGGTCATGGCAAGTCCGGGCAATTCCCTCCGCAGATTCTCCATGCTCAGCACGTTCCGCATTGCCTCGCCGCTATGCCGGCTCGCCTCCGCCACAGGTAACGCAATATACGCCGCGCCACCCTTGTCTGTCTTGGGATGCCCGGCTACATAGCGGCCGTCCATTCGGGCCTGTTTTGTGGCCCGTTTCGGGCTCCGGAGAGGTGGCTGAGCGGTTGAAAGCGACGCCAGTGCATTTTCTGCCGTTTTCAGTCGTTTGAATTCTTAATCGTGTAAATTGACTGTGTTTCAATAGCTTATCTACCGTTCAACCCCCGCCGTTTTCAGTCGTCTTTAACCGTTTTTGACCGTATCATTTTTAAAAAAATACAGGGAGAGGTACAGTGACGTTTAGAGCGGTGCATCGGTCGAAAATGCACCGCGCAAGTGATCCGAAAACGCACACCGTTCCCTGTACCGGAGATTTCACTCATGCGTGGTGGCAAATCCTTTAAGAGCGTCGCCCGTGCCGTAGAAGCCGGACCCGGCCGCTACAATTTCAACGACTCGCTTTATCTCGTTGTGCGCGGCGGCTCCGCATTGTGGGAGTACCAATGGCGAGAGAATGGCCGACTCCGTACCATGTCGCTAGGCTCCGCCGTCGCTCGCGTCCCCGGTCATCAACCCGTGACCATTA
>DATEKG010000010.1:0-8297 GCA_035277565.1 Pseudolabrys sp.
TCAGATCTTCATGCTGCTCGGCACGTTGTTTTTATTGCCGATCATCTTTGGCTATATCGGATTCATCTACTGGCTGTTTCGCGGCAAGGTGCACGAGGGCGAAACCTACCATTAAGGTGCCGGCGGACGCACCATCGACCAACCGAGCCTGATAAGCGGCAATACACCCTGAACCGTCCGCGGAAATGACCGTGGTACTTCAGGCACCAGATCCGGAAATTGTGCCTTTAGCGTTGCAGGCGGGGTGCCGCTGTTATCGGCAGCGGGCCAAACCAGTATGCCCCCATGGGTCCGGAAGTCGGCCGGGCTCGTCCACGGGCTGCGCTGCGGCGCCCAGGCGAAATAGACATGCGGCCGGCTCGGAGCGGCGAGCGCGATCAGCGGAGCAATGCGCGGGTCACCTGTCACATAAGCCAGCGGCTTTCCGGTTCGGCGTTGAAAAATATCGCCGTAGAACTGGCCTTCGGCATTGGCAGGCTGCGTAATTCTCAATTCGATGCCAACGATCCAGGGCAAGACCACAGTCGCAACCGCAACCAGAATCGGCGGCGCAATCAGCAAGCCGGCCCAGGCCGACGAAACCAGCCTCTCGCGGTACAGTAGAATCTTGTCTCCCGCCGCGACCACGACGGCAAGGCCTGACAGAACGACAAGAGGCGCGATCCGATCGAGTGGCCCCAACTGCCGGATCGCGAAGGTCACCACGATTGCTATGGCCGCGGGCGCAAGCGCAAAGACATAGACAAAAATCCGGGCCAACGGCTCAACCGGATTGCGTTCAATTTCCGGCGCGCGCTCGCGCGGGTGACGAGGCCACCCGCTTGCCAGGGTGACGAGCAGCGCAAGGCCAAGATGAGTGAATACCAGCACAAAAAACAGCCACATGCCCGGCGAGAGACGTCCGCCGGCGGTTGCGCTTTCGCTGATCCCTTCCATGACGAGTGACCGATTTCCAATCAGCCAGAGCGCATGTGGAAATACGACGATACAAAGGAGCAGAAGCGCGATCCATGGCTCTGGATGCAAAGCGGCGGCACGCCCTCGTGGCGTTGTCGGAGTGAAAAAGACGATGATGGCAAACAGGATCAGTCCGACATAGCTCGCCAACATCAGGAGGCCGACGACAAGCGCGAGAAGAAACCAATATCCGCGCCGCCTCTCTCCGACCGCGCGCCAGTAGAAAAGAACTGCAAGAGACCAAAGTGGCGCCGCAAGTATTGCCGGTCCAAAGTCGGGGCTCGGGACCGTGAAGGCCGCGATGCCGACCATCAGCAAAACGGCAAGCACCGCATGACGCGTCCCGACGATGGCGCGGCCGAGCGTGAATACACCCCAATAGGTCAGAACGATGCAGGCTTGGGCAAAGGCATAGAGCCCGAAAACGCCTCCCAGGCGGAAGGCAATTTCGCCGAGCCAGAACGCCAGCGGCGGGCCAAGATAACTGCCGAGCATGAACTCATGCCCGATCGCCAGTAGCATTGGCGCCTCGCCCGGCGGCGCGCTGTAGAACAACGCCGGAATGAGGGTCCAAAGCACGGCCTGCGCAAGTGCAATCGTCCAGAACACCACCCGCGGACGCCCACGCAGGAATTCAATGAGCAGGGAGACGTAATGCATTGGCCCGGGTGGGTGAAAAAGGGGACGAAGAGCTCAGTTATCACGCATGATCTTATCCTAAATCCGGTCCTGTCCCCGTCTCGGCCGAGACCATGCAGAAATGTTGTGCGCAGGAATAGAGAAGGCCGGCTAAAGAGGCAACAAGTCGGAGACGGCATCGTCGGCGACGCCACCGAGGGCCGCAAGTTTGGCGGCAACCGGGGCGAAGGACTTCCTGTGGTGAATGGTCGGACCGAGCCTGGCCAGCGCAGCAAAATGCTCTGGCACGCTGTAGCCCATGTGCCGTTCAAAACCGTATCCGGGGTGCGCAAGCCCCAGCCTCATCATCAGGCGGTCGCGCGTCACTTTTGCAACGATCGACGCTGCGGCGACGGAAAGCACGAGCGCGTCGCCGGACACGACCGCCTCGCAGTCGCAACCGCAGTCAATCTTCTGATTGCCGTCGACGAAGACGAGCTTCGGGCGGACCGGCAGCGCTTTGACAGCGCGCGCAAGCGCCCAAAGTGAAGCACGCAGGATATTGTCGCGATCAATGCGCTCCACCGCGCCGAATGCGACTGCCACTTGTGCGGTCGCACAAATTTTTTCGTAGAGCTTTTCACGCGTCTCTGCGTCAAGCTTCTTTGAATCATTGAGGCCGCGCGGGATCCGCTGCGGATCCAGCACCACAGCGGCCGCGACCACTGGTCCGGCCAGCGGCCCGCGGCCCGCCTCATCGCAGCCGGCAATCGGATAAATACCTTTGCTGATGGCGCGTTTCTCGCGGCGGAACGTCGGCCGCAGAATTGGCTCATTCAGCGGCAGTCTCGCTGGCGTCTTTGCCTTCGTCTTCGATTTGAGCTCCGGGGCCATGCGAAGCAGACAATGCCGCGCAAGTCCGTCAAGTCAATGTGGAATCGGAAAAAAGACGTGTGGAAATCCGAGAAAACGTGGGCCGCGCCTAGAACAAATTCAGCTGTTCGGTCGCCGGTTTTGGCGGCCTGAAATGCCCGGTGGTGAGTTGCGTCCGCGACAGGTTCACGCCCAGCTTCTCACAGGCCATTTCGAAGCGCCGCCCGATCATCCAGGCATAGGGACCTGTTCCCTTCATTCTCGTCCCCCAGGCCGAATCGTAGTCTCTCCCGCCCCGCATATCGCGGATCAACTTGAAAACATGGCGTTCACGATCGGGGTAGTTCGTCTTCAACCATTCGACGAAAAGGTCGCGCACCTCGAGTGGCAATCGCAAGAGCACGTAACCGGCTTCCTTGACGCCGGCAGTGCGCGCGGCCTCCAGGATACGTTCGATTTCCATATCGTTGAGCGCGGGGATTACCGGCGCGACCATCACTGTTGTCGGCACACCTGCCTGGCTCAGCCGGCGCAAAGTTTCGAGCCGCCGCATCGGGGTCGCTGCTCGTGGCTCCATTTTGCGGGCGAGGGTTGCGTCCAGCGTTGTTACCGAGAGTGCGACCTTGGCGAGATTGCGCTCGGCCATCCGAGCGAGGATATCGAGATCGCGGAGGACCAGTGCCGATTTGGTGACAATACCGACCGGATGCCCAGCCCGATCCAGCACTTCGAGAATCCGGCGCATCACCTTGTAGCGGCGTTCGATCGGTTGATAGGGGTCCGTGTTGGTACCGATCGCGATCACTTTCGGTTCGTATCCGGATGAAGACAGCTCCTTTTCGAGGAGATTGGCCGCCTCCGGCTTCACCAGGAGCTTTGATTCAAAATCGAGCCCGGGCGAAAGCCCGAGATATGCGTGTGTCGGCCTCGCAAAGCAGTAGATGCAGCCGTGCTCGCAACCCCGGTAGGGATTGATTGAGCGATCAAAGCCGATATCGGGGGACTCGTTTCGCGTGATGATCTTGCGTGTCGAGTCGATGGTGACGGTCGTCTTGAAAGGCGGCAGTTCGTCGAGCGTCCGCCAGCCATCATCGAACGCCACTCGCGCAAGCGGCTCATAGCGGCCGGACGCATTGCTCTGCGCACCACGCCCTCTCCTGCGTTCATGCTCGACCACGACGCCGAGCAGCTCGCTGACACCGTCATAGCGGCCCGCCGGTGCGGAGGGCAGCTCCTTCACCGGCGGTCGCTTCTGGGCTGCGTTTGATCGAGCCATGGCCTCACCTTATCGGGCAGATGTGAACATAACAAGAACAAACTTCAAGGGTTGCTGCAGAGCAACTAAAAGGCCCGATATCGTGGGCCGCCTCCAGACCCCCCACATGATATGGTGGCAACGGTATCTTTCGGCTGAGGTTCCATGCTGAGTGCAGTCATTTCGACGAAAGAATCGGAGCGGTCGCTTGTGCCGACACTCTCGGCCCTTGTGCCCGCCTCGGCGAGCGGACTTCTGGCGGAGGTCGTGATTGCCGATGCCGGCTCGACGGATGCGACGGCCGAGGTCGCAGATATAGCCGGCTGCCGCTACATCAGCTCAGGCGAACCCCTCGGAGCACGTCTAAAGACCGCCGCGGAAGCGACCAGGAGCCCCTGGCTGCTGTTCTTGCGGGCCGGCGTGGTTCCGCAACCCGGCTGGGTCGCAGCTGTCGACCACTTCGTACAGGTCAACGCTTTGAACGCCGACCGTGGTTGCGCGGCCGTTTTCGGTCCTGTCATGACGGCTGACCGCTTCCGCCCTGGCCTCGCCGAGGTCCTGGCAATGGCGCGTGCCGCGATTGGCGGCGCGGCCCTGCGCCCCGAACAAGGGCTGCTGATTTCCCGGCCTTTCTACAAGGCACTCGGCGGCCATTCGCCGGATGAAGGCGCCGAGCTTGTCTTGCTTCGCCGCCTCGGGAGACGGCGGACGGCGATGCTCCCGGTTTCGGTCGCCGTCGTCGCCCGGGAGGAGGATACTTGACTTTGTCAACTATTCCTTCGACACTCCGCGCATCATGGCGAGCGCGCACACAATCGCGGCGGTGCGCCGTTTCAACCGCTTCTACACGCGGCAAATCGGCGTCCTGCGCAAGACCTATCTCGACACACCCTACTCGCTCGGCGAGATGCGGGTTCTCTACGAGCTTGCACACGGCAATGCAGTGACCGCAACCGACGTCGCGTGCACTCTTGATCTCGACGCCGGCTATCTCAGCCGGCTCCTGCGCAATTTCGAAAAGCGCGGCCTCATCAGCCGGAAAACCTCGCCGCAAGACGCAAGGCAAAGTCACCTGGCGCTGACGGCACGCGGACGCAAGTTGTTCGCGCCGATGGAAGAGCGCTCGCAGCGCCACGCTGCAGCAATGCTCGACAAACTCGACGCGGCGCAACAAGTGAAGATTGTTTCGGCAATGGACTCGATCGAGACCCTGCTTGCAGGCGCGACCAATACAAAACGCGACTGCAAACTACGCGATCCGCGGGCCGGCGATTTCGGATGGATCGTTTCACGGCATGCCGAAATCTATTTAAATGAATATGGCTGGGCCGATCCGTTCGAAGGCCTTTGCGCGCAGATCGTCGCCGATTTCGTCAATAAATTCGATCCAAAGATGGAACGGTGCTGGATCGCAGAAGTCGATGGCGAGCGTGCCGGCTGCGTTATGGTTGTCAAGGACAAGCAGCCTGGAGTCGCGCGTGTGCGGCTGTTGCTGGTGGATCCAAAGGCCCGCGGGCTGGGCCTGGGCAACCGCCTCATCAATGAGTGCGTGAATTTCGCACGCGCGAGCGGCTACAGGAAAATAACGCTGTGGACCCACAGCGTGCTCAGTGCCGCTCGCCACGCTTACCAAAAAGCCGGGTTCAGGCTGACGTCGAGCGAACCGCGTCTCAGCTGGGGCAAGGACGTGGTCGCCGAATTCTGGGACCTTGATTTGTGAGGCTACCGGTATTGCCAGATCAGGCGATTGCACCCTTTGCCTTCGGCCGGCGCATGTGCTCGTCGAGCCGCGGCAATATTTCGACGAAGTTGCAAGGGCGATAGCGATAGTCCAGCTGGTGAACAAGAATCTCGTCCCAGGCATCCTTGCACGCGCCGGGCGAGCCGGGCAGGCAGAAAATATAAGTGGCATTCGCGACACCAGCAGTGGCGCGTGTCTGGACCGCCGACGTGCCGATTTTTCTTTCGCTCACCAGCAGGAACATCGTCGCGAACCCATCCATTTTCTTTTCGAATAGCGGCTCGATCGCCTCCGGCGTCACATCGCGGCCGGTGAAGCCGGTGCCGCCGGTGGTAATCACGACATCGATGAATTTGTCGGCGATCCACGCCTTCACGCGCTGCCGTATCGCCTTCACCTCGTCTTTGACGATCGAGCGTTCGACGACGACGTGACCGGCGGCGCGAATGCGTTCGATCAGAGTGGCACCTGATTTGTCGTCGGCGACTTCGCGCGTATCGGAAATGGTGAGCACCGCGATCTTCAGCGGGACGAATTGTCGGCTTTCATCGATTCCGGCCATTGCAACTTTCCTAGAGCGAGCTCGCGGCGAACGTATTGCAGGATGACACCTTGCCGTCTTTCAAACCGGTCGTGAACCAGCGTTGCCGCTGCTCCGATGTGCCGTGCGTGAATGCGTCGGGGACCACATAGCCCTGCGCTTGCCGCTGCAGACGGTCATCGCCGATTGCGGCCGCGGTTTGCAATGCCGCCTCCACATCGCCGGGTTCGAGCGATTTCCAGCGCTGGTTGGAATGATTGGCCCACACCCCGGCCAGACAGTCGGCCTGCAGTTCGACGCGCACCTGGATCCGATTAGCGTCGCCCTTGCTTCCGGCCGCGCGCTGGGCCGATTGCGCCTTCGGCAGAATCCCGAGCAGATTCTGCACGTGATGTCCCACTTCGTGCGCAATCACATAGGCCTCTGCGAATTCGCAAGCCTTGCCGTCACATCCGCGGAAACGCACGCGCATGTCTCGGAAAAAGGAGGTGTCGAGATAAATACGCCGGTCGTTCGGACAATAGAAGGGGCCCATCGCCGCCTGCGCGAATCCGCATCCGCCCTGCTCCGCACCTGAATACAGGCGCAGCCGCGGCACTGTGTATTTTTGTCCGCCAGCCTGAAAAATATCACTCCAGGTATCCTCGGTATTGCCAAGCACGGCGGCAACGAAATCGCCCATCTGATCCTTCGGTGCCCCGGTACTGCGCGGGCCTGGCTGATAGGGCTGCTGGTAATGTCTTCCGCTGTTCACGAGCTCCGCGCCGCCGATCAGGACGCTCGGATCGATCCCAAGTGCCCATCCGATCAGACCGAGCACGATCACTGTCCCAATGCCGATACCGCCACCTCCAACAGGAATGCCCACACCACCGCCGCCGAAACCGCCGCCGGCACCGCGATCATCTTCAACATTGTCGCTGCGGCGAAAATCATCCCAACGCATCGCGCACTCCTCCAAGACAGTTCCGCTCGATCATCGCCGAACTTGACGCACACGTCCAACTCAAGCGCGCATATTGCATGGTTGTCGTCACAGTCCATAAGCCCACGTTAAATAGGCAGATTTTGCCCAGTTACGAGGTGCGATCATAAACCGCTTTTTTACCTTGGGCGCTCAAGATGCGGGTCTGTCGGTTGTAGGTCCCGCGTCGCCGACCGCGTCACCTGAGTCAGAGTCCTGAGTCATGGTTGTGTCGCGTCGCGGGGCGCCCCAAAGGGCGCCCCGTGGAGTTTCCGAGAGTCTGCAACCGCACCGCATCCTTGTCGGCGACTGCATCGCCGGGATGTCGAAATTGCCGGCCGCCTCGGTCGATCTCGTCTTCGCCGATCCGCCTTACAATCTGCAGCTTGCCAGTGATCTCAAGCGCCCTGACGATTCACACGTCGACGCTGTCGATGATGCATGGGACAAGTTCGCGAGCTTCTCCGCATATGACGAATTCACCAGGGCGTGGCTCATCGCATGCCGCCGTGTGATGAAGCCCGCCGCGACCATCTGGGTCATCGGCTCCTACCACAACATCTTCCGTGTCGGCTCCGTCATGCAGGATCTCGGATTTTGGATCCTCAACGATGTCATCTGGCGCAAATCGAACCCGATGCCGAACTTCCGCGGCCGGCGCTTCACCAATGCGCACGAGACGCTGATCTGGGCGTCGCGCGATCCCGACGCACGCGGTTACACTTTCAACTATGAAGTGCTCAAGGCAGGCAACGAGGACATTCAGGTTCGTTCCGACTGGACCTTGCCTCTCTGCACAGGAGAGGAACGGCTGAAGGGCCGGAACGGCAAGAAGCTTCATCCGACGCAAAAGCCGGAGGCGTTGCTTGCGCGCGTCATCCTCTCCAGCTCGCGTCCCGACGACCTCGTCCTCGACCCTTTCTGTGGCACGGGCACGACCGGTGCCGTTGCCAAGCGTCTGGGCCGGCGCTTCATCGGCTGCGAGCAGGATGCGAAATATGCAAAGGCGGCCGAACAACGTGTCGCCGGGACCAAGCCGCTGGAGGCGCCGACGATTGCGCCCTTTGTCACCGCGCGCGAAGCGCCGCGCGTTCCATTTTCTGCACTCATCGAGCGCGGATTGGTCAGCCCCGGCGCACGGCTGGTGGACGCAAAGAAACGTCACAAGGCCCTGGTCCGCGCCGACGGTGCCGTATCACTCGACGGCACGGTCGGCTCGATCCATAGAATCGGCGCGCTCGCTCAAGGCCTCGAGGCGTGCAACGGCTGGACATTCTGGCACGTCGAAACGCCAAAAGGGTTGACGCCGATCGACGCGTTCCGTGCCATCGTGCGCTCGGAATTGGCG
>DATEKG010000011.1:0-4194 GCA_035277565.1 Pseudolabrys sp.
ATCCGATTGAAAAAACCAGTACCCTGATGCCGCAGACACGGGCGATCAGGAAATGACCAAGTTCATGGAAGAACACGACTATGGTCAGGACAAAGAGGAAGGGCACGACGTAGCCGACTACGCCGCCTCCAAATGCGCTCAATCCTCCCATTATTTCACTTCCCATTCGACACCTCGTCCTGCCCCGTTCAGGGCATATTGCCCGCAAGAAAGGCCTAAGATGCCTTTACGGCAATTTCGGGCAAGAGGTCCCGGGCGAGGCTTCTTGCAATATGGTCAATAGCCAAAGCTGCATCGATTCCGGCCGGTTCTGCCAGTAAATCCCGCCTTGCCGCCCGCTCCAGCGTTGCCTCCACGAGCGCCACGATGGCCGGAAAGCTGATCCGCCCGGCAATAAACTCGCCGACAGCAACTTCATCTGCCGCATTAAGCACAGTGGGCGCCGCTCCGCCCGTTTCCAGCGCACGCCGTGCCAGGGCCAAAGCCGGAAACCGGTCAAGATCCGGCGTTTCAAAGGTCAGTTGCTTCAGCGCCGCGAGGTCGAGCCGCGCCGCCGGACCGTCGATCCGTCTCGGCCAGGCGAGGCAGTGGGCGATGGGAATCCGCATGTCGGGCGAACCCAACTGAGCAACGACAGAACCATCCGTGAATTCGACGAGTCCGTGCACGACCGATTGCGGATGCACGAGCACGTCAATTTCCGACGACTTGAGTGAAAACAGGTGGTGCGCTTCGATGATTTCGAGGCCCTTGTTCATCAGCGTAGCGGAATCGACGGTCACCTTCGGGCCCATCGACCAGTTCGGGTGACGCAAGGCCTGCTCGGGAGTTGCCGCGTTTATCGCCTCTTTCGTCCAGGTCCGGAATGGACCGCCCGACGCAGTGAGGATTGCACGCCTCACGTCCGCGCGATTGCCCGCACCCAAGGCCTGAAAGACGGCGTTGTGCTCGGAGTCGACCGGCAGCACGGTCGCGCCCGTAATCGACGCCCGCCGCATGAAAAGACTGCCGGCGCAGACCAGACATTCCTTGTTTGCGAGCGCAACGGTTGCCCCTCGCTCGATCGCCGCGAGGGTCGGCTTGAGCCCGACCGATCCGCTGATCGCCGCCATCACCCAATCGGCCGGACGCTGCGCCGCTTCCATCAGCGCGTCCTCGCCCGCGGCCGCTTCGACTTCCGAGCCCGACAATGCTTCCTTGAGGTCGCGATACGCTGACGGATCGGCAACGACAGCGTGCCGCGCACCGACTTCGCGTGCGATCCTTCCGAGCGCGGCGGCATTGCGTCGCGCGCTGATCGACTCGACACGATAGCGTTCCGGTTCCCGCCTGAGCAGGTCGACGGTGCTGGCTCCAATAGAGCCGGTCGCGCCAAGAATTGTTATGCTGCGCACATCCGCAGCATGCCTCGTTCTGGACTCGATGATGTCGACTGCGGTCATGGCTTTACCATACCAGCAATCCGTGAGCGGGGGCGCCGTAACCGCCCCGCAGGAGTCCGATGGCGCATCCTGCGACGGCCGCCGCCCAGAACCCGTCGAGCCGGTCCATGACACCGCCATGCCCGGGAATGAACCGGCTTGCATCCTTGGCATCGAACTGCCGCTTTACCCAGGATTCGAACAGGTCGCCGAACTGGGAAAGAACCGAAAGCAGCAATGCGATGATCGCGATCGCAGGCCTGTTCGTGAGGCCGAACTGCGCAGCAACGGCGAGTGCAACAATGATCGATCCGATGGTGCCCGCCACGGCGCCCGACCATGTTTTTTTCGGACTCACGGCCGGCAGCAATTTGGGGCCGCCAATGGCGCGGCCGGCAAAATAGGCCAGCACATCCGTCGTCCACACAATCGCAAACAAGAGCACGATCGCCGCAAATCCGTATGTCTTGTCGCCGCGCAGGAACACGGGTGCAAGCATCATGGCGCCGGAATAGCCGACGCCCGCCGTCACCCATCCGCGCTTGTCGCCCGGCGCGAATATGCCGGCCGCGAGCGCGCCAAGACCAAGTATCAGTATTGCGACGACCGGCCGGCCGAGCCATGCAAGAAAATCGGCTACCGCGATCGCGCCGCTGCAGGTCAAAAACATCCAACGATAACTCGGTCCCGCCACCAGAGCGATCCATTCCCAGAGCACCGCGATCGCCGCCGCGCCCCAGAACAACGCAAACGGCCAAGCGCCGATATAGGCCGCGAACAGCGCCACAGGCGCCAACACAGCGGCGGAAAGAACGCGAAGCGCCAGATTGCTCGCGGGCATGCCGACACCGGCCTTTCCGGCGCGTGAGATTGGGTCAACGCCGGTCACAGGGTTCAGGATCCGGTTTTGGCGACCAGCCCGCCAAACCGCCGTTCGCGCTGCTGATATTCATGAATGGCGGATTCAAGCGAGGCTCGATCGAAATCCGGCCAGTAGGTCGGCACGAAAACGAGCTCGCTATAAGCCGCCTGCCAAAGCAGGAAATTGGAAAGACGCTGCTCACCGCTGGTGCGAATGATAAGGTCCGGGTCGGGAATATCAGGCGCGTCGAGACAGCCGCCGAAGTATTCCATGTCGATACCGGCTATATCTGCGCGCCCCTCTTTCACCGCTTCGGCGATCCGCCGCGCCGCGCGCACTATTTCCTGGCGCGCGCCGTAGTTGAACGCAACGACCAGGGTCAGACCGTCGTTATTCCTTGTGAGGTCCTCAGCCTCAATCAGCAGACGGCCGATGTCCGGATCAAGACCGGCCCGCTCACCGATCACGCGCACACGAACATTGCTCTGGTGAAGCTCGGCAAGATCATTACGCACAAAGCGGCGCAGCAAACCCATGAGTTCGCCGATTTCGCTCGCCGGCCGCGACCAGTTTTCCGCGCTGAACGAGAAGATGGTGAGAATTTTGATTCCCATCTCACCGGCAGCTCGCACGGTCCGGCGCAACGCCTCGACCCCGCGCCGGTGCCCCTCTGCGCGCGGAAGACCGCGCGTCGCCGCCCATCGGCCATTGCCGTCCATGATGATAGCGACGTGCCGCGGCATATCGAATGCCGCCGTCACGTCATGTCCGCTTTCTGCCTCGGGCATGCGAACGACCTCAGACGGTGAGGATCTCCTTTTCCTTGGCGGCGAGCAGCTGATCGATTTCCGCAATCCCGGCATCGGTCGCTTTCTGGATATCGCCGGAAAAACGGTCGTGATCGTCCTTGCTGATCTTGTGATCTTTCTCAAGCTTTTTGATGACGTCCATCGCATCGCGGCGCACATGGCGTACGGCGACTCGCGCCGTTTCGGCATATTTATGTGCAACCTTCACGAGCTCCTTGCGCCGCTCTTCATTGAGCTCGGGGATACGCAAGCGGATCGTTTGTCCTTCGGTCGCCGGCGAAAGCCCCAGATTTGAATTGACGATCGCCTTCTCGACGGGATGAACAAGCGAACGATCCCACACATTCACCGAAATCAGCCGCGGTTCCGGCACGCTGACGGTCGCGACCTGATTGAGCGGCATTTGCGAGCCATACGCCTCAACCATGACCGGATCCAGGAGATGCGCGGAGGCGCGGCCGGTCCGCAAACCGGACAACTCAGTCTTGAGGACGGCAGCCGCGCCCTGCATGCGCCGTTTGATTTCGTTAATGTCGTGTGTCGTGTTCGTCATTGCGATTCCCCCGACCTGCCTCCTTCGTCTCAAGAGCAGCGAGCAAGAACTCGCATCAGTAATCCGCAACTAGCCGACAACGGTCGCCCGCCCCTTGCCGCGCAATACCGATTCAATTGCGGACCTTTCCGCGACTGAAAACACAATGATAGGCATTCGGTTTTCACGGGCAAGCGCGAAGGCGGCGCCGTCCATCACCCTGAGGTCCCTTTCGAGCGCCTCCTGGTGAGTGAGCCTGTCGTACCGCTTTGCCTTCGGGTCCTTCTTCGGATCGGCGGTGTAGACGCCGTCCACATTGGTAGCCTTGAGCACAGCTTGTGCCTCGAGTTCCGCCGCCCGCAGCACGGCGGTCGTATCGGTCGTGAAATACGGATTGCCGGTTCCGGCCGCAAGCAACACGACACGCCCCTTGCCGAGATTCTTCATTGCGCGCTTGCGATTGTAGGTCTCGCAGACGGCGGTCATGGCAAGTGCCGACAGCGTACGCGCCTCGCAGCCCGCGCGTTCGATCGCCGCCTCCAGCACCAGGCAATTCATGACGGTCGCCAG
>DATEKG010000012.1:0-4043 GCA_035277565.1 Pseudolabrys sp.
AAGAATTCGGACGTGATCATCGTCATCGGTGCGAACCCGACCGAGAATCATCCGGTGGCCGCGACCTTCTTCAAGCAGGCCGCCAAGCGCGGCGCGAAGCTGATCGTGATGGATCCGCGCGGCCAGGCGCTCAAGCGTCACGCCTGGAAGATGATGCAGTTCAGGAACGGCGCCGACGTGGCGATGCTCAACGCCATGCTCAACGTCATTGTGACTGAAAAGCTGTATGACCAGCAATACATCCAGACCTATGTCGAAGGCTTCGGGCCCTTCGCGGAAAGCATCAAGGACTTTACGCCGGAGGAAATGGAGCCGATCTGCGGCATTTCCGCTGACACGCTGCGCGAGGTTGCGCGCACCTATGCGCGTGCGCACTCGGCCATCATCTTCTGGGGCATGGGCGTCTCGCAGCATACGCACGGTACGGACAATGCCCGCTGCCTCATCGCGCTCTCGCTGATTACCGGGCAGATCGGCCGCCCGGGGACCGGCCTGCATCCGCTGCGCGGCCAGAACAACGTTCAGGGCGCGTCCGACGCCGGACTCATCCCGATGTTCTTCCCCGACTATATCTCGGTCGAGGACGTCGATGCCCGTACCCGGGTCGAAAACGCCTGGGACACGAAACTCGATCCGAAAAAGGGCCTGACCGTGGTCGAGATCATGAACGCGGTCCACGACGACGTGATCAAGGGCATGTACATCCTCGGTGAAAATCCGGCGATGTCCGATCCCGACCTGAATCACGCGCGGCAGGCGCTCGCCCATCTCGAGCATCTCGTGGTGCAGGACCTCTTCCTCACCGAGACGGCTGTCTATGCCGACGTGATCCTGCCCGCGTCCGCATGGCCGGAAAAGGACGGCACCGTCACCAACACCAACCGTCAGGTGCAGATGGGGCGCCAGGCCCTGCCGCTGCCGGGCGATGCCAGGGCCGACTGGTGGATCACGCAGGAAATCGGCAATCGCATCGGCATGAAATGGAACTACCGGCATCCGAGCGATATCTATGCAGAGATGGCGTCGCTGATGCCCTCGCTCGACAACATTCCATGGGAGCGCATTGAACGCGAAAGCGCGGTGACCTACCCGGCCGACGCCATCGACAAGCCGGGCAGGGACGTGGTGTTCGACAAGGGCTTCCCGCGTCCCGGCGGGTTCGGAAAACTGGTGGCCGCCAAGCTGCAGCCGCCCGACGAGATGCCGGACCACGAATATCCGTTCGTTCTCACGACCGGCCGCCAGCTCGAGCATTGGCATACCGGCGCGATGACGCGGCGGGCCAGCGTCCTTGACGCCCTCGAACCGGCGGCGACCGCGGCGGTGTCGCGCGGCACGATCGCCAGGCTTGGCATCAAGCCGGGCGACATGGTCCGCGTTTCGACCAGGCGCGGCACGGTCGAACTCAATTCACGCCAGGACGACGCCATTCCGGACGGGGTGGTATTCATCCCCTTCGCCTTCTTCGAGGCTGCAGCGAACAAGCTCACCAACCCTGCGCTTGACCCGTTCGGGAAGATTCCCGAGTTCAAGTTCTGCGCGGCGCGCGTCGAGGCGGTTGAAGGACGGCAGCAGGCCGCGGAATAAGCCGCCGCGCCCGCCCCGGAAGACGTAAACGACAGATGGCCGGGTATCGCCGCCGCAAGGACGGCGTGCTGGGGCATGCCCATGTCTCATGTCCATGTCTCATGTCCATGTCCCATGTCCCATGTCCCATGTCCATGTCCCATGCCCATATCCCATGCCCCGGCCATCAATTCCTGGTGGCTGTCGTTCTCCACTGTTGCCGTCCCCGGATGATATTGTTCGGTTTGGTGTTGGATAGTTGATGGACGAGGATTTTCACCCATGACCTGTTGCCATGACCTGTTCCCATGACCTGGATGCTTGACCGCGTAGGCAGGCACATTGCCGCTTACCTGCAGAGGCCCGCATCCGGTTACGAGCCGTTTACGCCCACCGATCCTGTTGCGCTCAAGGCCACGATCAGGCCGGGCGATATCCTGCTGATCGAAGGCCGCACCCATATTGCCGGTGTGATCAAGTATCTGACGCAGTCGACCTGGTCGCATGCCGCTCTCTTTGTCGGAGCGGTCGACGGTCAGAAAGCTGCGGGCGGCGAAGCTTGCGACCTGGTCGAATCGAACCTGGAGGCGGGCATCATTTCGGTGCCGCTTTCCACCTATTTTGGCTACCACACACGGATTTGCCGCCCTGTTGGCCTGACCCCCGACGATCGGCAGGCCGTGTGCGAATACGCCGTCGAGCGCATCGGCCTGCAATATGACCTGAAAAACATCATCGATCTCGGGCGCTATCTGGTGCCGCTTCCAGTGCCGCAACGATTTCGCAGGCGCATGATCGCGCTTGGCTCGGGTGATCCGACAAAACTGATTTGCTCGGCGCTTATTGCAGAGGCCCTTCAGACGATCGGCTACCCGATACTGCCCGCCGTCGAGCGCGTTGAAAGCAAGCAGGCGCGAAGCGAGATCTATCACATCCGCGACAGTTCGCTTTATTGTCCGCGCGATTTCGACATCTCCCCGTATTTCGCGGTGATCAAGCCCACGATCGAATTTGGCTTCAACTACAAGGCGATCAACTGGTCGCACACGGCATCGGGGAACGGGAACAAGCCGGCGTGAGAAGCCGCGCCGCCGCTCTGAGCGGCCGCGGTTCGACGTTTATCTTGCGGCTTGTGACGCAGCCGCCCATTTCCCGCCTTTTTCGCGGCCGAGAGTTCCGGGGCCTTTGCCGGAAGGGCATTGGCAAACGGACGGGAGGTCAGGGTCATGAAAGTCGCGCCTTGCATTTGCGCACTTGCCATTGCCTGTGTCGCCGGTTCTGCGCTTGCGAAACCGGCTTACGTCGCAACGACCGTTAACTTGCGCGCGGCGCCGGGGACCGGCAGCGATATCGTTGCCAAGATTCCCGGCGGGAGCCTGGTCGACACCGGCGGCTGTGACGAAGGCTGGTGTGAGATCACCTGGCAGGACAAGAAAGGCTTTGCCATCCAGACGGCGCTCGATATGAGCGGCCGGGTACCGCAACCGCGTGCGGCGGCGGCCGCGCCCGCGCCCGCGTACCGGCAAGGTCCGCAGGTTGTCGAAGGACCTGACGTGGTTGAAGGCCCCGTCTACTACGCTCCGCCTCCCGTGGTTTACTACGGCGGCCCGTACTATCGGCCGTATTGGGGCTGGCGCCGTCACTGGTAGTGATTGCAACCGTATCCCTGCGGACACCGGAGCCAAACCAAAGCGTCGCAAGCGCCGCAACGCTGCCGCGGCGCTGAACAGATCGCACTGAAAGAGTGTAAGCCGCGCGCCTAGCGCTTGCCGTCGGTGGGCGCCCGCATGTTGGCCCAGGGGTCGTTGGCCGCTGCTGCTGCGGCGCTGTCCTTTCGCGTTTGCTCCAGGGTGCGCTTGTATTGGCGGTCGACCTGGTCGGCCTGCGCTTTCTTTTCCCTGTCCAGGATAACCAGAGGGTCATCGTCCCGCTTCTGGGCGAAGGACGGCGGGGTCAAAATCCCCAGTGCGACTGCGGCAAACAGCAGCTTTCTCATGACGTTTGTTCCCACCCGACTGCGGCAAAGCTAACATGGCTGCCGAGGCTCCTCAATCGCACGGAATACTGGCGTAAACAGGGAAAGGGTTTGCTATAACTCCGCACGATTTTTCGGAGCTTTTTGCGCATGTCTCTGACGCACCATACCGCAACCGGCCCTTATTCAGGATTGCCGCGACATGACTGGACGCGCGAGGAAGTGCGAGCGCTGTTCATGCTTCCGTTTACGGAATTGATATTTCGCGCCGGGCAGGCACACCGGCAAAACTTCGACCCCTGCGAGGTGCAGATTTCCACTTTGCTTTCGGTCAAGACCGGCGGATGCCCGGAAGATTGCGCCTATTGTCCGCAGTCCGCGAAGTTCGAAACCGGCGTCAAGGCCGGGAAGCTGATGGATGTCGGCGCCGTGCTCGCCGAAGCGCGCGCGGCGCGCGCGGCCGGTGCGTCGCGTTTCTGCATGGGTGCGGCGTGGCGTTCGC
>DATEKG010000013.1:0-7672 GCA_035277565.1 Pseudolabrys sp.
TGACGTTCGCAAGGTCATCCCGGAGCCGTATTACGGGCCGGCTTTTCACGATCAGCCGATCCTCGCCATCGGCAAGGTTCATTATGTCGGTGAGCCGGTTGCCGTCGTGCTTGCCAGCGATCCACATGTCGCCGAACAGGCGGTGCAATGCATTGCTGCCGACTATGAAGAATTGCCTGCCGTTTTTGACGAAGTCGAAGCGGCGGAAAACAGGACGCTTGTCCATGAAGAACTCAAGCCCGCCGGCACGTTTGCCGATCTCAAGCATCTGAAAGGGCGCCGGGGGACAAATATCGCGCTCGACTTCAGGCTGCGGCGCGGCGATGTCGACAAGGCGTTTGCTTCGGCGGAGCAGATTTTTGAACATACGTTTCGCACGCAGAAAGTCCTGCACCTCGCGCTCGAACCTTTCGCCTCGATTGCCGACTATCGCGACGAGGGGGTGACGATCCATTCCTCGGCGCAAGGCCCGTCTTTCGTGCGCACAGAAATCGCGCGGCTGCTCGGCTGGCCCGAAAATCGCGTTCGGGTGAAGGTGCCGTATCTGGGCGGCGGCTACGGCGGCAAGCTCTACATCAAAATGGAGGCGCTGGCCGTCGCGCTCTCGATGCTGGCGCGGCGGCCGGTCAAGGTCGCGCTCACGATGGAAGAGCAGTTCTACACGATCACCAAGCATCCAAGCACATTCCGCATCAAAAGCGGTGTCGACAAAAATGGCCGTATCGTCGCGCGCAAATGCGAAATCTGGTGGAACGGCGGCGCCTATGCGGATATCGGCCCGCGCGTCACGCAGAAATCAGGTTTCACGGCTGCTGGTCCTTACGACGTCGAAAATGTCTCCATCGACTCCTATGCGCTTTACACAAATCTCACGCCGGCCGGCGCGTTGCGCGGCTTCGGCATTCCGCAGCTGGTCTGGGCCTATGAGAGCCATACGGACATGATCGCGCGCGCCCTCAAGCGCGACGCTCTCGCCTTTCGCAGGCTCAACCTGCTGCGCGAGGGGCGACCGCAGGCGACCGGAACGATCATGAAAGATGCGGCGATCGAGATGGTTCTCGATCGTATTGCGGAGCGGCTGAAATGGGACGCCGCCTTTGACCGCGGCGAGGGTACGGTCCGGCGCGGCCGCGGCCTTGCCATCGCGCTCAAGGCCGTGATCTCGCCGACGACATCCGTGGCCATCGTCAACATATCGGCCGACGGCAGCACGACGCTTTATTGCGGGACCGTCGACATGGGACAGGGCTCCGACACAGCCATGGCACAGATGGTCGGCGAGGTGCTGAATATTCCCGCCGAGACGGTGCGGGTCGTTCCACGTGACACCGACGTTACGCCCTATGACATGGGCACGCTCGGCTCGCGTTCCCTCTTCCATATGGGGCACGCGGTGCGGCTTGCGGCCGAGGATGCGCGGGCAAAGATCGCTGCGCTCCGGCGCGAGGTCGGCGAAGCGGAAGGCAGCAACGCACCGATCGCCGAATTATTCCGCAAACGCTACGGCATGCAGGCCGGCAACATTGTCGGCACCGGCACATACAAGCCCGATTACATTCCGCCGGATGCGCAAGGCCTGACAACAAACGCGACACCGTTCTGGATGGTTGCCGGCAGTGGAGTCGAAATCGAGGTGGACATCGAAACCGGCCATGTGAAGGTGACGCGGCTGATCAATGTCGCCGACGTCGGACGGCCGATCAATCCGCGGATCGTCGAGACCCAGCTGTCCGGGGCTTCGCTGATGCAGATCGGATTTTCGATGTTCGAGAAAATGCATATCGATGGCGGGCAGGTCACCAATGCTTCGCTCGCCGACTACAAGATTCCCGGCATCCACGACGTTCCGGCCGTCATGGAAAATGAGGCTGTCGAGGCTTACCAGAGCAACGGACCGTTCGGCGCCAAGGGCGTAGGAGAACTTGGGACATTCGGCGTATCGCCGGCGATCGCCAATGCAATCGACGATGCAATCGGCGTGCGTCTGACCGAATTGCCCCTGACCGCGGAAGCCGTGTTGCGCGCCTTGCGCGACAAAGCCGGCCGGCCGCTCGGAGATGACTGACATGGCGGCACGTACGATCAACTTCACACTGAACGGCCGGGCGGTGACGGCCGACGTCAAGCCGCACCAGAATGTCGTCGAAATGCTGCAAACCCAATTTGCGCTGACGGGCGCGCGCGAGAGCTGCGGGCAGGGGCTTTGCGGCTGCTGCACCGTGCTGGTGGACGGCAAGCCGGTTTCGGCCTGCCTCTATCTTGCGGCGTTTCTCGATGGTTCCGATGTCGTGACCGTCGAACACCTGGCCGAACGCGGAAGACTTGATCCGGTCCAGCAGGCTTTCATCGAAGCTGGCGCCTTTCAGTGCGGTTTCTGCACGCCCGGCTTCGTGCTGATGACGAAGGCGCTTATAGGGCAACACCCGGAGCCAAGCGACGAACAGATCCGGGACTATCTCTCCGGCAATTTGTGTCGCTGTGCCGCCTATCCAGAGATCGTAAACGCGGTCAAAATTGCGGCGAGAAAAGTTGCCGAAGAGGCTCGGTAAGGCTCGGAAGCCCCTCTCTGTAGAAGCAAGTTGAGCTCTCGTCTGATGTCGCCAAGCTCGACGAACCTGTCGACCGACCTCAAAGGTGACCTGGCGGAACGTGGCTTTCGGTGGCTTGATCTCTTACGGGCCTAATTTTGTCGACCAGTTTCGGAAAGCGCCCGGCTTCATCGACCGTATCCTGAAAGGCGAGAAGCCGGACGATCTTCCTGTACAGGTGCCGACTAATGGCACTTTGCGAGGCACATTTGGCTCCGCTATATCAGCGCGCCCGGAGACGAGCCATTTCGGCGAGGCGTGCGCGAACGAACACTTGGAAGCGGTCCACAGATGGCGTCAATTTCGCGTCTCGAACTCGAAGCACTGAAACCACGTTACGAACATTCCATCCGCGAAGGCGGATAGCGATCAATGACCCGGCTCGCAATTCTGCAGCGACCACATAACGGCTAATCGCCGCAATCCCATAACCTCGCTTCAGTGCATGGACGACTGCCTCGTTTGATGGCAGCTCAAGCCGCTGTCGGGGAACAATGCCCAACCGCGCTAATCCTGCGTCGGAAGAGATTCGTGTCGCCGAGCCTTCTTCCCTCGAAATCCAGGTTATTTTTTCTAGACTGTCTCGCGATGGTCGCCGCGGCACGAGCGCTGGCTTCCCCACGATCAGGACGTCGTACTCGAACAGAGGTTCAGTTTCGATCTCAGGTGCCACTACGGTCCCGGCGACGAAGCCAAGCTCGGCGTGATGCGACCGTAACAAATCGACCGCCTGCTCTGCTGTGCCGACTTGTAATCCGACGCGCACATGTGGATGGGAATGCTGAAACTCGGCAATGATCTCGGGAAGCAGATACCCGCCAGTAAGGGATGATGCCACCACCGCTACTGAACCCGCGCTGTTCTCGCGGAATTGGGCGGCGCCGAGAGCAGCTTGCATGAGAAGTGACTCGGCGCGCAGCACGTGGTTCGCAACGAAATCACCAGCCTTCGTGAGCGCACCATCGCGCTTTGCCCGCTCGACGAGCTTCAGTCCCAGAATATGTTCCAACTCGGCGATGTGCTTCGAGATGGCAGGTTGGCTGACGCGAAGCTCGGTGGCGGCCGCCGAGAATGACCTTTGACGGGCAAAAGCCGCGAACGCTCGCAATCGTGCTTCCAGCTTCATAACCGAAGATTATACTAATGCGCCGATTATGTATTTTTTTTCTTGCTGCCATTGCAGTTATGGTCGACCGGTCATCGGTGTGACAGACCGAGGGAGACAAATGCCTGCATTCATCTGTTCAACCTGCGGCACTCAGTATCCGCCCACTGATGCTCCCCCGACCCGGTGCCCGGTGTGCGAAGACGAGCGCCAGTTCATCCCGCCCGAGGGGCAGTCCTGGACAACGTTGGAGCGGTTGCGGATTTCGCACCACAATGGATTCCGCCAGTACGAGCCGGGCCTGATCGGCATCGGCACGACGCCTAAGTTTGCCATCGGCCAGCGTGCGCTGCTGTTGGGCACGCCTGAAGGTAACATCCTGTGGGACTGTATTTCGCTGATCGATGATGCCACGGTTACCATCATCAATGGGCTTGGCGGATTGCGCGCCATCGCGATTTCGCATCCGCACTTCTACACGACACTTGTCGATTGGAGCCGGGCGTTCGGGAACGTGCCGGTTTTTCTCCACGCCGATGATGCCAATTGGGTGCGGCAGCCGGATGGCTGCATCAAGTTCTGGCAGGGCGAAAAATTCGAACTGATGAAGGGTGTCACACTAATCCGCGGCGGCGGGCACTTTCCCGGCGGAGCAATGTTGCATTGGGCGGCGGGAGCGGGGGGAAAGGGCGTTGTCTGCTCGGCAGATATGGCCATCGCGAATCTGGATCGAAAGTCCTTCGCGTTCATGCGCAGCATTCCAAACTTCATACCTCTTTCCGAAAAGGGTGTTCGCGCCGTCGATGCAGCTTTGGCGCCGCTCGCGTTCGATCGGGTCTACAGCCATCACTTCGAACGGGTGATCCATTCAGGCGCCAAAGAGATTTTGCGGCGCTCAGTTGAACGCTATGTTGCGGCTATCCGCGGCGCGTATGATCCAACGTAATGCAGCGCGAGTCCTCGCGGACGCCGGAGCCGCAGTCCACCATCGACGACGACGCTCACGATGTCCGGTTTTGACCGATTCCGTTGAAAGCAGGCATTCTTATCTAGAACTTGCGAAAAGCGACGCCGCGACTTCACGCGTACACTCGATAAAGGGTGATGTGATTGGATTAAGCGTTCGATTCTTCAGTGTCATAACGCCAACGGGATAGGAAGCTCGCGGAATTTCAACCGGCACCTTCCGCAGAGACAGATGTTTGCCACCAAAATGAAGAACGGTGCGCGGGTAAACCGTCAAGAACCGTCCTGTCGCGAGAAGGCTGTTGCGGATGAGCATTGAGCGGGCTCTGACCACATTGCGGGGAGGATCTAGCCCTTCGGCACGAAACGCGGCCGCTGTTAGCGACCAGGGGAAGTTAGCGAAAGACGGACCGCACCAGAGTTCATCAACTAGTTCGTGAAGTTTAACCTGACGACGCCGAACAAGGGGATTGTTCAGGCCAGCAACAATGTGCGCCTGCTCCAAGTACAATACGGCGGCTTCAATATCTTCCGGAACCGCGCTCGGTAGCCTACCGATAATCAGGTCGATATTTCGGGTGCGTAGGTCGTGAAGCGGCAATTCGCTCAGGTCGCCGCCGAGCACAATTTCAAATGTAACTCGCGGGTATTTCCTCGACAGACGATCAACAACCACGCCCAACATTCCGGCGGCGATGGACTCGCTGCTACCGATCCGTAGATCCCCGGTTTGCGAGTCGGATAAAAATTCAAGTTCAGCAACGCCGGCTTTCAAATCATTGAAGATGCCCAGACTGCGTTCGATCAGCGCTTGTCCATAGCGCGTTGGTTCGACACCTCGCAAAGTCCGGTCGAAAAGCCGAATTCCGAGCAATTTCTCGAGGTCAGCGATCGATTTCGAAACGACCGGTTGGGTGATAGCGAGCTCCTTCGCCGCTTTCGCCATACTGCCGGTGCGAGCGACCGACAAGAGAACTTCCAGCTGGCGCAGTTTTAAACGCCGGCTGAGCTTCTCGATTTCACCCGCCATACATTCCCTATTCAAAATCTTTATAGGCCTAAAGAAAAATAGAAGTATTCGTCTATGTCGGCAAGGCGCATGGTCGTAAAGCGAAAGCTGGTTGGAGGCTCGAATGAAAATAACAGTTGTGCTGTTTAACGCCTTGATCGCATTTGCAGCCTGCTCATCGCATGCTGCCGCGACCGACACGCTGAAGATCGTTGCCGGAGGGCATGGCAACTGGGACTCTTCGCCAGCCGAGCTCGGCCAAAAGGCCGGGATTTTTAATAAGCACGGCATCAACCTCGAAATTGTCTACTCAGCCGGATCGGGTGAAACGCTGCAGACCGTTATTAGCGGTTCGGCCGATGTCGGCATCGCCATTGGGACCGGAAGCGCCATGGCGGCGTATTTGAAGGGAGCGCCCGTGCGCATTATCGGCGCGGTAACGACCGGCGCCGCCGATGTTTACTGGTATGTGCCGAATGATTCGCACCTGAAGACGCTCAAAGATGCAAACGCGAACACGACGATTGCTTATTCAAGCAGCGGCTCCTCAACTTATGTGCTCGCACAAGAAATCTTGAAACTTTACGGTATCCAAGCGCGCCTGGCCGGAACAGGTGGGCCGCAGGCAACCCTCACGCAGGTCGAGTCCGGCCAAATTGATATCGGCTATGCCACCGCACCGTTCGGATTGCAGCAGGTGGCTGACGGGAAAATTAGGATCATCGCGCGCGCCGCGGAGGTGCCAGGCGCGAATACAGAGACCGTGAGAGTTCTGGTCGCAAATGCCAATAAACTTGCAAGCAGTCGGGACGTTATAAAGCGATTCATCAATGCTTATGCCGAAACGGTAGAGTGGATGTATTCCAGTCCAAATGCGGTGCAGCTTTACAGCCAGTACTCGAAGATCCCGATGGCGATCGCGAAACAGGGCATGTCGGAATTTTATACAAAGGAAATGCTCAATCCGTACCGAATTTCGAATCTGGATCAAGTGATGGCGGATTCGATCAAAATGAAAATATTGAAGACCGCGCTTACACGCGATCAGCTTCGTGGGCTTGTTCAAGTTCCGAAACCGCAAAATTGAAATAATGAAAAAAAATAACCTTCGCCAAATTATTGTGCGCGCCTACGACGTAGTCGAAAGCGCGCTTTGGGCCTTACTGGCTGCAACGGCCATCTATTTTGGTGTATTTATTCTGCCAAACATTCCCAGTATTCGAGCGCAGATTGTAGACGCGAGGGCAAAAGAAGTCGCAGCAGAACAGGCCTATTACTGTGACAGGTTGGGAATGCCAATCGCCGCTCAGAAATACAACGAGTGTCTGCTTGTTCTTGGAGAGTTTCGGAAAAGGGTCGAACGACAAGTCGATCAAGAATACGATTTTTAAATCCGCTTGGGAATTTCCCCTAAGAACAGCGACTGAATCAGCGAACAATCTGCGCCGCAACTGAAGGCTTTTTCAACACAATCGACCCAGAGCGGTCATTGTTCCCCGTCGGGATTCCTCTTACACTTTGACATCAGCCAGAGGCGTTTGAATGGATCAGGACCGCGTCGATCGCAGGCTAGCCGCAATATTGGCAGGCGATATTGCCGGTTATAGCCGCCTGATGGGGATCGATGAAGAAGGCACGTTGCGCCAACTCAAGGCACATCGCAAAGAGCTGATCGATCCAAAAATTACCGAACACCGGGGCCGTATCGTTAAGACGACAGGCGACGGCATGCTGGTAGAATTCGTCAGTGTTGTCGACGCTGTGCGTTGCGCAGTCGATATTCAGCGCGGAATGATCGAGCGCAACGTTAAAGTTCCGGCAAACGGCCGAATTGAATTACGTATCGGCATCAATGTTGGAGATATCATTATCGACGGCGACGATATCTTTGGTGATGGTGTCAACGTGGCGGCGCGCTTGGAGGCACTGGCCGACCCCGGTGGCATCATGGTTTCGAGCATTGTGCACGATCAGGTACGCGACAAGCTTAGTTTTGGTTTCGAG
>DATEKG010000014.1:0-16037 GCA_035277565.1 Pseudolabrys sp.
GCTTCGTGAAAAGACGGATGCATCTCCGCGCATCCCGATCATCGAAATGCATATTCAACGCGGCTTGTCACTCAAGGCACGAACAGGACATGGGTATTCCTGGATCATCACATTGCGGCTGTGGAATCCCTGGGTTCGTGCCATGTCCGACCGGCAGGCCGGAGAAAAGCCAGCCGACGACAATTCTGCGCGCAATCCGTGACGGGGCAACTGCGACTAAGCATCTGAAGGCTTTTGAAGTCATAGTGAGATATTTGCACAACTTGCGATTGACATAATGTTCCCGTTCTGTTCCCATGAGTTGGCGGATACGGGAGGTAAGCAATGTCAATGGAAATCCATGTTTTGTCGAACACGAAGCTGCCAGCAATTGAAGCCTGGCAGCAAGCGATCGATACAGAGGCTTTCAACCTGAAGTTGGATCCGGACGTTAAGCTGGAGATGGCGAGCGGCTTCGTTCCGGCGCTGTTGCACGACACGGAGTCAGGCTTTGAATGCTTCCATGACGACGTCGCCGAACTCATGGAAACCTACGCCGAAACGGCGCTTGCGGATTCGGGTGAGCACTGGAAACACGCGCTCAGCCTTCGCTGGGGTAGCCAGTCACACGAAGGTGTCTCGGTCTTCATGGCCGCGGCGGCCTATGCCCGGGCAACGCAAGGCGTCGTATTCGAGCCCGAGGAAGGACGAATACTGACGGTCGACGAGTGCGGTGACATAGCGCGCACGTGGGAAAAAGAAGAATTCAAAGCGTGAAAGGTCATGCTTCGAGCGCTACTACTTGTTTCGGGTGCCACCACGGGATGGCTCGGCGCGCTTATATTCGCCCATTCGTTCTCGGCTATCGGGGCACCGCGCGACAGCTTGCATGATCTCCTCTCGGTCTATCGCTGTGAAGTCGTGCATCGCCTGGAACAAATCTATGCGACCGGCGATCCGAAGCTCGACGACGACCGCTTCCTGGCGGTCACTGTGCCGGAGCATCCGCATGGTTACGTTCAGTGCATGTTCCACGATGAGCGAACCGCGATCTATTGCGAGGCCTCCTCCGGTTTCTATTACGACGAGCCGCGGACGTTTCATCAGCCTCCGGAAACGATCGAGGCGCTGGCGCGGCTCGGTTTCAACGTGGATGACAGCCAGGGAAACTTCAGCGTTAATTTTTCCATCGACACGCCGCCGGATTTCAATGCGATCGCCGATTTCATGCTGCGCGCCCTGCATGACGGTTACAGGGCGCGTGCGAATACAAATCTGCAATTCAACGCGCCGTTCGCACCGGCCGTGCCATCGACCTGCGTTCCCGTAGGCTAGCGTACGTTCGGACGTGGAATTTCCCTTGAGCCAGCGGAGCTGGCTTCGCCACCATCACGGTGGACATGCCCGGTAGCCGAATTTTTCGATCAGCTCGCGACCGGAAATCCTGTGAAATTCCGGCGTGCCCACGTAGTGATGCGACACAAGGAATTGGCGGAGCTTGGGCTTATAGGCCGCGAGCATATGGTTGGTCGATTTCACGCTTACGGCATTGTGGCGGTCGGCGCCGGCGTGAAACAGAAGTTCGGCGCTCGGTTCGATGCACACGTTTCGGATGCCAAGGAAGAGCGTGCAGGCTGATTGGCAGCGCCCTTCGATGCGGAACGTCTTTCCTGTGCGGTTGTACTCGGCAATCACAGCGTCGAAACGGGCAAACCGGCCGCCCATGCCATAGGGCACCGAAGAACCGGCCGCCATTGCGGACGAGGCAGTCAGCAAAAGCACGAGGGGAACGACACACTTCATGCTGAAATCCTCTGCCCGCACGCCCGATTTGTCAGGCCCATGCCGCCGGCAAGCGCGGCATAGAAATAATTGCTTTTCGGCGAGGCCGGCGGCCGCTCGGTCATGGCATAGGCTTGGGCGAGAAGACTATCGCCGGCACGCTTGCGAACTGATTAAATGGGCCGTTAGATTTGCAATATCGAGCTTTTACGCCCCAGCGCTGAGCGAAGCGCGCAACCTGCAAAGCGATCGCCATGGCTCGCAATCCGCCCGACACCCGTACTGCCGCCGAAAGAGCGTTCAAGGCCGCGACCACCAGGCCGGCTGATCTGCCGGCGAAGACGCCGGTTATTCCCGGCGCGAAGGAAACCGTGTCGCTGCGCATCGATCGGGATGTACTGGACTACTTCCAGGAAGACGGACCGGGTTGGCAGGACCGCATCAACGCGGCCTTGCGCAAGGCGGCGGGAAAATAGTGCGCGCAACGGGAAAGGCGGCGGCCTCACGGTAAAATTCGGAGGTGTCGCACTCGCCGGCCGGGCGAACGATGAGCACGCGCCGGCTTGTCATTTTTAAAAGTTCCGATTTGATGTAACGTGCGCGCGCTTCGATTCCCGTGGCGGCGCGACCTGCGTCCGCAAACTGGAGACAATCATGAAAATGCCTACCGGAGTTCGTGTTGCGCTCATTGCCCTGGCCGCATTTGCCGGCATTTTCCTGTCGTCTGCCGCGCGTGCCGACAGCGGCAGCATCAGTTTTGCCGTCTACAAGGCCGGCTGGTTCATCGGCGGATCGGGCGGCGAGGGCACGCTGGTCTTCCATGGCCGCCGTTACCCGATTTCCATCGGAGGCATTTCCGCGGGCTTCGTGTTCGGTGCGTCGAAGACCTATTTCCATGGGACCGTCAGCCGTATCCGCGGACCGGGCGACGTTGCCGGCGTTTATGGCGCGGCCGGCGGCGGCGGCGCGCTCGGCGTGGGAGCACAGGCGATCGTGCTGAGCAACGAAAAGGGCGCGGTGCTCAGGCTCACCGGGCGCCAGGTCGGGCTGCAGATCAATGCCGATTTGAGCGGATTGAGCATCTCGCTACGCTAGAAGCGGGGCCGCTCGCGGCTACCAGACATGAATAGCGCTGCCGCCGCATCGATGACAGTGCTGGCGGCAGCGGCTTTTGCCGCCGAGCCGAAGATCTACAATTACGTCTGCAACGGCGGAAATTTCTCGGTCAAGATTGGCCCTCGCCGATTCCCGCCTTAGATGCCTTTCTGCCTGCTCGTCTCCGCCGATCACTCCGTGAATGCCCACACGCGCAAGGCGCGCATGAAATTCCGCACAATTGCGATTGCCGATACGGCGACAAACGGCAGCAGGCCTTTCACGAATTGCAGGAAACCCGGCGACGGCAGGCCGCGGAATCCGCCGCCCACAAGGATTGCGATCACGAGGACAAGCAAGTTCAGGCCGGCCGCCAACAGGGCGAATGTCACTGCATTGCGCGGAAAGTCGGGGCCGTGTGTTGCGCGGTCGGCGAGCATCAGCGCCAGCACGAACAATGCGCCGACCGGCGAGGCGAACCGGAGGAGCAGCTGGTATTCCGGTTCCGACCAGTCGGCGCCGGCATATCCCGGCGCTCCCATAGACTGCCAGTAGAGGACGCCGCTCCAGATTGCGAACAGGAACAGGAACCAGGAGACGGTTTTGCCGAAATTCGCGTTCGGCTTTGAGGCTATTCGCTCACCTCGGCTCACCGGTTACTCCGCTCGTCCCCGCGAAAGCGGGGACCCAGGGCACATCTGTTTTACGCGACAGCGTTGGATTCCCGCTTTCCGCCTTCGCGCTCCGCGCTACGGCGGACTCAAACCCGTCGAAGCTCGCGTAGCAAGCGTAGGGGGCGGGTCGCGGGAATGAGCGGAAGCGTTGTCACGGCGTTCCTGCTACCTTCAGGATCTCGATCAGCTTCCGGTCGCGCCAGCTGCGCAAGTCATCCATGCTGCGGCCGGCCGCTTCTTCCGCAACGCCGTCGATGATCGCCTGCTGCGTCTTCGGCGTAAGCGTCGGCGCGCCGAGGTCATCCATCCATCCCTGGATCGCGGGGCCGATGTGATCCATGAAATGCTTCATGCCGCCGTCGCCGCCGGCCATGTGGAATGTCAGGTGCGGCCCCATCAATGCCCAGCGCGGGCCGGGTCCATAGGCGATCGCGGCATCGGCATCCGCGACCGAGACCACGCCTTCCGTGACGAGATGGATCGCCTCGCGCCATAAGGCCGCCTGCAGCCTGTTGGCGACATGGCCGCGCACCTCCTTGCGGATGTGGATCGGGTGCTTGCCGACGCTGCGGTAGAATTCCATCGCCTTCGCGATCGCGTCAGCCGACGTTTTCTCGCTGCCGACCACCTCAACCAGCGGAATGAGATGCGGCGGGTTGAACGGATGGCCGATCACGCAGCGCTGCGGATGTTTGCAGTTCGCGCTGACGCGGCTGATGAGCAGGCCGGAAGAACTCGTGGCGATCACCGCTCCCGGCGGGACAGCGGCATCGAGCGTCTCGAACAGTTTCATCTTGGTTTGCTCCCGCTCGGGCCCGCTTTCCTGCACGAAAGCTGCGCCTTTCGCCGCCGCCGCCGGATCCTTGAAAAACTCGAAACGCTTGCGGTCGGCGCCGGGGCCTACGGCATCGAGCTTTTCCAGGGTGGCCCAGGCATTGTCGATGAAGCGCCGCGCAAAGGCTTCGCCGTTGGGCGAAGGGTCATAGGCGGCAACCTCGAAGCCGCGCGCGAGGAAACAGGCTGCCCAGCTTGCGCCGATGGTGCCTGCGCCGATCACTGCAATGCGTTGGGGCATGGGTGCTTCCTGTAAAGGCCCGGACCTGGCCTGCTCCACAAATGGGGGCGAGAGCGTTATTATGAGTATGGAGAGGGGGACCGCAAAGGGAACCTCGATCATGAAGCCCCAGTCACAATCGCAGACCGGCTTGTACGCGATGGCTCTCGCCGTCCCGTTCGTTGTTCTTTTCAGCCTTGTTGCTGCGGCGCAGCACCAGAACCAGGTGCGCGGCCCGGCCGGCCAGACATCGATACCACCAGCGACCGGCACTCCGGCCCCGGCGGCGCCTGTCGGGCATCGTCAGCCGACCATGAACGCGTTGCCGCCATCGGTGCGCAAGGAAGAGACCGAACTCAACCGCGCGAGAGACGACCTCGGGCCGATGCAATCGATCTGCAGCAGGTGTTGAACTGAGCGGCGAGGGGGCCGCCCGCAGATTCACGGCGGAAATTTCAACGTCGTTTCGGCGCGGGCCAGTGCGCGGCCCGCGGCGTCGAGCGCTTCCGCGGTCCAGTGGTACCGGTGCGGTGCGGGCGGGCACGGCCCTTTGTACGTAAACGCGCCCTTCGCCAGCGATGGCTGGCCGCTATACGCCACCGTACCGCCGCCATGCGGAAAATGCGGCGCGTCGAGATCGGTCATGTGGAACGCAATTCTGGCGGTACCCTTCGGCACGTCGGTGAGGCGGATCGCCGGCGACTGCGGATCGAAGCAGGCAGCGGTCCCTTTCCAGTCGACGCTGATCGAGAAGGCGAGCGCACGAGCGGAAAACAGGATCACCGCCAGGAATATGCTTGTTACGACGGCCTTTCCGATACGCATGGTCGAATTCCCAGGCCGCTGACGACGTTACTACCCTCGTTAATTGCCGTCGGCTGAAAAAGATGCACTGCTTTCTATGCGCGAGTTGACTTCAAACTACAACTTGTGATTGTATCGGAATATTACCTTGACTTAATGCGGGCGGCAGGTGAATAGGTATTTAATCCTATTAGAATGCAAACATGAGTTACCCGCCAACTGATATCGAACTCGAGATTAAAATTCTGCGACGAGAGCACTGCACAGCTTGCCGTGAACTAAAAGAGATTAAACAGCTGGCAGCGTTGCGCCGGCGTGAAAGCTCTGAACTTGAACTGAAATGGCAAATCGCGGCGCTTCGCGTCGAAAGCGCGTTTCTTAGACACGCCTATGTCCGCTTGAAGAGCGGCTTTGATCCGGGACAACCGCGCATTCCCGCAGGGAGCCCGGGCGGCGGTCAGTGGACGACCGGCGGCCCGAACGCTTTGCGCGACGACCCAGTCGTTATCAGCGATGCAAATCCTGATCCGGTTAGGCCCGGCGCGCAATATGCGCAAACCATGGTCGTCATCAAGCCGGCCGCGATCACGAACGACCAGAGGATCGATGACACCACAGTCAAACCGACCACAACATTGGGGCACGCCATGGATATTGTTGAGCCTACACCCGGCCTTTCGCCGCAAGCGTATGGGCGGATGGTGCATGAACATTTTGCCGACATGGTGCGCGTCGCCGGATTACCGGGAATCGCACGTGACGACGTCGAAACGACTTTCGGCGGTGCGTACTACGGCGCGAAAGGCAGCATCAGAACCGATGTCGTGTTGCGTAATGACGCGGGCGAGGTCATCGCGATCTACGATGTGAAGACAGGCGACGCGACAATCGGAGCGATGCGTGCAGCCGAGCTGCGGACAAAGGTCGGTGTCGACAATCGCGTTCCCATTCTTGAATTACAGGCAATTCACGGTGTCGATCGAAAAAATCTGGCGCCGAGACTGGTCTATGCAACCCGGCAAAACGGCCGCAACTGGTGAGTCCAAGCAATGGCAATGGAAATTTTTGCACTCTCCGATCAACAGCTCGGTTCAATGGCAGAATGGCAGCGTGCCATTGATGCCGAGGGCTACCCTTTCCCCGTACGGTTGCCTGCCGATGTTGCATTCGCGGATCTGAGCGGTTTCTTGCCGGTCGACTACGACAACGCGAAGAGCGGTTTCGAATGCGATCACTGGCAGTCCGAGGATATCTACGACAACTACCCTTCGGCGGCGTCTGGACATCGATGGAAATTCGCACTCGCATTCCGGTTCGGTTACGCGCGTGGCGAGCTTGAGTGCGCCTGGATGGCTGCCGCGGCCTATGCGCGCGCCACGGGCGGGATGGTTTTCGACACCGAGGAAGCAAAGCTGTTCGATCCCGACGCGGCAGCGCAGCTGGTACGAAAAATCGAGGACGACCGCAAACTCACGGATAAAAATCGTTCACGGTGACGCTTCCTCATCCAGCCGCATGACAGCGGCACCGGAGCCGACGATCACGGCAAGGGCAAGACACCAGAAGCCCACGAGCCAGAAGAGCGACGCTCCCATGGCGCAGCCACACGCGAACAGGAGAATGATCATCGTTAGCCGGACAAGCCGTGTGCGCGTGGGCTGGAGGTTGCCGGCGCCGCCGCCGGCCAGGAGATCGACCGCGTCGAGCGCGGCCTGCGTGGTCGATCCGGTCATGATCGTGGTCGGCGGAAAATTCGCGAGGTGAACGCGCTGCAGCGCGTTCTGCAATCCCATGGCGGCGATACCGGCAAAGCCGGTGAGCAAGGCGGGCGGGCTGTCGGCGTCCTTGAACGGGCCGAGAGCCACCGCCAGCACGAAGAAAACGCCCAGCAGGATCACTTCGATGGCGAGCATGATCCGCAGCACCGGCAGGCCGCGGGCGCGCAACATGTTTCCAAAAAACCGGGCCGCGGCAATGACGGCAATGAACGCTGGCAGCGCCAGGAGCTTGTTGAGCACGCCGTAGCTGCCCAGAACCAGCGCGGCGCCGAGCGTGACGAAATTGCCGGTCACATGCGAGACGAACAGCCCCTGCAAGCCGAGAAACGCGACCGTGTCGACGAAGCCGCCATTGAAGGAGAGCAGGGCGGCAACCGCCAGGCGACCACGGTCTTTGAGCATCGATGCGGCTTCTTTCTCCGCTCAATCCGGCGCAAGCGGGAATCGACCGCCTTTGATTGCTGCCGGCTCGAGCACGCTGCCGCCTACCCCGGCTGCATGCCCTTGGCCTTGATCACCGCGACCGCTTCGGGCGTCTTCAGGAAATCGAGGAACGCCCTGGCGGCGGTCTTTTCCTTGCTTTCGGTCGCGACCGCGGCGGTGAAGACCAGATCATTCTGCAGGTCGCCGGGGAAGGAGCCGGCCAGTTCCACGCCGGGCGCGATCAGCACGTTGGTGAGAAAAATGCCAAGCTCTGCCTCGCCATTGGCCACGGCTTTGGGGATGTCACCGGGAGTTTTCTGCGCCCTCGTTTTGGCCATCATCTGCTCCTTGACGCCCAGCCGGTCGAAGACCTTCATCACATAGGCGCCGGCCGCGCTCGCCGGCAGGAAGGCGATCGATTGCGTCTTCAGCAGCGTCTGCTTCAGCGCATCCGGCGTGCTGACGTCCGGCTTGGTCGCGCCCGCTTTGACCGCGACGCCGAACCCGACGCGCGCGATGTCGATGGTCGGCTCCGGCGCGAACCTGGCGCGTGCTCCGGCATCCTGCATCACGTTGACCGGGACCACGGCGAGGTCCATCGGATTGCCCGAGGTCGCCATCTTGATCAGCTCCGGCGTCGCGGCAAAGGCGATGTCGACCTTGTGTCCGGTGGCCCGCTCGAATTGCGGACCAAGCTCTTTCAGCGGCGCCGTCATGCCGCCGCCGGCGATCACCTTGAGCTCGGCGGCCTGCACCGCGGCGATCGGCGCGGCGGCCATTGCAAGACCAAGCACCGCGGCGAATACGTGGTTGTCCATTGTCGCCTCCCGATTTTGAGGCGCGACATTAGCGCGTCATGGCCGGGCCTGTCCCGCCCGCGGGCCGATGCTTCAAACAACCGCGCTTTACCTCTCGCCCTTCAGCGGGCGTAGGCCGGGCCATCCCGCTTAGGGCGGCATGGCAATTCAGTTTTCTCGCCGCGTCCCCCGTTTGGCGGATTGAAGTCGCGCAGGTCTCTCGATCTGGTGCAGGCCCATGATCATCGCCACACGTCTTCTGAGATTGTCCGGAGGGGAGCGCGTCTCTGTCGGCATTCATGCTCCCGAAGAATCCGATCGTTCCTGGATTTGCCGATATGAGATCGGCTGGCCTGAGGGAAAAGCCGAACGATGGGGCGGTGGAGTCGATGCGATACAGGCGTTGTTGTCGGCGCTGCAAATGATTGGTGCCGAGCTGAACACGAGCAAGCAGCATCAGTCCGGAGTACTTGTGTGGCTGTCGCCAAATCGCGGTTATGGGTTTCCGGTCACACCGAATATCCGCGATCTGCTCGTGGGCGATGACAAGAAATCTTTTTGAGTAACCGAAATGTCCATGACTGGTCGCGCACCTTGCTGGCTCCAGAACCGGTTCGGCTCTCGAAAACGAATTGACCTCGAGATTAAACGGGGGTACAATAATTAATCGATGAGGATCACGTTCGATCCAAAAAAAGCGTGATGTCACGCTGAGGCATCGCGAAATAGACTTCGCCCGGGCAGGCGAGGTTTTTGCGGGGCTGACGGCAACACTGCTCGATGAGCGGTTCGACTATGGCGAGACAAGGTTTATTACCGGCGGCTATCTCGACGGACGCTTGATTGTCATGGTTTGGACGCAACGTGGCGACGCTCGCCACATCATTTCGATGAGGCCTTGTCATGCCAAGGAAGAAAAAATCTGGCGCCGGCGCATGGCGCGATCCTGACGACGCGCCAATGCTCACGGAAGAGTTCTTCGATCGCGCTGAGATCCGGCGCGGCGAGAAAGTCGTGCGCCGCGGACGCCCGCCGCTGCCGAACCCCAAGCAGGCCGTGAAACTGCGGCTCGACGCCGATATCCTTGCCGCCTACCGCAGGACCGGGCGCGGCTGGCAGACGCGCATCAATGCCGATTTGCGTAAGGCGCGGAAGCTGAAGGCGGGCTGAGCGGCCCGCCCGGTTCAGAACTGTTGCTCTAAATTTTCGCCCCGCGATTATAGGCATCGACCAGCTGGTTATAGTCGCGCAGCAGCCGCGCCGGCGAACCTTCGACCATCCAGCCGGCGCCCGGGCTCGACAGCATCATCTTGTCGCCTGAACTGTAGGGCACATGATCGCGGATGCGGCGCATCAGTTGTTTCGCCGTCACCAGGAATGACTTGGCGTTGCTGATGAAAATCGAGCCGATGCCGGAGCCCGAAAACTGCTCGGCGCCCTTGACGGCCTCCTCGTAGTCGCCGATCGCCTGCGTCATCGCGGCCAGGTCGGACTTGTCCGCCTCCTGCGTGCGCAGCACGCGCTTGGCATGGATCATCAGCGCCTCGACGTGATACCGCGCCTTGCGGCCTTCGTCCTTTTCGATGGCGGCAAGCTTCTCCAGCGCGCGCCTGTCATTGATGGCCTCGACGCCGCCGCGCAGTTTCCGGTCGGCGCTTGCGAATGCGTCCCAGGCAGCGACGAGACGCGGATGAAGCGCCTTGCCCTTGGCCATCCGGTCGTCCTTGTAGTTCTCCTGCAAATAATAATCGTCGGCTTCCTTCAGCAGCGGTTCGAGCTTGGTCACGGCGTCGACGTAAGCGGAAGCGGCGGCTTCAAGCTCGGCGTCGCGCGGCTCCAGCGCATTGGCCTTCTCGACATTCTTCCGGCAATCGGACGTGTCGTAGATCGTGTAGGTGCCGTAGATGATGCGTTCCTTGCCGGTCGGGCCGCTCTTCGCCGCCCAGCTGAAATAGCGCTCGCGCGACTGGTAGGAGCGCTCCGACAGCCGGTTGATGCAGCCGACATAGGCGTTGAGTTTTGCGGTTGCGGACGGCGTCTGGCCCTGCGCGGCCGCCGTGTCCGCCAGGGACACTGCGGCAATCAACGCAGTGAAAATGCCTGCAGCGATGATGAATGTAGAGAACGGCTTCATGGTCACCCCCCGGTGCCGGCGCGTTCGCGCAAGATATTATCCGCCGCCCTCGAGGGCGAGCATACCTGCTCTTCAACGCCTTATTGCTCTCCCTCATCAGCCTTCGTTGAAGCTACGGCGGACAAGCCGTCAGAGCGCCTTGTTGCTTTCCTTGACTTTCTCGGCGTCCAGATAAACCTCGCTGCCCATCTGCCGGAATTTCTCCTTCATCTGCGCCATGCCCTTTTCAACCTCATCCTTCGAGACGCCCGCCTTCGCGGAAGCTTCAGCGGGCTCCTCAGGATGAGGATAGAGAGCGGCCTTCGCGTTTTCGCTCAGGCCCGCCGCGTAGTCGCGCACGTCCTGCGTGATCTTCATCGAGCAGAACTTCGGCCCGCACATGGAGCAGAAATGCGCCACCTTGTGCGCCTCCTTCGGCAGCGTCTCGTCGTGGTATTCCCGCGCGGTTTCCGGATCGAGCGAGAGGTTGAACTGGTCGACCCAGCGGAACTCGAAGCGCGCGCGTGAGAGCGCATCGTCGCGCAGCTGTGCCGCCGGGTGGCCTTTGGCGAGATCGGCCGCGTGCGCGGCGATCTTGTAGGCGATCACGCCTTCCTTCACGTCGTCGCGGTCGGGCAGGCCGAGATGCTCCTTCGGCGTCACGTAGCAGAGCATCGCGGTGCCGAACCAGCCGATCATCGCGGCGCCGATCGCCGAGGTGATGTGATCGTAACCGGGCGCGATGTCGGTGGTGAGCGGCCCGAGCGTATAGAACGGGGCCTCGCCGCATTCCTTGAGCTGCTTCTCCACATTGATCTTGATCTTGTGCATCGGCACATGGCCGGGGCCTTCGATCATCACCTGGCAGCCCTTGGCCCACGCCACTTTCGTGAGCTCGCCCAGCGTCTCCAGCTCGGCGAATTGCGCGCGGTCGTTCGCATCGGCAATCGAGCCGGGCCGCAGGCCGTCGCCGAGCGAGAACGAGACGTCGTATTTGCGCATCAGGTCGCAAATTTCGTCGAAACGCTCGTAGAGGAAGCTTTCCTTGTGATGCGCCAGGCACCACTTGGCCATGATCGAGCCGCCGCGCGAGACGATGCCGGTGACGCGGTTGGCGGTGAGGTGGATATAGGGCAGGCGTACGCCGGCATGGATGGTGAAGTAATCGACGCCTTGCTCGCATTGCTCGATCAGCGTGTCCTTGTAGACCTCCCAGTCGAGCTTGACGGGATCGCCGTTCACCTTCTCCAGCGCCTGGTAGATCGGCACGGTGCCGATCGGGATCGGCGCATTGCGGATGATCCATTCGCGCGTGGTGTGAATGTTGCGGCCGGTGGAGAGATCCATCACCGTGTCGGCGCCCCAGCGGATTGCCCACACCATCTTCTCGACTTCCTCCTCGACCGACGACGTCACGGCGCTGTTGCCGATATTGGCGTTGATCTTGGTGAGGAAGTTGCGGCCGATGATCATCGGCTCGAGTTCTGCATGGTTGATGTTCGACGGGATGATGGCGCGCCCGCGCGCAACTTCGGAGCGCACGAATTCCGGCGTGATGAAGGCAGGCACCGATGCGCCGAAGCTTTCGCCGTCGGCAAGAGCCGCCTCCGCGCGATCGAGCATTTTCTTGCGGCCGAGATTTTCGCGCTCGGCGATGTAGATCATTTCCTTCGTGATGACACCGGCGCGGGCCCATTCGAGCTGGGTGAGCGGATAATTTTCTGTCATTCCGGGACGGCCCGCAGGGCCGGACCCGGAATCCAGATGCGCATTCAGTGCCCGTTGCTGGATTCCGGATTCGATCGCATTGCTCGCGCCCCGGAATGACGAAACCGCCCGCCACGGCTTCGGCACGTTCGGGAAACTGCGCGCCAGATGCTTGCCGCTGACATTGCCGTTGTCGACGGGCTTCACGTCGCGGCCCTGATATTCCTCGACCCCGCCGCGCTCCTTCACCCATTCGATACGCGTGCGCGGCAACCCCCTTTCCACATCGATGGTCACATCCGGGTCGGTATAGGGACCAGTGGTGTCGTAGACCGGGAGCGGCGGCTCACCGGAAGATGCGTCGAGCACGATTTCCCGTAGCGGCACGCGCAGGTCGGACGCGGCTTCCGGCTGCGCATAGACCTTGCGGGAGGCCGGCAGTGAACCGGTGGTGACCGTCGGGACGGTGATCTTTGGATCGTGGATGTTCATTTTACCTTCTCCTCCGTAGCCGCGACTTGCGCCGAACCGGCGCACGCTCGGGGAACAGTTCGGGCGGATCGAGATAGCCGAAATAGCTCAGCAGAACGCCAAGCAGCAGGGCGGCCCCGCCGTCCATGATGAAGAAACTCTGGTAGGACAGAACCGACAGGCCGATCTGTTCGATCAGCTGCGGCACGATCATGCGAACCATGCCGCCGATCAGCGCCAGCCAGCCGATGATGGTGATGATGAGCGGCCAGTGCCACTTCCAGTCGTTATGCACGGCGACGATCGCAAGTCCAACCGGCAGAGCGATCACGCCGGAAAGATAGATGAGCATGTGATCGTGCATGGCGCGCTCGAACATCGCGCGATAGACCGTGGCGTTGAATAGCATGCCGAGACCGCCCGCGATGAAGACAGGACCGATGAGCTTGGCGAGAAAATGCGACCGTACCATGGTTAGTTCCCCCAGTTGGAATGAGCACTCACGCTGCATACCCCTTGAAGGTGATGAAACCGCCGACCGCGACCAGGAAAATGCCGAGGCCGGTGAAGAACCCGGCGCTGGCGATGATCGCGGTGGCGACGAAGGTTGCGAACTGCGGCGCGATGATGCGGAACGCACCGACGCACATGAGAACCCAGCCGACAATGGTGACGACGCTGCGCCAGTCGCGTGCCCAGACATTGTGTACGTTGAGAATGTAAAGTCCGGCGACAAGAGCGAGGATCCCGGAAAAATAGATGAAGGGAAGCGTACCGAAGAACTGCCCGGCCATTTCGCGGTAGGCCGCCTGGTTCGACAACATGCCGACCCCGATCGCGCAAAGCACCGGCCCCACCAGCCTCGCGATGATGTGCGATTTTTCCATCAGATTGTCCTGTCCCTTCGCCGGCATGACCCGGATCAGGTTCAAAGGGTTTTTCTCAGCCCGAAAAGGGCACCCCTCGGAACATGAACTAATGTATGCGCGGGGGCCGGGGTGTCAATGACGCTTGCGAGGTTGTGGAGTCAACGCAAACGTCGCTCTGACGGCCAAAATCCGCTGATCCTCGAACCCGCCGAAGCTCGCGTAGCGAGCGTAGGCAGGGGTCGCCGGAATGCGCAGTGGCGTGAACTGACGTCAAATTCCCGGTCGGCTCACGCTGCGACTTCAGACCGCTACAGCTTCTTCAGCTCCGTCACCGTCACCTTCACGTCGCCGTTCGCCTCCGCAATCACCCGCAACGTCTTTGAGTCGAATGCAATGCCGGTGAGCCGCACTCCGGCGACATTGGCGTCCACCCACACACCGTCGCCGGCCTGCTTGAATTCGGAAAGCGCGGCGGCAATTTTCGCCTTGGCATCGTCGGCAAAAGGCTTGAGATCGACGACGGCCTTTTCGGCAAGCGCCTTCTGAAGGTAGGGAACGGCGGCACGTGCGGCCGTTCCCAGGAGTCCGAAGACCGCCTCGGATTCCACGGCTAGTGAAATATCCGTGAGCCTCAGAATCTGGTTTTTCTGGTCAAGCACCGGCTTGCCCCAGATCTGGATGGTTGCCTCCGTTCCGAAGCCGAACCAGCTTTTCTTCTCACGTGCCTTCACGCGCAATGAGATCAGCAGGCGTTCGCCGGCCGCGGCAAGGCTCGCATGCAACACCTCGACATCGACCGGCCCGCTGCCGTCTTCGGGAAAATGCCGTCCCTTGAGCTGCGGCTCGATCAGTTTGTTGAGCTCGGTGAATGGCATGTCGATCGGCACACCGACGGCGAGTACGCCGTCCTGCATCGGCGGCACGAGCTCGAGCTGCGCCGGGAAGGGACAGGTCGGCTTGGTTTCGTTCGGCACAATGCGCGTTTCCGCCTGTACGCCGATCGTGAGCGTGAGGTTGCGCGCATCGATCTGAGGCTGCGCGGCAGCGGCTCGAACCGGCCGCATCTCGAGCCAGAGCGCCGGCAGACCGGTCTTGCCCCCGCCAAGCGGGATCGAGCGGCACATTTTCGTCCATTGTTCGCGCGCCGCGCGTTCGATCGTCGGATCGTTGCGCAGACGGGTCTGCAACGCGGCAATTTGATTGTTCACGACCGGATCAAGCATCGGCTTGATCTCGCTCCCGACATTGAGCCGTACGCCGGCTATGTTTGTGGCGGTGTCACCGAGGTCGAGCCGGCCCGAAAGATTGGGCTCGATCCGCCATGAGGCCGTGATCTGCGGCCGCGCCGTGACAATCACATTGCCGCGGAAATCGCTGCGCTGGTCGAGGGTCTTGACCGCAAGATTGTCGATCTGCTTGCCCACGGCGTTACCACCGATCAGCCCGCCGATCGCACCGCCAATGCCGCCCACCACCTTGCCGGCGGTGGTGCCGATCTGCCCCGTGATGCGGACGCTGCCGTTGAGCGGCGTCACGATCGTCATCGTATTGGATTGTCCCGTCGCGTAGATGGTCCCGCGGGTGACGGTGAGCCCGATCTCGGCGTGGCCGAGCAGCTGCGTCACAGGATTGTCGTTCTTGCCCGCGAATTCCCGCGGCGTGGAGGTATCGAGGGCGTGACCGATGGCAGCAAGCGACACTGCTACGGGTGCGATGACGTGAGACGCGTGCGTGACCGGCGGCAGCGGCGGCGGTGGGTTCATGATCGCCAGTGCCTCGGGCAGCCCGTTGTCGTACGGCGCGAAGCGACCGATCGCCCACAATGCGACCGTGAAAAACAATCCCGCGACGACGATCGCGGATACGCTCCAGCGAAAGTAACGGGAACGGCCGAACAGCCGGATCGGCGCTGTTAGACGGTAGATGAGTGTGTCGACAGGGCTGTTCATGCGCTCCGCGATTCGCCGGTGCGAATCTTAGGGGGCATCACGCGCATGCGCCAGCGCGGACAAAGTCCGGAAAGCCTGCAGGCGTTTCAGTTTCTGTTCCGGATCCCGGCTCGCGCGAGGATGAGCGGACGAAATTGCGGCATTATGCCCGCGCCGTTCGCTGGCCCCGCTGCTACTTGATCGACAGGTTCAGCGCCTTCACCATTTCGCCCCACCTGCTCACTTCTGACTTGAACAGCGCGTCGGCCTGGGCGGGCGATCCGGTGATCGGGTCGAAACCGATCGTGGTGAGCTTTTTCTGAAATTCGGGATCCTTCACCGTGTCGTTGATCGCCATATTCAGCGCCGTGACGATTTGCGAATCGACCTTGGCCGGCGCAAAGAAGCCGACCCAGGACGCTGCAAGGAATTTGGGAAATCCCTGCTCCGCATAGGTCGCGATGTCCGGCGTGACGGCAGCGCGTTTTTCCGCGGCGATTCCCAGTCCCTTGAGCTTGCCGGCATTGATCTGGGCCGCGGCACCGCCGCCAAGTGTGGTCGCG
>DATEKG010000015.1:0-4876 GCA_035277565.1 Pseudolabrys sp.
CGCGCGCCGACCGCATAAGGCACTTCGGCGCCGAGCGCCCCCGACTGCCCTGCGCGCAGATAGTGGTTAGGCTGTTTCATCTGAACGCGGGCGTCGACCCAGAAATCGACATTGCCATGGGAACAGACCAGCGTGGTTTCCTCCGGCAGCGCCGCGAGCACGGCGTCGATTGCCGCGACGGGATGCAAGGGTGAGGCATTGTCCGACGTTTTCAACTGGGCGGCGCGTTCTGCCCGCCATGCCTTCGTTAGACCATCAATCCAGTCACGGTCGATTTTCTGCGATTCACACGCCGCCAGCATATCGACAAAGGACGAAGGCGAGGCGACAGCTCCGAAGTCTGCCTTGCGGTTTCGTCCGAGCCGTTCCGGGTCGGTTACGCATTGCAACACGCGTGTTTGGGCACCAAGCGGGCGACCAAATTCGAGATCAAATTCGAAATGATGCCCGAGCAGAATGACAAGATCGGCCTCGGCGAGGCCGCGGGCCAGCGTCTTGTTGCAAGGCACATAGCCGGGGCCGATGCAAAGATCATGCGTCTCATCAATCGCGCCACGAGCGAGGCGGAGCGTTGCGAAGGGAAAATGCAGCCGATCGATCACTTTTGCGAGTTGCTGCGGCTGATCCCATCGGGCGTCGTCGCCGATGAGCAGTAGCGGCCGCTGCGCGTTTGCAATGGCTGCGGTGAACGCGTTGCGGTCTTGCACAGAGAGTCCCGGCAATGATCGGGCGAACGAAGCATATGATGCACCGGCGGCCGGAGCGGTGAGGATGTTGACAGGGATCTCGAGAAACACCGGGCCCGGTGTTCCGGCCCACATCCGGCGAAAAGCCATATCGATATATTCGGGGATGCGGTCGGTTTGCAGCACGCGGGCCGCGAACTTCGTGACCGGCTGCATGATCGGAATATGATCCGCTGACATTCCCGCGCCTCGCTCGAAGGAGGCCGTATTGGCTTGTGCTCCGAGGATCAGGAGCGGCGTGCCAGCCATTTTCGCCACGAGTGCCGGTGTGACCGTATTGGTGACGCCGGGCCCGAGCGTCACCGCGGCCACACCCGGGATGCCTGTGAGGCGGGATACCGCGTCGGCCATGAAACATGCGCCGGCCTCATGCCGGGTGTGATGAAGCGGCAATCCATGCGTGGCGCAGGCGCTGTAGATGGAATTTAGCGGCCCGCCCGAAACGGAAAAAATCTGGCGGACGCCTTGAGCTTGCAGTGATTTGACGACCAGGTCGCCGCCCTCGAAGCGATTGCTTTGCCGCCCAACCATGGTCAGTAGGCCCGCGCCTTGCCGCCATCCACGGACACCGCCGCTCCGGTCACGTAGGACGCGGCGTCCGATACAAGGACCGCCGCCAGCTTGCCGAAGTCCTCGGCGCGGCCCATGCGGCGCAGAGGAACTTCATCGAGCCAAATGGCCTCCGCCGCCTCGCGACTGATGCCCTTTTGCTTCTGCGTGGCGTCGATCAGATTCACCATGCGGTCGGTGTCGATCGGGCCGGGGCAAAGCGTGTTGACCAGAATGTTATCGCCGGCCAGCTCCACCGACGCTGTTTTTGCGACGCCGGTAATCGCAAGCCGTGTCGCGTTAGACAGCACCATGCTCGGCTGCGCCGTCTTCACACCAATGGTCGTGATGCAGAGGATGCGTCCGCCGCCATTGGCGCGCATCAATGGGATGACGCACTGCATCAGGTCGACAACGGGCATCAAGGTCATGTTGAGCGCGGCTTGCCAGGAGTCGCGGCTGATGGAGACAAACGGTCCCGCTTCCGGCCCCGGCGTATTGGCGATGAGGATGTCGATGCCGCCCCATTTGCGAGCGACGGTATCCACGCCATGCGCGATGCTCGACGGGTCGCACAGGTCCATTGTGAGGGGCAGAGTTTCGGTCTTGCCCGAACGGGCGAGGGCCCCCGCTTCGCGGGCGAGGCTATCCGCACTGCGCGCGGTCATGGCCACTCGCGCCCCCTCCACGGCAAGCGCGCGTGCCGACGCCAGGCCAAGACCGCGCGAGGCCGCAGTGACCAGAGCGCGTTTGTTGCGGAGACCAAGGTCCAAGCGTCATTCCGTTGTGTTCGAAGGCAGCTTGAAATCTAGTCAGCTTTGTCGACAACATCAATGGCCATGTATACAATTCAATCATTGGTGCGGCGTGGAGGTGAGATGAACGTGCTGAAAATTCCGATTGTCCACGGCGACCGCGAGACGCACGACAGCACCGATGGGATGATGGATGCTTATGACCCGGCGACCGGCGAGGTGATCGCTCGGTTTTCCTGTGCGGGCGCCGACGAGGTCAACGCCGTCGTGGGCGCGGCACGGGTGGCGTTCGACGACGGTCCATGGCGCAAGATGCGGCCGTTCGAGCGTGGACGCATCATGCAGCGAATTGCCGACAGCATCATGAAGCGGCGGGATGAACTCGTGCGCATGGAATGCCGCGACAGCGGCAAGCCGTTGCGCGACGCCTATTGGGAGATCGACTGCGCCGCACGCAACTTTGAGTTCTATGGCGGCGCCGCCGACAAGCTGCAGGGAAGTTCAATTCCACTCGGCAACGGATGGATGGATTGGACGATCCGCGAACCGGTCGGCGTCAGCCTTCACATCGTTCCGTGGAACTATCCGTTTCAATTAATTGCCCGCGGTGTGGCGCCGGCGCTCGCCGCGGGCTGTGCGGTGATTATCAAGCCGTCGGAAGAAACGCCGACGACAGCCTACGAATTCGTGAAAATCTGCCGCGAAGCAGGGCTTCCGGCCGGGCAGGTCAATCTCGCGCCAGGGCGTGGATCGGTCGCCGGCGACCTGCTCGCGCGCCATCCTGGCGTTGATCAGATCACATTCACGGGGTCGGTCGCCACGGGTCAGAAGGTTCTCGCAGCGGCTGCGACGCATACGATCCCGTGCTCGATGGAGCTCGGAGGAAAATCGCCGCAGATCCTTTTCGCCGACGCCAATCTCGATGCTGCGCTCGACATCATAGCTGCTGCGGCCTTTCTGCACTGCGGACAGGTCTGCAATGCCGGCACACGCTTATTGGTCGAGCGGCGCGTTCACAATCAGGCTGTCGACAAGCTGCACGCGAAAGCGCGCGCCCTCAAGCTCGGCAAGGGGCTGGACGATCCGGGGATGGGGCCTCTCATCAACAAGACCCAGCGGTCGAAGGTGCAGGCTTATTACGAACTGGCGGCGAAAGAGGGCGAGCTGCTTCTTGGCGGCGAGCTGCCGCGCGATCCGGCGCTCAAGGAGGGCAATTTCGTAAGGCCGGCCCTTGTCACGAATGCGTCCAATACCGCGCGCGTCGCACGCGAGGAAATCTTTGGACCAATCCTGACAATCATCCCGTTCGAGAGCGCTGCTGAAGCAATCGCAATTGCCAATGACTCGCCCTATGGGCTTGTGGCGGGCGTACATACGAAAAATATCGATGCCGCCATGCAAATGAGCGAGAAATTGCGTGTCGGCCAGGTGTGGATCAATTCGTTCTGGGTGGGACTCGACGTCGAATTTCCATTCGGCGGGTTCAAGCAGAGCGGCTTTGGACGTGAAAAAGGACTTGAGGCGCTTACCGCTTATCAGCAGATCAAGAATGTCTGTGTGAGCTTCCCGGCCAACTGATCTTGAAGTGAAACTTCAAGTTGCTTTCGGCGCCGCTTGCTTCGTTTTGATGAGCTCCCACACTCGGTTGGGGGTTATCGGCGTCTCCTTTACGGGCACGCCAAGCGCATTTGCCACCGCATTGGCGATTGCCGCGGCAGGACCTATTGCGCCCCCTTCGCCCAGGCCCTTCATCCCGAGCGGAGTAACGGGCGACGGCGTTTCGATATGGTGGACCTCGATGTCAGGCAGCGACGGTGCGCTGGGCATCAGATAGTCGGCGAAGTTCGTCGTCAGCGGCTGGCAATCCTTGTCGTAGACGAAGTGCTCCCACAAGGCTGACCCGATCCCCTGGACGACGCCGCCGCGCACCTGGCCGTCCACGATCATCGGATTGACGATCGTGCCGCAGTCCTCGACGACAACGAAACGTGTGAGTTTGACTGCGCCTGTCGTCGTGTCGACGTCGACGACCGCGGCATGGACAGCATTGGTATAGCTTCCATCGGGCGGCCCATCGACGAATGAGATTGCGATGAGGCCCGGCTCCATGCCTGCGGGAATGTTCTCGACATTGCGTTGAGCCCAGCGCGCGAGCGAAGAAATCGGGATGGAGCGTGTCGCATCGCCGCGAAGGCGGGCTTGCCGGTCGGCGAGCTCGATTGTTTCAGGCTTGGTCTGCAGATGTTGTGCGGCGATCGCGATCAGCTTGTCGCGAATGATGCCGGCGGCGCGATGTGCGGCGCCGCCGCCAAGCGTAACCCCCCGGCTTCCCCAGGTGCCGACAGAATAGGGCGAGGTCACTGTGTTGCCGTGACGTACAACCACGTCTTCAGGTGAAATTCCGAGTTGGTCGGCCACAAGCTGCGCGAAGGTCGTCTCGTGGCCCTGGCCATGACACTGCAGGCCTGTATCGACGGTAACCTTGCCGTCAGGGTGCATTTCCACCTTGGCGGATTCGTATCCGGTCTCGATCGGCGAACGGCGTCGCACGAAATCGGGCGTGCCGTGCGCAGTCTGCTCAAGAAACAAGGCAATCCCGACGCCAGTGCGGATATCCGCATGAGTGGTTGCCTGCGCGCGCGCCAGATCGGGCGCGAGAAGTTCGCGCATCTTTTTCAGGCTCTGCGCGTAGGACCCCTCGTCGTAGCAATAGCCGAGCACATTGGTATAGGGGAACTTGCGGATCAGATTTCGTTCACGCAGCTCGAAGGGGTCGATTCCGAGTTCGACAGCAATCTCGTTCATCAGCCGCTCTTGCGAGAACAC
>DATEKG010000016.1:0-6836 GCA_035277565.1 Pseudolabrys sp.
GCGGCGTCAACTGCGCGTGCCATTTCGCTTGAAGGGCTGGAGTAGGTCGCTGTGACAGGGCAAGGCGTCGGCGCGCGCGTCCTCCGGAAAGAAGACGACCGCCTGTTGCGCGGGCGCGGACAGTTCGTTGCCGATTTGCGCTTCGCGGGCCTTCTGGACGTTGCCTTTGTGCGCAGCCCGCTTGCGCATGGCCGTATTCGGCACATCGGCATACCGGAGGAATTGAAAGCCTCCGTCTTTACCGCCGCCGATCTCCTTGGCGTCAACCCCATCCGCGCTGTATCGGGCATGCGCGGATTTAAACCCTCGGATCAACCCGCACTTGCGACCGGAAAGGTTCGCTTTGTCGGCGAACTTGTCGTGATGTGCGTGGGGCAAAACCGCGCGCACGCCGAGGACATTGCAGCTTCGGTTCAACTCGACATCGAGGAACTGCCCGCAGTCTACGATATGCTGGCGGCGCGAGAGGCGCAGTCCGCCTTGCTGCACGAACATTGGGGCGACAATGTATTTCTGGAAACCTTTGTCGATGTGAACATCGACAAGGCGCTCGATGCGCCGATCAAGGTAACGCGCGAAATCCGCACGGCCCGCCAATGCATGGCGCCGATCGAAGGTCGCGGCGTCGTTGCGATCTGGGACAGCCGGCTTGAGCAACTCACGCTGTATTCTGCGTGCCAGATGCCGCACATCGTGCGAACCGGGCTTGCCGGCTGCCTTGGTCTCGACGAGGGACAGGTGCGCGTCGTTGCTCCCGATGTCGGTGGAGGCTTCGGGTATAAGGGAATTCTGCTTGCCGAAGAAGTCTGCCTCGGATGGCTGGCGATGCATTGCGGTCACCCGGTGCGCTGGATTGAAGACCGGCGCGAGCATCTGACGGCCGGAGCGAACTGCCGAGAGCATTTCTACCGGATCACCGGATATGCCGATCGCGACGGAAGGCTGCTCGGAATCGACTGCGAGGCGACCGTCGATTCCGGGGCCTATTCGGCCTATCCGTTTTCAGCCTGTCTTGAAGCGGCCCAGGTCGCGAGCATTCTGCCTGGTCCGTACGACTTTCCCGCCTATCGCTGCCGAACCTATTCGGTTGCGACGAACAAATGTCCAATTCTCCCTTATCGCGGCGTGGCCCGCACTGGCGTGTGTTTCGCACTGGAACTCGTGCTTGATGCCATCGCACGCGAGGCCGGTATCGAGCCCCACGAGGTGCGCGCGAAAATTCTGGTGAAGCCTGAGAGCATGCCCTTCACCAACATCACCAAAAAATGGTTCGACAGCGGCGACTATCCGGAGTCGCTGCGTCGCGCCGTCGCTGCAATCGATGTGGCGGCGGTCAGGCAGCGCCAGAAACGCGGCGAGCCTGATGGGCGGCTCATCGGTGTCGGCCTGGCGATTTATTGCGAGCAGGCCGCGCATGGCACGTCGGTTTATCACGGCTGGGGCATTCCGATGGTGCCGGGCTTCGAGCAGGCCACGGCCAGGCTCACTCCCGATGGCGGCCTTGAGCTCCGCGTCGGCATACACTCGCATGGTCAGGGACTTGAGACGACTCTTGCGCAGGTTGCGCATGAGATCCTCGGAATCGACATCGCAAAAATCAAGGTCGTGCATGGCGACACCGCCATGACTCCCTATTCGACAGGAACATGGGGGTCTCGCTGCATGGTGATGGCCGGCGGCGCCGTTTCGGTCGTGTGCAAGGAGATTGCCAAGCGCGCTGCCAGGATCGGCGCTCAACTGCTGCAGACGGACACAGCCCATGTAACGGTCGGCGGCGGGGAAGTCAGGGGGCCGCAGGGATCGATATCGCTCGTTGAAATCGCGCGCACCTGGTATCTGCGGCCGCAAAATCTGCCCAGCAATGCCGACATGGGCGGACTGGAAGCGACCATTGGGTATCGCCCGTCGCCGGACAGCGGCACGTTCAGCTATGCCGCGCATGCCGCCCTGGTCGCGGTTGATCCGGAAATCGGCGATGTCGAAATTCTCGACTACGTCGTCGTTGAAGACGGCGGCAAGCTCGTCAACCCGATGGTTGTCGACGGACAAATCCTCGGCGGGCTGGCGCAGGGAATCGGAACCGCCCTTTATGAGGAGATGCCATTCAATTCGGCCGGGCAGCCGCTCGCGTCGACCTTCGCGGACTATCTGCTGCCTGGTGCGACCGAAGTGCCGGCCGCGCGAATCGACCACATGGAGACGCTTTCGCCGCACACCGAATTCGGCGTGAAGGGCATTGGCGAGGGTGGAGCCATCGCGCCCCCGGCTGCCATTGCGAATGCGGTCAATGATGCGCTTCGCCCCTTGCGTGCCGAGCTTCTGGTGTCGCCGATCACGCCGCGACAGGTGCTCGCGGCCATAGCGCGCGGCCAGGGACGATCGCCGTGAAGCCCGTCAATTTTGAGTATGCGCGTCCTGCCGATATCGCGTCGGCGGTCGCGCTGGGCGGCCGCGAGGGAGCGGCGGTCAAATTCATTGCCGGCGGCCAGTCACTGGGCCCGATGCTCAATTTGCGGCTCGTGCAGCCCGATGTGCTCGTCGATATCACAGCCATTGAAGAGCTCCGTCATGTCGAGCAGAACTCCGATGCTCTTTTCATCGGCGCATGCATTACACATGCCGATATTGAAGATGGACGTGTTCCCGACGTGACAGTTGGCGCCATGCGTTCGGTGGCGGCGGGCATTGCTTACCGCGCTGTGCGCAACAGAGGGACGATCGGCGGCAGCCTGGTGCATGCCGATCCTTCCGCGGACTGGATATCGGCGCTGTCCGTGCTTGGCGCGAATGCGGTGATACGCGGGTCCCGCAATGAGCGCCGGGTGCCGGTTGATCGTTTGATGACCGGAGTATTTGAGTGCGGTTTGTCGGCGGACGAAATGCTGGTGGGCGTCGAGGTGCCGCGCCTGTCGTCGAGCGCACGGTGGGGCTACTACAAGCACTGCAGGAAAACAGGTGAGCTCGCACATGCGATCGGCGCATACCTGAGCGATCCGGACCGTGGCGTTCGCCGTGCGGTAATCGGGGCGACAGGGTCACGGCCGATTGTGTTTAGCGACGCCGCGCGTCTGTTCGGCGAAAAGCCCGGCCAGGCCGTTGATCGCAAAAGCGCGGAACAGGCTATGGCGGCCGGCGGAATAGCCGATCCTATAGAACAGCAGGTTCACTTCGTCTGTTTGCGGCGCGCAATCGAGCAGGCTCACCGCGCATGAACACGGTTTCCCTCACGATCAACGGACGATCCGTCAGCGCCGATGTCGAGCCGCGCACGCACTTGGCCGATTTCATCCGGGAGACCCAGACGCTCACCGGCACCCATCTTGGTTGCGAGCACGGCGTCTGCGGCGCCTGCACCGTGCTCGTCGACGGGATGCCAATCCGTTCTTGCATTACTTATGCGGTGGCATGCGAGGGAGCGAGCGTAACGACGGTTGAGGGGCTCGACGACGACGAGATCGGCAAGGAATTGCGGGCCGCTTTTTCACGGGAGCACGCACTTCAGTGCGGATATTGCACGCCGGGAATGCTGGTGTCTGCCCGTGACGTTGTGTTGCGGGCTCACCAGCCGTCCGAACACGATATTCGCGTCGCGATGAGCGGAAACCTCTGCCGGTGCACCGGCTATCTTGGAATCATTCGAGCAATCCAGGGTGTCATCGCCGACCGCCGCGCGCGCGGCATTGAAGCGTTGCCGGGCGCAGGACGTGCGGCGCTCGGTCCGGCCGGTTCTGGCCTTGGAAAGCCGGCCGTTGTCAATGTCAGCGGCAGGCGCATCTCGAATGCCGTTTCCCAGGCGGGATCACATGCGTCAGCCGAAGTTGTCGGGGACTGGAAGCCCCAGGCAGGCTTTGAGCAAAGCTTCGTCGTCAATCATGCGATCGACAAGGTCTGGGACTTTTTTTGTGACACCGCCGCTGTCGCCTCCTGTCTGCCTGGCGCGTCGGTCGCCGGCGACACGTCTGCGCGTAGCGTCAACGGGAAGATGCGCATCAAGGTCGGGCCAATCGCGGCCGAATTTCGTGGCGCCGCTTTGATCGAGCGCGACGCAAATACACATTCCGGAGTCATCGAGGGCAGTGGACGCGACCAGGGCAGCAGCTCGGCAACGCGCGGTGTCATACGGTTTCGCCTGGCGCCTCAAGGGAAGGACGCGACGCGCGTTGATCTTGATGTCGGCTACAGATTGACCGGCCCATTGGCGCAATTCAGCCGCTCCGACCTCGTGCACGATATTGCGAGCCGGATCATCGCAGCCTTCGCGCAAAACGTTGACGCCCGCCTCAGCGGTGAAGCGATCGGCAGCAGCGAGCTCAATGCCGGAAGCCTGTTTTTCAGGGTCCTCATCAACCGCATCAAGCAGACGCTGCGCCGGCTCACGGGCCGCAGCCAAGCCTAGGAAAAAGAAACAGGAATTCGCGTAAGGAGAATCACAATGAGCGACGCACGCAAGAAGATCCTCGACACGGTCGACTCCAATAAGGACAAGGCGATCAAGTTTCTTCAGGACATTGTCGCAATTCCCAGCGTCACCGGCGATGAGGGGAAGATTCAGGCGTTCCTCAACACTTATCTGAAGAAGGTCGGTCTTGATGTCGACATGTGGGAATCGAATTGGGACGAGCTGAAGAAACATCCGGGCTATATCCCGGTCGAACAGGGTTACGAGGGCCGCCCGAACATTGTCGCGAAATGGAAGGGGTCAGGCGGTGGCCGCTCCCTGCTCCTGAACGGGCACACCGATGTGATCCCCGTCGGAAACGGCGAGGGCTGGAGCGACAATCCCTGGTCCGCGAAAGTCAAGGACGGCCGGATTTACGGCCGCGGTTCCTGCGACATGAAGAGCGGCGTTGCCAGTCACATCCTTGCCGTCGAGCTCCTCAAATCCGCGGGCATCAAGCTCAAGGGCGACGTGCTCATTAATATTGTGATCGACGAGGAAGTCAGCGGTCACGGCACGCTCGATACCGTAATCCGCGGCTACACGGCCGATGCCGGAATCTCCGGGGAGACCAGCGGCCTCGCCGTTCAGCCGGCCTGCATCGGCCGGATCTGGTTCGAAATCGAAATTCAGGGAAAGCCCGCCGGTATTCAAAGGCGTTACCAGGGGGTCAGCGGAATCGAACTCGGATACAAGATCACCAAGGCCGTCGAGGCACTTGAGGCAAAGCGTGTTGCCACCGTCAAGCACCCGCTTTACCCGAAAGCGATCGACGCGCTGCCCTGCATGATCGGGGCATTTCACTCCGGCAACTTCCCAAGCTCGTTCCCTGCCACGTGCCTGCTCAAGGGCAGCATGGCGACTGTGCCCGGTGAAGATCATGAGGGTGTGAAGCGCAGCCTCGTTGAACACATCGCAAAGGCTGCGGCCGAGGACCCGTGGATGAAAGATCATCCGCCGAAGGTCCGGTTTGTCGGCTATGACGCGCAGGCCTCCGAAATCCCGGTCAAGCATCCGATCGTCGAGACGGTGAGCAAAAACTATACCGAGGTGACCGGGCGACAGCCCGAGATCAGCGGCCGGCAAGGCGCCGCCGACACACGCTTCCTGAATCTGTATGGTCACACGCCCACGGTCATTTTTGGCCCAGGCTCAACGGCCGTCATGCATGCCGATGACGAATATGTCTCGATCGACGACTATCTCGCCGCCATCAAGGTGATGGCCTTGAGCATCTATGACTGGTGCGGCGCATAAATCAGCAAAAAGCGCTTACCGGTGGGATTGTTCGGCTATTCGGGGCAAATCGCGAGTTTTCAGGTCCATCGGCTTGGAAAATACGGGTTATTTGATTTGCGCAAGCCGCCTGTCCTAGGATCGAGCGCGCGTACGCCGCGATGCCGTTGTGCGTGCGAGACCTGGACGTGACGAGGGCCGGAATGAGCGGAAACCAGAAGAAGCGGCTCATCGTTGGAATCACCGGCGCATCCGGGGCGATCTATGGTGTCCGCCTTCTTGAAATTTTGAAGACCGCCGGCATCGAAACACATCTAATCGTTTCGCGCGCGGCGCAGGTAACGCTCGCTTACGAAACCGATCTCAAGCTGGCGGACGTTGAAAGACTTGCAACCATCGTCCATTCCAATAGCGACATTGGTGCGGCGTGCTCAAGCGGATCATTCCGTACGATGGGGATGATCATTGCGCCGTGTTCAATCAAGACCATGGCTGAAATTGCCACCGGCAACACGGCGAATCTGATCTCCCGCGCGGCTGATGTCGCGCTGAAGGAGCGGCGGCGCGTTGTCCTGCTGCTGCGTGAAACGCCGCTGCATCTTGGTCATATCAAGACCATGGCGACCGCCACCGAAGCGGGCGCCATTGTCTATCCGCCGGTGCCGGCCTTCTATGCGCAGCCGAAATCACTGGCCGATATGATCGACCACACGCTCGGACGGGTTCTGGATCTCTACGACATTGAAGTCGGCGCGGTCCGCCGTTGGTCGGGAGGGAAGGGGCGGCCAAAGTCGTCCCGCGATCTCGATTTCACTCATTCGTCCTGACGTTGAATTGCCCGCATGGAGATCGCCCCGCCGGAACTCGAAAATGTGTTCTGGCGATTTTCGCTTGCCGTCTACGGGGCCACGGGGGTGGAAGAAGAATGTCTTCTTCTGCAGGAAAAGTACGGCGTCGACGTCAACCTGCTGCTGTTCTGCGCCTGGGTTGGGACACAACGCGACCTTGTCCTGTCGCCGGCAGACATTGCCGGTGCGGACGCCGTCGTTCAGGAGTGGCGACAAAACATCGTGCGGCCGCTACGCAGTGTGCGTCGGGCTTTGAAACCGGTCGAACGCGGCACGGGTGGGCTGCGCACAAGGGTGAAGGCGATCGAACTTGA
>DATEKG010000017.1:0-11786 GCA_035277565.1 Pseudolabrys sp.
GTTGATTTCACCTTTTTCAGTGAGCGCCGTTTGCTTGGTCAGGTTGTTCGCGCCGTGCAATTCGGCGACGTCCTTGGCGATCGTTACACCTTTCGCGTTCACCCAAGGCCCCTTGCCGATCCGGTCGCGCGCATTCACGGCTCCGGCGCCCTGTGTTGAAAGGTAGGCGTGCCATGTCTTGGCGCCCGCGCCCGCCGTGGCGGCGAGTTCCTGACAGTGACGATCGGCGCCTGCGAGCCCGCCCAGATCCCCGCCCTTGCCGACGCCGACGCTTGTCACGAAGAAGGACATGTTCGCTTGCTGCGCATGCACCGGCACACCGCAGAGCAACACCGCACACGCGACAAGCGGCGCGCCTGTTCGAAGCCTGATCATTTGAATACCTCCCGATTGTAGCGGGAGCACTTCGTCCCGCCATCGGAAGGGCCGAACACCGCTCTCGCAGCCCTATTCCTGCGATCACGGTTCGTTGATGGTCCGATCAGCCGGCTTTTCCCGAATATTGCTGATCCGTCACCGGCTCAAGCCAAGTGACGTGCTCGCCGCCCTGGGCCTCTTGCATGGCAATATGCTCCATGGCGTGCTCGGCCGTCGCGCCATGCCAATGCTTCTCGCCGGGCGGGATCCAGACCGTATCGCCGGCACGGACGTCCCGGACAGGCCCACCCCAGGTCTGAACCCGCCCAACTCCCGACGTGATGAACAGGGTCTGGCCAAGCGGATGGGTGTGCCAGGCCGTACGCGCACCGGGCTCAAACCTGACCCATGCCGATCGAATGCGCGCCGGATCGGGCGCCTGAATGATCGGATCCTGCCACACGGTTCCGGTGAAGCTCGGCGGTCCCACGCGGCGTGACGGACGCGATCCGCAAGCGATGATATCCATGACGTCCTCTCCCTTTATTTCCCGACGGCGGCGCCCTGTCCGCTGACACCCGTCAGTCTAACCCGCCGCACAAAAAAAAGCCCGGCGTTCCCGCCGGGCTTCGATTTCATGACAAAAGATGGAGAATTGTCAGACCGGCTGCAAATTGCCAGCCGCCTGCTTGCCGCGCTCCGTAATGACCTCGAAGCTCACCTTCTGGCCTTCGTTCAGCGAGCGCATGCCCGCCCGCTCCACGGCCGTGATGTGCACGAAGACATCCTTCGAGCCATCGTCTGGCTGAATAAAGCCATAGCCCTTTTGCGTATTGAAAAATTTCACAGTTCCGACAGGCATCAAGAGTTTCCTTTCACGCTTTCCTGTTGACCGCCAACACGCTCATCGCGCCGACGGTCACAAGCCAAGTTTTTGGGAGTTCACTTGAGGCGTAGCCCGAAACCGGGAGCGTGGCAGCAAGTTGAGGCCGAAAACCAGGTTGCGGGCGGCCACATAAACGTATTTCGGCGCCAGGTCAACGGTTCCGTGGCAGACTGGAGGTATCGGATAACGCTTTATGAATTTGTAAAGGCTACTTGTTACAGTCACACCGTCCCGGACGCCAAGAGCATTAACAGAAACTGAATATTCCTGACGTTCACGGCCGCGAAGGAGCCATGCGCGGAGACAAGCGAAGGGTGAAGCGTCACCGCATGCAACGCAGGGCCTGGCTGATGACGGAAGACGGCCAGCGCTGCGAATGCATGTTGACCAACATTTCGGACAAGGGCGCGCATGTTACCACGCCCGAATCCGAATCAATTCCGGACACATTTCTTTTGCTCTTTTCAGAGAGTGGCTCGACGCGGCGTCGCAGCCGCGTCATCTGGCGCAAACCGCACGAGCTCGGCATCAAATTTGAAACGCGCCTCGACGAGCGGATCCGCGCGAACCACGCGGCAAAGCCGTCGGCCGACCCGGCCGACAAGAAACTGAAAATCGCCGAAGACGCCTGACGGCGGTCCTGCTTTCGCGCACCTCAACTCTGCTGGATCGCGGAGAGCAGCCAGTCGCCGCCGCGCGCGCGCATGAAGGTCCACAGCTCCGTAACGTCTCCTTCAGCGCCGCCTTCGACCGTGCGTCCGCTCGCACGATCGACCATGCTGTCGGTGAGCGAAAAGCGCATGGCGACGGTTGCATAGTCGACCTCGCCTTCGCGCCACGCTTCCGCCAGATCGCCCTGCTCGAGCCTCACATTGGAAATCTTGTTCACAAGACCGCGGCTCGCATTCCCGGCAAGCTGCTCCGAAAAATACGACAGCATTTCGGGCGTCACCTTGCCACGCAGCGCGGCAATGTCCTCGTTCGAATAGGCCGATTGCACTTCGCCGAGCAACCGCTCGAATGCGTCGTAGTCCGATTTCCCAATTGCGAGCGGTTCACCGGATGGCGCGCCCGTTCCGGATATTCCGCCGAGCCCGCTGAAAGAATGCCCCGTCGCAGGATGTGCGGCCGCATAGGCCGATGCTGGAGCATCACGGCGCTGCCACCATGCGAACAACAGGCGCGCGATGAAGACGATCACCACGACCTGCAGCAGCAGCCCGAGCAGCGATGCAAAACCGGCCATGCCTCCAAAGAAGCCATGACCGAACAGCAGGCCGAACAGTCCGGCGCCGAGGAAACCCGCTGCAAGACCTCCGAACAGGCCGCCGCCGAAGAATCCGGGCCGGCCGGCCGGCTGACCAGATGTCCCGGTACCGCCCGGCTGCGTGGTCGAGCGCTGGATCGGCGTCGCGGTGTTTGGCGCTGTTCGCGTCACCGGCGGCGCCGAAAAGGTGCGCATGCCGCGGCTGCCGGCTGAAAATCCTCCGCCGGCGCGTGCATGAGCATCGGCCGTGACCAGAACCAGCGAGGTCACAATCGCAAGAAGCACGAACAAGAAGCGGTGGCGCGCCATCGCAGAACCTCCCGGTGCATTGGCGGCCGGAGGATATGCATGCACAGGCCGTTTTGTAAGGGGTGCCGCCAGCGCCGCAGAGCCGCAATCCCAAAGGTTGCAAGCGCGTTGTCACGGAAATTTCAAGAAAGTCCTGGAACGGCTTTGCGGAGCGGGCCGTTTCCCTTCCCGTCAATGCGCGGAATCGGATCGGTGAACTTAATCATTGCAGTGCTTGTGCTTCTCTGTTTGGGCGCGCCGGCGTCGGCTGTTCCGACACCGGTTGGTGATCTGCACCGCTCAACAAGATCCGCGCACGACGGCGGCCTCCCATCGAGCGCGGCGCGCGAGGATGCCGATGTCAATATCGGGCCGGCCGGTGCGCTGCTCGAACGCGACTATTTCCAAGCCCCGCCAGCCTTTAGTTCCGGCGTTATCCCATGCCGGTTTGAACCGAACATATTTGAAAAAGTGCGCCTCGCGCAGTCGTGCCGCTGACGGCACAGCAACCAGCCTGGAACCATGCAGGCAACAGGATCGTTATTGCGGCGGACGTGAGATGAAACCGGCCGCGTGAGTGGCCGGGCGCGTCCCTAGGCCAGCGTCTTTTTCACTTCGGCCACGAGCTGTTTCAGCGTGAACGGCTTGGCGAGGAAAGCATACTGCTCCTGGCTCGGCAGGTTCTTGCTGAAAGCTTCCTCGGCATAGCCGGAAACGAAAATGATTTTGACGTTCGGATCGCGCTGACGAAGCTCCTTGAGCAGCGTCGGCCCATCCATTTCCGGCATCACGACATCCGACACGACGAGGTCGACGTGGCCATGTTTCTGGAAAGCCTCGATGGCTTCCACGCCGTTGCTGGCTTCGAGAACCGTGTAACCGCGCGATGACAAGCCACGCGCATTGAGCGCGCGCAGCCCTTCCTCGTCTTCGACAAGCAGGATGGTCCCCTGCCCCGTGAGATCAGCGGCCGCACGCGCCATTGTATCCGCCGCCGAGATGGCATTGGCAATTGCCGGCGCATCGGCCGCGGGAATTTGCGCGAGCACTTCCTCGGCGCCCGGAATGTGCCGCGGCAGGAAAATACGAAATGACGTACGTCCCGGCTCCGAGTCGGCGTAGATGAAACCCCCGGTTTGCTTGACGATTCCGTAGACGGTCGACAGTCCGAGCCCGGTTCCTTTGCCGACTTCCTTTGTCGTGAAAAACGGCTCGAATATCTTCTCAATGATGTCGTGCGGAATACCGCTGCCCGTATCGCCGACCTCGACCAGGACGTAGTCAGCTTTCGGCATGCCTTTGTAGGCAAATTGCCCGCATTCGGCAGCTGTCACATTCGCGGTGCGCACGGTCAGCTTGCCGCCGTCAGGCATGGCATCGCGGGCGTTGACGGACAGATTCACAATGACCTGTTCGAACTGCGAAATATCGACCTTGACCGGCCACAGGTCACGGCCATGCACGATTTCGAGCGACACTTTCTCGCCAATGAGCCGCTTCAGCAGCATTCCGAGGTCGCTCAGCGTCTCGCCAAGATCTAGCACCTGCGGCCGCAATGTCTGCTTGCGCGAGAATGCAAGCAGCTGCCGTACGAGCGCCGCCGCGCGATTGGCGTTCTGCTTGATCTGCATGATGTCCTTGAACGACGGATCGGTCGGCTTGTGTGCGTTAAGCAGGAAATCGGTCGCCATCATGATCGCGGAGAGCACATTGTTGAAATCGTGCGCGATACCGCCAGCCAGCTGCCCGACGGATTCCATTTTCTGCTGCTGCTGAATGCGATTTTCGAGCGTGCGCTGGGCGGTCGTTTCGAGGGCATAGACAATCGCCGCCTCGCCGTCGCGGTCTTCTTCCTCGACCGCGAGCACAAAGAAATTTGCCCAACGTTCCGTGCTGCCGGTGAGTACCGCCTCAACCGGCGCAATGTCGCTCTGGCCTTCAGCCGCCTTGCGGATGGCGGCTTCCAGGGCCGGGCGATCGCGGCCGCTCACGACCGAGAGGATCGATCTGTCATCGCCCTTGAGCAGCCCTTCAAATGTGCTGGCAAAGCGTGCGTTGCTGCGGGCAATGCGCCCGGACTTGTCAACTGTCGCGATCGCCATCGGCGTATTCTGGAAAAAGCGCATGAAGCGCACTTCGGCCGCACGCTGCGGATCACTGCCGTCGCTACGGGCGCGGTTGAGGACAAGTGTGCGCGACGCGCCTGGTGTCCCGTCGGCGCCGAACGCGATCTTGTGAAACAGCCGCACAGGCACCGGTCTTCCGCCGCGTGTCTTGAGGTCGAGATCGAAAACTTCGGTTTTCACTTCCCCCGGCGCCGCATTGAGCGTCGTGAGCAACGCGGCACCTTCGCCCGCGACAATGTCGCCGAGCTTGAGCGAACCGGCACCCACCTGCGCCAGGTCGTGGTCGAGCCAGGATGCCAGCGTCGCGTTAAGATAAATGATATCGCCCCCGGCATCGACCGAGAAAAACCCGGCCGGCGCGTGGTCGAGGTAATCGACGGCGTATTGAAGTTCCTGGAAGACATTTTCCTGACGTTCGCGGTCACGCGTTACGTCAGCAATCGACCATACGGTAATGTGCGGGCTGCGCCGGCTTTCGCCTAACGGCCGCACGCGCATCCGCAGCCAGCGTGCGCTCTCCCCGGCGCTGCCGCCGACCCTGACTTCTTCCTGCAGCCGCCGGCCCTCGCGCGCCGCCTTGAGCAGCCGGTAAACCGATTCGGAAACGTCGGGGTCGCCAACGAACACACTCTCGATCGGCCGTACATCATTGACGTCGATTGCATCGATCAGGTCGAGATAGGTGGCGTTGGCATAGAGGACGCGGCCGGCCTGATCGGTGACAAGAATGCCGTCGACGGCGCCGCCGACGACGGCCTTGAGCAATGGATTGGCCTGCTCTCCGCCGCTGAACCGCATGATGCCGGCAGCCGCCGCAAAAAGGGCACAAACACCGATGGTTCCCAGCAGCGCCAGCAGCGTCAGAACATAGGCTTCGACATAGTCCCGGCTGATCCAGACCAGGCCGCCCGCCGCGGCGATAAGGGCCGCCGCGACCAGGACCACCAGGCCGATCGAACTGCCGCGCGAGGCGTTCAGGCTCTTGTCGAAAGCCTTTCGCCCGTGCCCCTCGGCATGGCTGCGCGCCTTCATGAGCGCCGACTGATCCTGACTTGCCATGCCCCCTGAGTGCCTTAAGGCGCCCTGCCGGCGCAAGTGCCAGCGACCGCGAATCCCGGCATTTGAATATCACTGTCAGCGTCTGACCGACATCATCCGGCGCAGCCGCATGACGTAACCGATGACCTCGGCAACCGCTTTGTAGTGTTCGGGCGGGATCGGCTGGTCAATATCCACGGTCGCGTGCAGTGCACGGGCGAGCGGCGGATTTTCCACAATCGGCACGGAGTGCTTGTTCGCGATCTCCCTGATCTTCAGGGCCATGGCGTCGACGCCCTTGGCGACGCAAACCGGAGCATCCATTCCGCGTTCGTATTCGAGGGCGATGGCATAGTGCGTCGGGTTGGTGATGACGACGGCAGCCTTGGGAACCGCAGCAATCATCCGGCGCCGCATCCGGATCTGGCGCACCTGCTTCATCTTACCTTTGATGGCCGGATCGCCTTCGCTCTGCTTGAACTCCTCTTTGACCTCGCGCAGCGACATCTTCTGCCGCTCATACCACTGCCTGTATTGGAACAAGTAGTCCGCGGCAGCGATAAAGGCGAGCATTGCGACCACAATGCCCAACAGCTTGAGCGCAAGGCCCTTCGACACAGGAATGATGGCGGCAGGATCGCTGTGCGTCAGTGCCTCAAGCCGGCCGCGCTCGGGCCACATCAATGCGGTCAGCACGCAGCCGACCAGCAGCATTTTGGCGAGACCTTTGGCGAGATTGGCGGCAGCCTGCTTCGAGAAAATTCGCGAGAGGCCGGCGGCGGGTGAGATGCGCGAAATTTTCGGAATCAGCACCTCAACCGACCAGACGAGGCGGTGCTGGATGATGTTGCCGCCCAGAGCCGCGAGAATGAGCAGCAGAAATGGAACGGCGACTGCGGCGACCATTTCAGCGCCGATCCTTTGAAACAAATGCGGCAGGGCCGGACCATCGACACTGATGTCATAGGAATTGGCGATGAGCCCGCGCATCGTCACCGCAAGGTCCCTGCTCATTGAACCGGAAAACGCCATCAGGACCAGGGCCGCACCGGCGATGACAAACCAGGTATTGACCTCCTGGCTCTTGACCACATCGCCGCGTTTGATTGCTTCTTCCAGACGCTTTTGCGTCGGTTCTTCTGTTTTGTCGAATTCGCCTTGATCGTCGGCCATGTCAGTGTCCGGTCAGGCGTGTGGCGCAAGATTGCTGAGGACATCCTGGAGATAGTCGACGAAGGTCCCCATCATCGTGCCGAGAACGGCGACAAGCAGCAGCAGGCCGAGAATGATCGACAGCGGCAATCCGATGAAGAAGACCTGCATTTGCGGAATGAGCCGCGACAACACGCCAAGTCCGAGATTGAACAGCAGGCCAAAAACCAGAAATGGCGCTGACAGCTGGATGCCGATGCGAAACGCCGTTGCAACGACATGCGTGACGTGCTCCGCGGCGTCACCCATGAGCGGCAGTTCGCCGGGATGAAAAATCGTATAGCTGTCGTTCATCGCCGCGATCACGAGGTAGTGCAGGTCGGTGGCAAACACCAGCGCAACACCGAGAACGCTCAGGAAATTTCCGACCAGCATGCCCTGCTGGTTCTGGGTGGGGTCGACGGCCGTTACGAAACCGAGACCGAGTTGCTGGGCAACCACCGAGCCGGTGACCTGCAATGCCGAAATAGCGAGCCGCGCCGTCAGCCCCAGGACCGCACCGACGACGAGCTCCTGGAAAAGCATCACGGTCACCGGCCCGAGCGCGGTTAGATCGATATTGTAGGCTTTTTGATGAGCCGGAAGGAGGATTGCGGCGAGCATCAGGGCGATGCCAAGACGGACCCGCGACGGCATGGTTTGCTCGCCGATGCCGGGAAGCAACATGACCATCGCGCCGACGCGCGCAAAAGTCAGCATGAACGCCGCCGCGAGCGCAGGCAGAAATGAAATGTCGACGCGCATCGCTTCTAGCCGCTGACGATGCGTGCAGCGATGCGCAGCATCTCGGCGTGCAGCTTCTCGGCCATGAATGGCAACGCGATGAGTAACGAGAGAAAGATCGCCAGGATTTTCGGCACAAAGGCGATCGTCATTTCCTGGATTTGCGTCAGCGCCTGCAGAAGAGAAATCGCGACACCGACCACGAGCCCGACCAGCATCACAGGGCTCGAAACGACGATCAGAGTGACGATGGCGTCGCGTGAAACGTCGAGAACTTCCGGTCCGGTCATGATCCTGGACCGTCCTAGATCGGCATCTTCATGATGTCGTCATAGGCCTGAATGACCTTGTCGCGGACTGCAACGACAGCATCGATCGCGACCTGTGTCTCCGAAACGGCCGTAACGACGTCAACAAGATTGCCCTTGCCGTTGACGGCGGCACGCGCCTGGGCATCGGACTTGTGGCCCATATCCACGACCGAACCAATTGCATTCTTGAGCAGTGAAGCAAAACTGGTGTCGGGATCAGCTTCGGCCGGCTTTTTGATGAGAGAGAGCGATGAGGAATCCGTCGCCGTGCGCGCGACGCTGGCATAGGCACTCGCAGCCGTCAGAGGTGTAGCCATTTTAATTCCGCCTTTCAGGCTTTCAGGATATCGATGGTGCGTTGAATCATCCGGCGCGTTGCGCTGATGACGTTGATATTTGCTTCGTAAGAGCGCTGGGCATCACGCATATCGGTCATTTCGATAAGCGGATTGACGTTGGGATATTTGACGTTGCCGTTGACGTCGGCGGCGGGATGGCCCGGCTCGTATTTCACGCGAAAGGCGGAATTGTCGGTCTGCACCTTGCCGAGCTCGACCACCTGGGCATCCAACGTACGATCGAGCTCGGTGCGGAATGTCGGAATCTTTCGGCGATATGGATCGCCGCCAGGCGTCTGCGGCGTTGAGTCCGCATTGGCGATATTTTCCGAAATAATGCGCATGCGCCCCGCCTGGGCGCGCAGACCGGACGCCGCGATCGTGAGTGTCTTGATGAAGTCCACGGGTTATTCTCCTCGGCGCACCGGTTATCCCGAACCCTTGCCGAGCGCAGTCTTGATAAGATTAAGACTGCGCGTGTACAGGGCGGTCGCCGTCTGGAAATCCATTTGGTTGGCGGCAACCTTCATCATCTCTTCTTCGAGGTTCACGGCATTGCCGGTCGGGCGCACCTCGAAAGTGCGCGTTTTGCCATTCGGAAAGGCCGACTGGCTGAGCCCAACCCCTTCAAGATGGCCGCTGTCGGTTCGCGTCAGTGAAAGACTGGCCACCATCGGTTGGGCCGCGGCAGGCCCGTCGAACGTCAGCGGCGCCAGGTCATGCGCGCGAAAATCCGGCGTGTCGGAATTCGCGACGTTGTCGGCGAGGACACGCTGTCGCGCCTGGGCCCAGTCGAGCCGTGTCCGCAACATGGAGAGAATTGGAATGTCGATGATGGCCATGGCCAACGTTCCCCAAAGCGCCCCCAGCACGATGTTGTCGCGCTAGGCAGACTTTGCCGGGCGTATGGTTAACGGGCGGTAAAAGATGGCTTGGAACTGCAGCCACGCTGGGCCGGGCATCAGCCTGAATAAAGCAGTAAATGCAGGCGACCCGCAAAATGCCACTTTATTTATTAATACTCTGTTAGTATTCAGGGCGGCAAATAGTGCCGGGCAATATTAACCATTCGGGCGATTCTCACCCGAAACGCGTTAGCGGAAAGAACGGAGCGCATTGATGTTCGAGAGCTTGTTCGGCTCGGAGATGCCGCTGGCCGCCCGGTTCTTCATTGCCTTTCTGGTTGTGCTCGCACTGATCGGACTGACCGCATGGCTCGTCCGGCGTTTTGGCGCGAGCCGCCTCGGGAATACGACGCGTGGACGTCAGCCGCGGCTGGCGGTGATCGATGCTGCGACGGTCGATGGCCGGCGGCGACTCGTTCTCATCCGTCGCGACAATATCGAGCACCTGCTGATGATCGGCGGGCCCACCGACCTTGTGGTCGAACCCAATATTGTGCGTGCGGTTGGCGCACGTGACGTCGCGCGCGAGCCTGCGCGCGTTGCGCCCGCTGGCGACACCGCGACGCGCGGGACGCCGGCGATCGAAAATGGCTGGCCGCTCCAGCCGGCCGGCGAACCTGCACCTGCGTCCGCGCAGCGCGCCTACCGTCCAGCACCCGTCGATGAACCATGGCTGCCACCCGAGCCGGGCGTCCGCGCGCGACCGGCCGACAGCCTGACAGGTTTGGCGGCTGAACTTTCGACGCGGCTTACGCCACCCGACTCCGGCGCCCCGCCGGCGCGTTCCGAGCCGGCGCCTCGCCCGCCTCTTCCGGTCAGCGAAGCCGGCGCAAGCCCTGCGCAAGCCGATCACAATCTCGCGGAGATGGCGCACCAGCTTGAAGCGGCTCTGCGCCGCGCGCCTGCGCCCGAGGGCCGCCCTCCTGTGACAGATCCTTTGGCAATGCAAGCAGCCGCGGCTCCGGGCAAGGGCGCAGATGCCCCTGCCCGCGTGCCGCAGCGTGAACTCAAGGCCCGTGTCGAGCCGAAATTCGACGCCAAGGCCGAACCAAAGTTCGAGCCCAAAATCGAGCCCAAGATCGAGCCAAAGCCCGACACAAAGGCCGAGCCCCGATTTGACTTCAAGCCCGAGCGCACAGAGCCGCCGGCAACCCCCGGAAAGAATCTGTACGAAAACCTCGAAGAGGAGATGGCCAGCTTGCTTGGCCGTCCGCCAGGAAAATCGTGACAGGCCATTCCGGCCGCCGTGTCCGTCTGGTGACGGTGGCGGTCGGGGTAGCAGGGATCCTTCTGGCGGCGATCGCTCCCGCCGGCGCGCAGGATATCAGCGTCAATTTCGGGCAGGGAAACGGGCTGACCGAACGCGTGATCCAGATGATCGCGCTGCTGACGGTGCTGTCGCTCGCACCGTCAATCCTCATCATGATGACGTCGTTCACGCGCATCGTCGTTGTATTGTCGCTGCTGCGCACCGCGCTCGGCACGGCAACGGCCCCGCCAAACGCGGTGATCGTGTCGCTTGCGTTGTTTCTCACCGCCTTCGTCATGGGTCCGGCGCTACAGCGGGCTTATGACACAGGCGTGCGGCCTCTGATCGCCAATCAGATCACCCCGGAACAGGCCTTCGAGCGCGGAGCCCAGCCGTTGCGTGCTTTCATGCAGAAAAATGTGCGGGAGAAGGATCTCAAGCTTTTCGTCGACATGGCCAAGGAGGCCGAGCCGACAAAGCCGGAAGACCTGTCGCTGCGCGTGCTGGTACCCGCATTCATGATTTCCGAGCTCAAGCGCGCCTTCGAAATCGGATTTCTTCTGTTCCTGCCCTTCCTGATTATCGACCTGGTTGTGGCCTCGGTACTCATGTCCATGGGCATGATGATGCTGCCGCCCGTGGTCGTGTCGCTTCCGTTCAAACTGATCTTCTTCGTGCTTGTGGACGGCTGGAGTCTGGTCGCGGGCTCACTGATCCAGAGCTACGGCAGCTGACACTGCCGGCCTCCAATCAGCGTGCGCGGGCCTGTCCCCGAGCCTGTGTCCTTGGCAAGCGCGGAATGGAGCCGGTCGGCTCCTTGTCGGGCTTTACCGGCAGGCCTGCGGGCGCATTGGGCGGCAAAGGTGATGACGAGGCATTGCGGGTTCCCGGCGCCGCCGCCCTGGACGCGGGCGGGGCATTGGCTGAAGCCGATTTGCCGCCAGCCGCGGCGGCCGCGCCCTCGCCTGCCGCAGGCTGCGAAATCGCCGACGATTCCGGATATTTGGCGCGCAGGTCGCGCAAAAAGGCATCAAGCGTGTCGACACTCGCAATTTTCTTGGCGATGTCCTGAAATTCCGTTCCGCT
>DATEKG010000018.1:0-3502 GCA_035277565.1 Pseudolabrys sp.
CCGACCCGTGAAGAAATGCAGGAGATCGAGGTCTCAAGCCGTCTCTATCTCGAGAACGGCGCCCGTTATATGACGGCAACCTTGATGTGCCAGTCGGACACTGCGGTGCCGAAGACGACGCCGGTTACGTTCATTCTCTCCGGTCATCGCCTCGCGACCGTACGCTATGATGATCCTCGGCCCTTCGCCATCGTCGAGCACAAGCTCGCGCGCACCTGTCCGCCCAAGGTTTCGGGTGAGTCGGTGCTCATGGACCTGCTCGATGCGGTGATCGACCGCTCCGCCGATATTCTGGAGCGGATCGGCGCCGAAGTTGACCAGGTTTCGCATTCCATATTCGAGCCGGAAGAAGGGTCAGAACGTCCATCCTATAATGACGTGCTCAAGGCTCTTGGGCGCAAGGGAGATCTCACTTCGAAGGTGCGCGAGAGCCTGGTCTCCATCGGGCGTTTGCTTCTGTTTCTGGCCAACGAAGCGGAAAGCATGAAATGGCCAAAGGACACGCGCGCGCAGCTGCAGTCGATGCAGCGCGACACCATGTCATTGTCCGATCACGTCACTTTCCTTTCCAACAAGATTACGTTCCTGCTCGATGCGTTGCTCGGAATCGTCAGCATCCAGCAGAATGACATCATCAAGATCTTCTCGATTGCGGCGGTGGTGTTCATGCCGCCGACACTTGTCGCGTCGATCTATGGCATGAATTTCCATCACAACATGGTCGAGCTCGACTGGGAGTACGGTTATCCCTTCGCGCTGTTCCTGATGGTCCTGTTCGCGGTGCTGCCGCTGTTATTCTTCAAGTGGAAGAAGTGGCTGTAGGGCGGTCTTCGCCGTTATTTCCGGAACAGGCGCGGTCTAGCCCGACTTTCCGCCGAGGCCCGCGATAACGAAATCGATCATCTGGTCGAGGGTGGGGCCGGGCTTGCTTGTGTCGGCGATGAACATCGGATGGAAGAAGCGGATCATGGAGGCGCACACGCACAGTGATGCGGTGCCGACATCCTTGACCTTGAATTCGCCGGAGGCGACGCCCGATGCGATCACGTTGCCGATTTCGCCGGTGATGCAGCCAATATGCGCCTGGCAGACCTCCCAGTTCTCCTCCATGGCCGCGGCGACCATTTCGTGCATTTTTGAATCGGCGACATAGCGATCGGAATTCATCCGGTGCACGGTCGTCAGCAAATCGCGCAGCCGGGCCGCGGCGCCGCCTTTGCCGGCGGCGATGGCGCGCGAGGCCTGCTCGACCTCGCCCATCAGGCGGCAGGCGACGCCGGCATTGATCGACCGTTTCGAGTCGAAGAACCGGTAGACATTCGCCGGACTCATCTGCAGGGCCTTGGCGATATCGGCCACGGTGGTCTTCTGGTAGCCGATTTCGCGAAACAGCCGCTCGGCGGTGACGAGAATTCTCGTCTTTGCATCCGTCTCGATGCGGTCGGTCACGTCGCTCATCGCTTCGCTTCTTTCTTCATTCGGCCGCGACCGGGAGGGCCGCGGAGGGCGGTATGGGCGCCGAGGCACCCGGCACGCCGGCTTGTTCGCCGCCGTGCTCGTCCAGGCGCTTACGATACCACAACGCATAGAGGCCAGGCAGGAACAGCAGTGTTAAAAACGTTGCCACGAACAGGCCGCCCATGATGGTGATCGCCATCGGGCCCCAGAAGGCAGAGCGCGACAGGGGAATCATCGCGAGAATAGCCGCCATGGCGGTGAGGATGACAGGCCGTGCCCGCCTGACCGTCGCTTCGACGATGGCTTCGCGCCTGCTGAGCCCCTGGCCGACGTCTGATTCGATCTGATCGACCAGTATGACCGCATTGCGCATGATCATGCCGGCGAGGGCGATCAGTCCGAGCAATGCGACGAAGCCGAACGGCTTGTCGGCGACATTGAGGCCGAGCGAGGCGCCGATGATGCCGAGGGGCGCGGTGAGGAACACCAGCACGAGCCGGGAAAAGCTCTGCAGCTGGACCATGAGCAAGGTGAGCATGACGGCGATCATCACCGGGAAGAGGGCGAAGATCGATGCGTTGCCTTTCTCTGATTCCTCGATGGCGCCGCCGATCTCGATGCGATAAGCCGGCTCGAGGCTGTCGCGGATAGGCTTGAGCTTCGGCCAGATCTCGTTGGTGACGTCCGGCGGCTGCACGCCGTCAACGACATCCGCGCGCACGGTGATGGCGGTGTCGCGATTGATGCGCCAGAGGATCGGTTCCTCGTGGGAATATTCGACTCTGGCGATCTGCGACAGGGGCACGGCGACCCCGTTGCGTGAGTAGATCGACAGATCGCCGATATGGGCGAGGTCAAGTCGCTCTGACGGCACGGCGCGCGCCACCACTTCGACTTTCTCGATACCGTCGCGCACCGTTGTGATCGGAACGCCGGAGATCAGCATGCTCAAAGATTTTGAAATATCCTGAGGTGTCATACCGAGCGCCCGCGCGCGATCCTGGTCGACAACCAGGCGCAGATTTGGCATCTGCTCGTTCCAGTCGAGATGCGGATCGACGACCTTCTTGTCACCGCGCATCACTTCGCGCACGCGATACGCGATGTCGCGGACCTTCTTCGTGTCGGGCCCGATGACACGGAACTGGACCGGGAAGCCGACCGGCGGCCCGAAATTGAACCTGTCCACGCGCACGCGCGCCTCCGAGAGCGCGCCGTCGGCGACCGCCTTCTCAAGGCGCGCCTTGATGCGCTCGCGGGCCTCAACGTCCTTCGAGAGGATCACGATTTCGGCGAATGACTGGTTTGGCAGCGTCGGATTGAGCCCAAGCCAGAAGCGCGGCGACCCCTGTCCGACATAGGCGGTGTAGGTCGTAATATCCTTGGCGCCTTTCAGCAGGGCCTCGGCCTTCTTGACGGATTCAAGCGTGGCGCCGATGGCCGTACCTTCGGGCAGGCGCAGCTGGAAGAACAGCTCGGGCCGCTCCGAAAGCGGGAAAAACTGCTGCTGCACGTGGCCGAAGCCAACAATTGAGGCCACGAAGATTCCGATTGTCGCGAGCACGACGGTCTTGCGGCGCTCGACGCACCATTCGATCACGCGCCGCAAGGAGCGATAGATACGCGTCTCGTAAATAGCGTGCGGATCGTGCCTGGGGCCACGGCGTTTGAGGTTGCCGAGCAGCTTCACCCCGAGATACGGGGTGAACATCACGGCGACGAGCCACGACGCAACGAGGGCGATCGCGACCACCCAGAAGATGCCGCCAGCATACTCGCCGACCGACGAATTGGCGAATCCGATCGGAAGAAAACCCGCTGCGGTCACGAGCGTGCCGGTGAGCATGGGAAATGCCGTGGACTCCCACGCGAAAGACGCGGCACGGACGCGATCCCAGCCCTGCTCCATTTTCACAACCATCATCTCGACCGCAATGATGGCGTCGTCGACAAGTAGGCCCAGCGCAATGATCAGCGCGCCGAGCGTGATGCGGTGCAGGTCAAGCCCCATCGCATTCATGACGATGAACACAATCGCAAGCAC
>DATEKG010000019.1:0-30910 GCA_035277565.1 Pseudolabrys sp.
CAGGACATCGATCGTCACCCGGCGATTGATGCGCTCACCGCTGAGCATGCGCACCAGGTCGTCGACCCCGGTGACCGGAACGTCATCGACGCGCACGATCGTGTCGAGACTCATCAGCCCGGCACGGGCCGCGGGCCCTTCCGGTTCCACCATTGCAATCATCGCGCCGGTCGCATTTTCAATTCCCGCTGCGCGCGCATGACGACGCGGCACCGCCGCCGTCTGGCCGGAGACACCGATATAGGCACGCCGCACACGACCGTGCCGGATCAATTCGCTAAGCACGAACTGCGCCGTATTGCTGGCGACCGCAAAGCAAATTCCCTGCGCACCCATGATCACCGCGGTGTTGATGCCGATCACTTCGCCGCGCGACGACACCAGCGGCCCGCCCGAATTGCCTGGATTGAGGGCGGCGTCGGTCTGAATCACGTCCTCGATCAGGCGGCCGCCGCGCGAGCGCAGCGAACGCCCGAGGGCCGAAATCACCCCGGCGGTCACTGTCGATTCAAAGCCGAGCGGATTGCCGATGGCGACGACGAGTTGCCCGCGTCTGAGTTTTTTCGAGTCGCCGAGGGCCGCAATTGGCAGATCGCGCGCCGATCCCGCGCGCAGCAGCGCGAGGTCGGTGTCGGGATCCTCGCCGAGCCGGCGCGCTTGCATGACGCGCCCCTCGGCATCCTGCAGTTGCACTTCCCTGGCCGCCTCCACCACGTGGGAATTGGTGAGCACCAGGCCATCGGGTGCGATGATCACGCCAGAACCGACCCCGGCCGGTCGGCCATTCCTGTTGCGCACTTCAACGCGCACCACGGCCGGACCGACGGCATCGGCCACCGAGGTCACGGCATGCGAGTAGGCGTCAAGGATTTCAGTGTCGGAGTATGACGGCGATGAAGGCTCGCCGACGCCCCCGACGTCGGTCGTTGCAAAATCAAGCATCTGCATTTCGGGGTTGGTTGATGTGGCGTGCATATAGGTATTCACGCCGTAAAATAAAGATATGCGGCATTCCCCCGACCGGCCTGTGCGCATCGCGGCCGGCTGCCCGCAAAGCGATTCAAATTGACCGGTTTCGTTTAACTTTCATCAAGCCAACGCAGGTAAGGTCTTAAGGACACGCGTCTATTTGGTTTGTGGGAGCCATGGACAGCACGCAGGCAAAACCGGACCGCGCCAGAAGCGGACTATCGGCGATCGAGAGCCGTCGCGCCATCATCGTCTCGGTGGCGATCGTCGCCATGCTGGCGCTTGGCGCCTTCGTGACGGTCGGGTCGTATGTCGGCAGCGACCGTGAAAGTGCCATCTCGAAGGTGACACCGCTTTCGCCGTCGGGCGGCGGTGACGCGGCCCACCGCGTTGCTTCCATTGTGGTGGAAACCGACAAGAAGGGCCGATGCGAGGAACGCCGCTTCGACAATCGCACCGGCAGGATGGTTTCCGCCAACTATGTCGACTGCAACGCGCGGCTCGAGCCCGAACGAGACACGACGCCCTCCGACCGGATCAACAGCGAACGCATTCGCGCGATCCTCGGCGCCTTCAGGAAGTAGCGTGTAGCCAGCCGCCGATCCGCTGCACGGCCTCGCGCATCTCGGCAGCCGGGCCGGCATAGCAGAAACGCAGAAAGTGTTTCCCGTTCAACGGATCGAAATCGATACCGGGCGTCGCCGCGACGTTCGCTTCATTGAGCATGCGCTTGGCGAAGTTGAGGCTGTCGTCCGAGAAGCGGGAAATATCGGCGTAGAGGTAGAAGGCGCCGTCGACGGGAAGAAACCTGTCCAGCCCGGCTTTCGGCAGGCCTTCGATCAGAATGCGCCGGTTCTCTTCATAGCCGTGCTTGACCGCTTCCATTTCCTCGCGCCCTCCGAAGGCGGCTTCGGCGGCTATCTGCGCCAGTGTCGGCACTGATATTGCGAGATTTCCCTGCAGCCTTTCGATCACGCGAACGAGCCTTTCGGGGACGACCATCCAGCCGATGCGCCAGCCGGTCATGCAGAAATATTTCGAGAAGGAATTGATGACCACCGCGTGATCGGACAAGCTCGCCGCCGTCTCGGCCGCAGTTGCGTAGTCGAGCCCGTGATAGATCTCATCCGAAATGACACGGATGCCCTCGGCTTCCGCAACAGCGATGAGCCGCGCAAGCGCGTCGGCATCCATCATTGTCCCGGTCGGATTGGCGGGGCTCGCAATCACGACGCCCTTGAGCGGCGTTCGCTGGTGCGCTGCGATCAGCGCCTTGGACGAAAGCGCCCAGCGCGTCTCCTCCGCCGTCTCGATCAGCACCGGTTCACAGCCGAGTGCCGACAGGATGTGCCGGTATGGCGGATAGCCAGGATTGGCGAGTGCAACGCGGTCGCCGGGTTCGAACAGCGACAGAAAGGCGAGAATAAAGCCGCCCGATGATCCGGTCGTCACCACCACGCGGGCCGGATCGAGTGCGAGGTCATAGGCGTCCTCATAGTGGCGTGCGATTCTTGCGCGGAGGGACGGAATCCCCAGCGTTTCGGTATAGCCGATGCGGCCTTGCGCCAATGCCGACTGCGCGGCCCTGATCGCGGTTGCCGGCGCCGGCGCGGCAGGCTGCCCGACTTCCATGTGAATGATGTGCGCGCCCTGCGCCTCGCGCTGCGCCGCAGCCGCCATGACGTCCATCACGATGAACGGCGGAACATCGCTGCGTTTGGACGGCATCAACAGCTTTTTCGCGGCTTCCAGCATCGTTTTCAGGCCCTTTGGCCACGTCTCCCCGCCCCGCTAATGCCGTATTCGGCGGATTGCTTGCCGCAAAGCAGGCGCCCGACCGTCACATGATCTCGGGACGCGTTGACCGCCCGCGGGGCCGTCACTAGTTTCACGCGCATTTGGTGCATGGGCATGGCCTTGGACGGCACACCTAACAGGACGCAGCGCAGGGCGCCAGCAACCCGCGCGGTGGCGTTCGTCACGGCCATGGCGCTCGCCGCAGCCGGCGGCGGACCGGTGTCGGCTCCCGTCCAGGCGCAGGAGCCGGGCCTGCGCGGTCTGCCGATCATCCGCGACGCCGAAATCGAACAACTGCTGCGCGACTACGCCGCGCCGATTCTCCGCGTCGCCGGGCTGTCAAAGCAGAACGTCCGCGTGGTGGTGCTCAACGACCGCGCGTTCAACGCCTTCGTCATGGACGGCCGCCATATCTTCGTCAATGCCGGCGCGCTGTTCGATGCCAAGACTCCCAACGAGATCATCGGCGTATTCGCGCACGAAACCGGTCACCTCGCCGGTGGCCATCTGCAGCGCCTGCGCGAACAACTGGCCTCCGCGCAGACCGCCTCGATCATCGCTTTGCTGGCCGGCATCGGCGCCGCAGTCGCCGGCTCTCGCGCCGGCAATGGCGGTGGCGATGTCGGCATGGCCGCGATCATGGCCCCGCAATCGGCCATCATGCGGTCAATGCTGGCCTATGTGCGCACGCAGGAAGATCAGGCCGATCACGCAGGTTTGAAATTTCTCAACGCGACAGGCCAGTCTCCGCGCGGCATGGTCGATCTGTTCAAACGGCTCAGCAACGAAGTCTTGTTCAATTCCCGCTATATTGATCCCTACATGCAGACACACCCGATGCCGGCCGACCGCCTGGCCGCGCTCGAAACGAGCGCGAGGGCAAGCCCCTATTGGGACCGCAAGGATTCGCCCGAGCTGCAGCTGCGTCACGATCTCATGCGCGCAAAACTTTCGGGATTCCTCGAGCGCCCCGACACCGTCGCGCGCCGCTACCCCGCAAGCGACCATAGCCTGCCTGCCCGCTATGCGCGTGCGATCTCGACCTATCGCCACGCCGACCTGCGCGATGCCATCGCCCAGATCGACGGGTTGATCCAGACGGAGCCGCATAACCCCTATTTCCATGAGCTCAAGGGGCAGGCCCTGCTGGAAGGCGGCCACCCGCAAGAAGCGGTCGCGCCTTTGCGTCAGGCCGTTGCGCTGTCCCACAACACGCCGCTGATCGAGATACTGCTCGCCCAGGCGCTCAATGCCACCAACAATCCAAAACTCTCCGAGGAAGCCGTCGGCCTGCTGCGCGGCGCAATCGCGCGCGAACCGGAGTCTCCTGACGCCTATTCGCAACTCGCCATCGCTTACGGCCGCAAGGGCGACCTTGCCGATGCCGACCTCGCCTCCGCGCAGGCTGCGTTCACCCGGGGCGACATCAAAACCGCGCGTCAGCTCGCCTCGCGGGCGAAAACACGTCTCCCGGTCGGCTCTCCCGCATGGGTGCGAGCCGATGATATCGTCAATGTCAAACCTCCGAACGCCACCGCCGGCAACCGGTAATTACAAGGACCATAACCATGACAACGAAATTGCGCACCCTCGCAGCCGCCAGTGCGGTCGTGCTGACTTTTGCGGCGCCCGGTATTTCAAGCGCGGACGAATTTTCGAATAGCCAGCGTGACGAGGTCGGGCGCATCGTCCGCGAGTATCTCGTTGCCCATCCGGAAGTCATCCAGGAGGCGATGACCGAACTCGAGAAGCGGCAGACAGCGGCGGAAGCTGAAAAGCACAAGGCCGCGGTCAAGCAATATTCGCAGGCGCTGTTCAGTTCGCCGCGGCAGGTAGTGCTCGGCGATCCGACCGGCAACGTCACCTTCGTCGAGTTCTTCGACTACAACTGCGGCTACTGCAAGCGCGCCATGAGCGACATGCTCACCCTGCTCAAGGACGATCCCAAGCTCAAGATCGTGCTCAAGGAATTCCCCGTTCTCGGCCCGGGCTCCGTCGAAGCCGCGCAGGTTGCGGTCGCGGTGCGCATGCAGGACAAAACCGGCAAGAAATATCTTGAATTCCACCAGAAGCTGCTCGGCGGTCGCGGAGAGGCCAACCGGGCGCGTGCGCTCGCCGTCGCCAAGGATATCGGCCTCGATATGGCCCGTCTCGACAAGGACATGGCCAGCCCGGAAGTGAAGGCTACGCTGCAGGAAAATTTCAAGCTTGCCGAGGCGCTCGGCCTCAACGGAACGCCGAGTTACGTCATCGGCGACAATGTCGTGGTCGGCGCGGTCGGGCTCGAAGCACTGAAGGAAAAGGTCAATAATACGCGTTGCGGAAAGCCGGATTGCGGATGACCAGAGCGCAGCCGGCGCCTTCCGCTACCTGACCATCGGCCGCCGCGGGCACTGCCACGGCGGCCGTATCTTTTGCGACAAATATCGGCAGTGGAACAAAGTTCCGCCGGGGCGGTTGTGGCGCGGATGTACACCTTCGGGATGGAAGAAGAATATTTTTTGTTCGACGCAGCAACGCGCCATGCCGTCCGTCGCGCGAACAAGTCATTCCTCGCCGCCGCACAGCGCAAACTCGGCGACCACGTCATGACGGAAATGCTGCAGTCGCAGATCGAGGTCGCCACGCCTCCCTGCTCGACCATGGCCGAGGCGCGCGCCAGGCTTGTGCAGTTCCGCCGCACGCTGGCGGCAGTTGCGGCGGAGCACAAGCTCGGCATCGCCGCCATGGGCACATTCCCGCTCGCCTACTGGCCGGATCAGATAATGACGCCGAAGGCGCGCTATGGCGCGATCATGGACGACCTGCAGATGATCGGATATCGCAACATGCTGTGCGGGATGCACGTGCATGTTGCCGTTCCCGATGTCGAAACCCGCATCAACCTGATCATGCGGCTTACTCCGTTTCTCCCGCTGCTGCTCGCGCTTTCGACATCCTCGCCGTTCTGGCAAGGTCATTTTACCGGCCTCGTCGGTTATCGCCTTGCCGCTTACGATGAATTGCCGCGCACCGGATTGCCGGAGCTTTTCCGCACCAATGAAGACTATCGTGAATTCGTCAGAGCGCTGACCTGGGCGAAGATCATCCCTGACGCGAGCTACATCTGGTGGGCTATCCGCCCCTCGCTCAGCAATCCGACCATCGAGCTCCGCATCGCCGACAGCTGCACGCGGCTCGATGACGCCATGGCCATTGCCGCGCTGTTTCGTTGTCTCACGCGCGCGCTCGACCGCGACCGTGCGCTGAATGCAGGTTTTGACCGCGTGGGCCGCGCCATTACCCAGGAGAACAAATGGCACGCTCAGCGCTATGGCATTGCCGCAACATTCGTCGAGCCGTTTTCGCGCTCTCCGCTGACGCTTGCACAATGGCTCGACCAGGTGATCGATTTCATTGCAGAAGACATTGAAGAACTGGCTTGCGCCGGTGAAATCCGTCACCTGCATCAGATCGCGGTCCGGGGCACCAGCGCCGACCGCCAGATCGAGGTCTTCAGCAAAGCCCGCGCTTCCGGACGCCGCAGGTTAACGGCTCTTAAGGAGGTGGTTGACTGGGCGGCCGCGGAAACCCTGTCGGTCAACACCGCAAAAGCGACGGCCTGAGCCTGTGCGGGCTTCCCCTCTCCGCCGCAGCCACATATAACGTGCAACGGCTTTCACGCGCGTCCTGCGCGTACCGGACGGGGCTTTCATGGCCAAGACGATCTACGTCCTCAACGGACCGAACATGAATTTGCTCGGCACGCGCGAGCCGGAGAAATACGGCCGCGCGACCCTCGCCGATGTTGAAAAGCTCTGCGCGGAGACGGCCAGGCGTTTCGACCTCGAGGTGGTTTGCCGCCAGTCGAACAGTGAGGGGGGCATTGTCGACCTCATCCAGGAGGCGTACGCCAGGAAAGCCGTGGGCATCGTGATCAACCCGGCCGGCTACACGTCAACGTCAATCGCCATCATGGACGCCTTATTGGCGGTGCAGGCGAGCGTCCCGGCGATCGAAATTCACATCACCAATATCCATCAGCGCGAACCGTATCGGCACATTTCCTATATCTCCAAAGCCGCGAAAGCGGTTGTTGCCGGATTCGGCGTCGAGGGTTACGCCTTGGCGGTCACCGGACTTGCAGCTCTCGTCGGCGCCAGGAAAGGGTGAAGCTCCGCGAGCGGTCGCGCGGCTGAAATGGATCTGTGATGGGAAAATCGCCCAAGTCGATTGTCGATCATGAGTTGATCCATGAACTCAGCGCGCTCATGGAAGAGACAGGGCTTACTGAAATCGAGATCGAGCAGGACGGACGGCGCGTGCGCGTGGCCCGCGGAGCCATCGGGGCTGCTGCGCCGGCGGCTGTGCGCCTTGAGGTCGCGCCGCCGCCGGCGGCGCCCGAAACTTCGCCCATCGACCCGTCCAAGCATCCCGGCGTCGTCATATCGCCGATGGTAGGCACCGCTTATTGCGCGCCCGAACCCGGCGCCAAGCCCTTCATCGAGATCGGCAGCAAGGTGAAAGCCGGCGATACGCTGCTGATCGTGGAAGCAATGAAGACGATGAACCAGATTCCGGCCCCGCGCGGCGGCACCGTGGTCCAGATTCTGTTCGAGGACGGCCAACCGGTCGAATTCGGTGAACCGTTGGTGATTATTGAGTGATGCGGAGTATCGCGCTCTCATCCGTCAAATCGTCAAATCGTGCAACGGCACGACAATACACGGCCGGTCGATGTTCGATAAAATCCTGATCGCGAACCGCGGCGAAATCGCACTGCGCGTGCTGCGCGCCTGCAAGGAACTCGGCATTCCGACGGTCGCCGTCCATTCGACCGCCGACGCCGATGCGATGCATGTGCGCTTTGCGGACGAAAGCGTATGCATCGGGCCGCCGGCCGCGAAGGAAAGCTACCTCAACATACCCTCAATTCTGTCCGCCTGCGAGATCACGGGTGCCGACGCCGTGCACCCCGGCTACGGCTTCTTGTCCGAAAATGCGCGTTTTGCTGAAATTCTCGCCGAGCACGGCGTGCAGTTCATCGGCCCCAAGCCCGAGCATATCCGCATCATGGGCGACAAGATCGAGGCCAAACGCACGGCCAAACGGCTCGGCATTCCGGTCGTTCCCGGTTCGGAGGGCGGTATCGGGTCCGATTCCGAAGCGGCGACAGTCGCAAATGAGATCGGGTTTCCGGTGCTGATCAAGGCGGCTGCCGGCGGCGGCGGCCGCGGCATGAAGGTCGCGCGCTCGCCCGCGGAACTTTCGATCGCGCTCTCGACCGCGCGCGCCGAAGCCAAGGCGGCCTTCGGCGACAATGCCGTCTATATCGAGAAATATCTTGAGCGCCCCCGCCACATCGAAATCCAGGTCCTTGGCGACGGGCACGGCCACGCGATTCACCTGGGTGAGCGCGACTGCTCGTTGCAGCGCCGCCATCAAAAGATCTGGGAAGAAGGCCCCTCGCCCGCGCTCAATGCCGGCGCGCGCGATGCGATCGGCGCAACGGTCGCCAAGGCCATGCGTGAAATTGAATATCTCGGCGTCGGCACAGTCGAGTTCCTTTACGAAGACAGCAAGTTCTATTTCATCGAGATGAATACGCGCATCCAGGTCGAGCACCCTGTGACCGAGATGATCACCGACATCGACCTGATCTTCGAGCAGATTCGTGTCGCCGCCGGCGGTGATCTTACGCTCAGGCAGAGCGACGTCGAATTTCACGGGCACGCCATCGAGTGCCGCATCAACGCGGAGAACCCGGTTTCATTCCGTCCATCGCCGGGAAAGATCCTGCACTACCATGCACCCGGCGGACTCGGCGTCCGCATCGATTCGGCCGTTTATCAGGGCTACAGCATTCCGCCCTACTACGACTCTCTTGTCGGCAAGCTGATCGTGCACGGAAAGACGCGCACCGAATGCCTGATGCGCCTCAAGCGCGCTCTCGACGAAGTCGTGGTGGACGGAATTGAAACGACCCTGCCGCTGTTCCGCGCGCTGGTGCGCGAGAAAGACATCATCGACGGCAATTACCACATTCACTGGCTGGAGCAGTTCCTTGCTCGCGGCGGCATGGAAGCTTAGGCCGGCACGCCGCCCGCGCACGTGAGACGGGTCAGCAGAGCGCACACATCCTCAGGGTCATAGGGTTTCGACATGAAGAGCGAGCGCGGCACCAGCGGCGAGATCTCGGAAAATTTGTAACGGCCGGAGGCATAGACGATCGGCATTTCCGGCCGCAATTCGCGCGCGCGCTTGGCGAGTTCGATACCGTTCATGCTGCCGGGAAGATTGATATCGGTGAACAGCACGTCGATGTCGGCGCCGGACTTGATGTAGCGCAACGCGGCGTCCGCCGTGGTAACTTCATGCACGGAAAAGCCCGAGGCTGTCAGACAATCGGCGACGAGATTGCTGATCATCACCTCGTCTTCAACAACGAGGACTGAAACAGGCGCAGAGCCTCGGGCCATTCTTGCGCTCCCTTGCATCTTGCAAGACAACCCGCTGGTCAGGCGACTCGCAATAATTTGCTGCAATTATAGTACTTAACCCGTAAATGGGAAAAACGTGCATCGCCAAACCGGCTGTGCCGCCGTACTATCGGACACTGCATTGCACGTACGAGCCATGGCAAACCGCGAAAACACCTTCATCGAGATTACGCCCGAGGTCCTGCTCAAGGCCTATGCGTGCGGCATTTTTCCGATGGCGGAAAGCGCGGAGGATCCGGCGCTGTACTGGATCGAGCCGGATATGCGCGGCATTATCCCTCTCGAAGGCTTTCATCTCTCCGCGCGACTCGCGCGCACGATCCGCACCACGCACTGTACGGTCCATGTCGACCGCGATTTCGATGCGGTGATCGAAGGCTGTGCCGAGCCGAAGCAGGATCGTACCCGGACCTGGATCAATGGCCGTATCCGCCGGATCTATCGCACCTTGTTCGATCGCGGTCATTGCCACACGGTCGAAGTCTATGAGGGAGACAGCCTTGTGGGCGGGCTCTACGGAGTGTCACTCGGGCGCGCTTTTTTCGGCGAGAGCATGTTTCATCGCGAGCGCGATGCGTCCAAGATCGCGCTCGTCCACCTGATCGCCCGGCTCAAGGCCGGAGGATACCGGCTCCTCGACACCCAGTACGTCACCGACCATCTTCGCACTTTCGGCGCTGTCGAAGTCCCCAAGCGGCGCTATCACCGGCTGCTCGAGGAAGCGCTGGCGGGCGAAGCCGATTACTTTGCCCTGCCAAAAGATGCCCCCGTAGCGGGCGCCGACGCCTTCGCCATTGTCACAAGTGCCGGTGACCACAGTGGAAATGAACATTTCCGGCGATAGCGATCCTTGCGTCCGAGTCGATCGCTAACGCGGCGGCGGAAGGAAGCCCGGCTGCTGCGGCGGCCTCGGCGCCGGGGCACGGCGCTGCGGCGATTGCTGCGGGCGCGCGGGCTGTTTGGGCGCGGCATCGGCCGGCACTTCCGCCACGCTCGGATTCTGTCCGCCTTTGCAGTCCGTGAGCCATACGTCATAGATCGGATGCTCGACGGCATGCAGGCCCGGGCTCGCCGCGAACATCCAGCCCGTGAAGATGCGCTTGATCTCCCCCTGTAGCGTTACTTCGTCAACCTCGACGAAGGCGTCGGTATTCGGCGTCTCGGTCGGCGGCCGCGAATAGCACACGCGCGGGGTGACCTGCAGCGCGCCGAACTGCACCGTCTCGTTGATGGCAACATCGAACGAGATGATGCGCCCGGTAATCTTGTCGAGCCCGGAGAATATCGCGGTCGGGTTGGCGATGCGCTGCGGCGGCGGCTCAACCACGACTTCATCGCTCGGCTGCGGCGCCGGATTGGATTGCGGCGCGTTGCGCGGCGAGCCGGGGCCCGGCGGCAGGGCCGCCGGTGGCGGTTGCGTCGGTGTGCTGGCCGAGCCTTGCGGCGGGCGCTGCGGCGCGGGCGGAGCCGCAAGACCGCCGGGCGGCGGCGGCAGCGGCTGTGACTGGATATTGCCGGCGCCCGGCCGGCTGGACGGCGGCAGGCTCATCGGTGCCGGGAGAGGTTGCGGCGGCGGCGCATCGCGTCCGCTCGGATAGTAGGGCGGCGGTTGCGGCTGCGAAGGTGGCGGGCCTGGCACATCAGCCGGCGGGCGTGGCGGCGGTTCGGAAAATATCGATCCGAATTGTGCGAGCGCAGGCGTCGCCACGAACACCGTCGCGACCGCAAACAACGCCACTGAACGGGTGCGAGACGCCATCAAGATCCGGATATTGGCCTTGCGCCGGCGCGGATTCGCCTGAACGCCGATAGCACCGTCCCGTTAACACGGGGAATGAGGCGGCGGAAGGGCGGACAGGTTTCAGCGTTTGCCCCTGCGGTCCCCGCCTCCGCAAGGACGAGCGGCCACCGTTATGGCCTACTGATCACCCGGCGACCAGGCGTTGTAATCGCCGGTCGCCCTGGGACGCCGGCCGGTCGCCAGGGTCGAGCCCGGCGGCCGCAGCGCGCCGGACGTGCCGGTGAGGTTCGGGCGATGCGGCTTCTGCCACGGATGCGGCTTGTAGTTTTCCTGTGTGGGCGGCGTGTCGACGGTGTGGTGCAGCCAACCGTGCCACGACGGCGGCACCGTGCTCGCCTCGGTGTAGCCGTTATAGATCACCCAGCGCCGCTCGAAGCCGAGCGCCTTGTCGATCTTGCCGCCGCGGGTCCGGTAGTACCGGTTGCCGAACTCGTCCTCGCCGACGGCCTCGCCATACATCCAGGTCCAGAACTGGGTCCCGAACGTCTGGGAATTCCACCAGGTGAAGAATTTGAGCAGGAAACTTTTCATTGCCGCCGCGCATTGAATGCCGTTGGGTCGCGGGCGTTTTGCCACCGCACCCTGCCCTTGTCCAGCGGACGAATGTGACAGCCGGGGAAACTCGCCATATTCGCCGCTGTTTTTATGGATGATATGAAAGACGCATGGATTCGCTCCGAGCCGCGGTGACCTGGATCAGGGATCTGCTCGACTGGCTGCCCGACCCCGTGGCCGCCCTGCTCATCCTTGCGATCGCGGTGCTGGTCGCGCTCGCTCTGCACCATTGGGCAAGCAGGCTCGTACGCCGCGCCATCGCGGAACGCTATCCTTACTTTTTTTCGGTCTTCGCACAGACGCGCGGGCTCGCCAAGGCAGCGATTCTGATCCTGGCGATGATCATCGTCATTCCCGTCGCGCCGCTGGAGCCCGACACGGCAGCATTGCTCGCGCGGCTCATGGCTGTCGCAGTGATCGGACTCATCGGCTGGGCCTCGATCATTGCGCTGCACATCGCCGCCGATCTTTATCTGCGTCGCTTCCGTCTCGACACCGACGACAATCTCCTCGCACGCAAACACAACACGCAGGTGCGCGTCCTCGCACGCACGATCGACGTACTCCTGATCATGCTTACGTTGAGCGCGGCACTGATGACATTCCCGGCCGTGCGCCAATATGGCGTAAGCCTTTTTGCTTCCGCCGGCGTCGCCGGCATCGTGGCCGGCCTTGCGGCAAGACCGGTGTTGAGCAACCTGATGGCCGGCGTGCAATTGGCGATGACGCAGCCGATCCGTCTCTATGATGCGGTCATCGTCGAGAACGAGTACGGCACGATCGAGGAGATCACGTCGACCTATGTCGTGGTCAAGCTGTGGGACTTGCGGCGCATGATCGTGCCGCTCACCTACTTCATCGAGAAGCCGTTCCAGAACTGGACGCGCGAAAGCTCGGCGCTGATCGGGAATGTCGTAATCTATCTCGACTACAGCGCGCCGATCGACATCATTCGCCAGAAATTCAACGCCATCCTCAAGGACTCAAAACGGTGGGACGGCGACGTAGGCGTGGTCCAGGTCAACGACTTCAAGGAGACGACCATGGAGGTGCGTCTGCTGATGAGCGCGCGAACGGCGGGGCAGGCTGCCGATCTGCGCGCCGAAGTGCGTGAAAGGCTGATCGAATTCCTGCAGCGCGAGCATCCCGAAGCGCTCCCGCACCGGCGGCAGATCAGCTACAGCGGGGACAAGCGCGACGGCGCGAGCAATTGAAAAATACCGGTCCAGCCACACCGAAATCATCAACAGATCCACCCCTGTTTACCCCGCGCCGTCCAAACCCAACGCGGGCGCCGTATCCGGCACCCGCAAGAGCGGCGTCAGGAACAATTGCCGAAGTTAGCAACCCCAAAATGGACAGCTACCCAGGTCAATATGCGGCGGCCCCTTGTATCGTTCGACTGTGATCTGCCCTGGCTCATCTCCTCGCCCAACCACGTGTACCAAATCCACTGAGCCGTCCTTGTTTCGGCGAGGGTACGTCCGGACAATTGTACGATTATCCGAATAGACAGGCTTTCCGTCATTTGTCGTGCCTATCACGACTCTTCCAGCGAAAGAGGCGGAAGTGATTTTTCCATGCCCATCGCGAACGGTCGGAGTCCATCCCTCCCCGCTCCCAGGGGTAGCTCCTTGACGATGCGAATCCACACCGGTGGCATTGGCACGATGGTCAATCGTTTGCATAGTTTGACCTGTGCGGGGTTGCTCACCGGTTGGCGCGCAGGAAATACACCCCTGAATATCGCCCGACGTCTTCCCGGTCCTGTGAACGGTCGCTTTGACGACAACACCTGACTTTCCTGTCTGATCGTTCGCGCCTGGAACTGGCATGTTCGAACGGTTCGGACCGGCACCGGTCGGATTGGTGCGATGATCAATCGTTTCTATCCTTTGCTGCGCAGACGCGCCGTTTGAAACTGCAACAAGCGTGACGCCGGCCGCAATCGAGGCCGCGAGCGCCAAGGATCTGGCGGTCCTGGACGTATTCATTTTGATGTCCCTGTTCCCTTTCAAATTGCGCGAAGCGTTCTACTTACGGCACGCACTGCTTTAGGTGCGGCAAGATGAACCCGGCCTGAAGAGCTCGTGGTGACTCCGTTTATTCAACGACGCGTCGCCGGCAAATCGTCCGAACGGATGAGATTTCAGACATCGCGCGGTGTTTGGACTTCGCCACCGTCGAGCCTTGTCACGTCGAAGCGCCGGACATTTTCCGGATCGGCAAACGCCTCGATTGCGGCGATCCGGTCGCCGGCAAATGTCAGGCTGAGCACGATCCGCAATCTCCCGCCGAAATAGACGCCGACGCCGGGAGCCCCGTCGACGAGCGCGGGCCTGGCCGCCTGCGCGCGTCCCTTGAACATATTGGCGACGGCCGCGGCGCCGCGCAGCTCCGGCGGTGAGCCCATCTGCACGGCAATCCGGTCGGCGCGCAGCACGACGTCGGGATCGAGTGCGGTGAGCAGCGCCTCGAAATCGCCGCCGCGCGCCGCCGCCAGGAAAGCCTCGACGATCCTGTTGCGACGCGCGCGATCGGCATTCGCGGTTGCGCGTGCGCCGCGCACGCGGCGGCGAGCCCGGCTCGCAAGCTGGCGGGTCGCCGCCGGCGAACGTTCGACAACAGGCGCGATCTCCTCGAAAGAAAGATCGAACATATCGTGCAGCACGAAGGCGATGCGCTCGGCCGGTGCGAGCGTGTCGAGCACGACGAGCAGCGCCAGCCCGACAGAGTCGGCGAGCATCATCTCGCGGTCGGTCTCGTCCTGCGCCGCGACATCGTCCGCGACCTCCGGGCCAAGCTCTTCTTCGTGACGGATCTTGCGTGAGCGGAGCATGTCGAGACAGATGCGGGCGACGACGGTGGTGAGCCAGCCGCCGAGATTGTCGACATTGGCGGCGTCGCTGCGCGCGAGCCGCAGCCAGGCCTCCTGCACTGCATCGTCCGCTTCTGCGGTTGAACCGAGCATCCGGTAGGCGACCGCCCGCAGGCGGGCGCGATTGGCCTCGAATTGCGGGCCCAGAAAATCTTGTTCTGCCATCTGTCACATATCCCGTGCGCTGTCCGTCATGTCCATGACGAGCGAGGCCCGGCCGGTGTGACACCGGCAGAGGGGCAACCTCGAAAAAGCGGAAAGTTCCGCAAAAACAACGATGGAGATGACAATGTCAGCACGCATGAAAAATCCGGCCGCCGTTCTTCCGGACTCGGTCAAGCCGCTGCAGGCCCTTTACGGGGTGGTATCCCAGGGCGGAGTTCCGCCGAAGACGCTGCATCTCACGCATCTGAGGGCGAGCCAGATCAATGGCTGCAGCTTCTGCATCGACTATGGCATCAAGCATGCGAAAAAGGACGGCGAAACCGACGAACGTCTGTTTGCTGTGTCGGCCTGGCGCGAGACGCCCTATTTCAACCCCGCCGAACGGGCTGCCCTTGCGCTCGCGGAGTCGATGACACGGCTTGCCGACAAGGCCGAGGTACCCGATTCCGTCTGGAATGAAGCCGCCGAGAACTATGGCGAGAAGGAGTTGGCGGCGCTGGTGCTCTGGATCGCCACGACCAATCTCTACAATCGCGTCAATGTCACCACCCGCCAGCCGCCGGGCGCGAGCTGGAATTGAGCGGCGCCGGAAAACAGTTCGACCCATTTTCCGGTGCAAGGAAGAGGCGGGGCTCTTGCAGCACCCGCCTTTTCACCATCAGAATCTCCGCACTACGCAGGATCAGCCGTCGTCGAACCGAAGGGGCGGAAAGCGATTGCGTGACCGTCGACAAACCGGTCGCCTCCCCTGTTCGGGGGTTTCTTGCAATCATTTCGATGACTACATGTGTTTTTTCGATCGACAACACACGATGCATTACAAATTGGTCATCGCTTTTGTCGTCATCTTCTCGCTCGCGGGCGTTCAAATCATCCGGGCGGACGAAACGGTCAATATCGGCGGCTCAACTGCGATCCTGTTACGTCCAGCCGCACCGCATGCGAGCGTCATCCTTTTGCCCGGCGGCGACGGTCATATCGCCGCGGGGCCCAACGGCACGATCGGCAGGCTCAAGGCTAACCAGCTTGTACGAACGCGCGCCAACTATCGCGCGCATGGACTTGCCGTTCTGATCGTCGACGCCAATACGAGTCTCGCGGCCGCGGTGGACTTCATGGCCAGGATCAAGCGTCCGGTCACCGTCATAGCGACAAGTCGCGGTACGCTTCGCGCCGCACACGGCATCGCGAATGGCGCCAAGCCGGATGCGCTTGTGCTGACCTCGGGATTTTTGACCGACAGTTCCGGCAGCAGAGACAATGTCGCCAATATTCTCGGGTCGCCGAATGCCTTGCCGCGAACGCTGGTGATCGCGCATCGGAAAGATTCCTGCCGCCGGACCTTGCCTGCCGGCGTCGAACCCTTCATCCGCTGGTCTCACGGCAAGGCAATCGCGAAATGGCTCGATGGCGGCGTCAATTCCGGTGATCCGTGCGAGGCACGCAGCTACCACGGCTTCAACGGCCTCGACGGAGCGGTCGTTTCGATCGCGGCGAGTTTCCACTAAGTCGGATCGGCCAGATTTCTTGTTGTTGCCGGTCTCGGGGCGCGCAACGCCTTATGTTTTTGCGTGCTGCGGGCACCTTGAATTCACAGGGGTGGGTATCGCTGCGGCCGTCCGGGCAGCCTCGGTCCTTCGCGATAAGCCTCTGAGTTCGTTTCGAGAATCACAGACTCCGACGGCCCGTTTGCGCGGTTTTTCCCCATAATGTCCCAGGCATGGTTGGCGCGGGCTTTCGACGCCAACGCACGGAAGTCCCATTTTTCCGTCATTTTTCCGTCATGGCCGAAGGCATAAAAACCTACCCCGTCTCCCCCAGAAAAAACTTTTCGCCAGTCCGCCCAGGGCCAATACTGGCGGTGTTCTCGCGGTCCGTTTTGTCCCCGCAGTTCACTGTCGGACACAAGATTTAGTGTTTGATTCAGATTTAACGACTATCTCTTGTTGACGAGTACGGCGAGTCCACATAGCTTTGGTTTGTTCGGTGGCGTTGAGTTTCAGGTTCCCTCCGGACCCTCAGAACGACTTTCAGTCGGTGAACTCAACCCACGCCAGGACTACGGCGTTTTGGGACAGGGACTTGTTGTGCCCGGGGTGCAAACCCCCGGAACGAACCGGTGCCGGATCAGAGCACCGGAGATCGATTGTGTGGCGGGTGGCGTAGGCAGAGTAGAGCAATAACGCGGCGGGCACGGACAAGCCTGCCAGAGACAAAAGGGACGATGGTCAATCGTCCTGCATTTCGGGGCTAGAGACACATGCGAATTGAACGGCGCTACACCAAGGACGGACAATCAGCCTATGACGGAATCACGTTCCGGCTCACCACCAGCGAGATCCGCAATCCGGACGGCTCGGTGGTGTTCAAGCTCGACAATGTCGAGGTGCCGGAATTCTGGTCGCAGGTCGCCTCCGATGTGCTGGCGCAGAAATATTTCCGCAAGGCCGGTGTCCCTGCCAGCCTGAAGAAAGTCGAAGAAAATTCCGTTCCCTCGTTCCTGTGGCGCTCGGTCGCCGATCAGGATGCGCTCGCGGCGCTGCCCGAGAAGGAGCGCTATATCGGTGAAATCTCTTCCAGGCAGGTCTTTGATCGCCTCGCCGGCACATGGACCTACTGGGGGTGGAAGGGCGGCTATTTCGAGTCGGAAGCCGATGCACAGGCCTTCTTCGACGAGCTGCGCTACATGCTGGCGACGCAGATGTGCGCGCCCAATTCGCCACAGTGGTTCAACACCGGCCTGCACTGGGCCTATGGCATCGACGGCCCCGGCCAGGGCCACTACTATGTCGATCCCTTCACCAGCAAGCTGACGAAATCCAAATCGGCCTACGAGCATCCACAGCCGCACGCCTGCTTCATCCAGTCGATCTCCGACGATCTCGTCAACGAAGGCGGGATCATGGACTTGTGGGTGCGCGAGGCGCGGCTGTTCAAATACGGCTCCGGCACCGGCACCAATTTCTCCAGGCTGCGCGGCGAAGGCGAGAAGCTTTCCGGCGGCGGCCGCTCGTCCGGCCTGATGTCGTTCCTCAAGATCGGCGATCGCGCCGCCGGCGCGATCAAGTCGGGCGGCACCACGCGCCGCGCGGCAAAGATGGTGATCGTCGACATCGACCATCCCGATATCGAGACCTATATCGACTGGAAGGTGCTGGAAGAGCAGAAGGTGGCGGCGCTCGTCACCGGCTCCAGGATCAACCAGAAGCATCTCAAGGGCATCCTGAAAGCCTGCGTGAACTGCGAGGGCTCGGGCGATGACTGCTTCTCGCCGGAGAAAAACCCCGCGCTCAAGCGCGAGATCAAGCTCGCCCGCCGCGCCATGGTGCCCGACAACTACATCAAGCGGGTGATCCAGTTCGCCAAGCAGGGCTACAAGGACATCAATTTCCCGACCTACGACACCGACTGGGACAGCGAGGCCTATCTCACCGTCGCGGGCCAGAATTCCAATAATTCGGTGCGCGTGACCGACGGCTTTCTCAAGGCGGTCGAGGCCGACGGCAAATGGGACCTCACCTATCGCAAGAACGGCAAGGTCGCGAAGACGCTCGATGCGCGCGCGCTATGGGAGAAGATCGGCTACGCCGCCTGGGCCTCGGCCGATCCCGGCCTGCAGTATCACACCACGGTCAATGACTGGCACACCTGCCCGGCCTCGGGCGAAATCCGCGCCAGCAATCCGTGCTCGGAATACATGTTCCTCGACGACACGGCCTGCAATCTCGCCTCGCTGAACCTGCTGACGTTCCTGCGCTCCTCCTCTGTCATTCCAAACGCAGCGAAGCGGCGATCTGGAATCCAGATGCAAGGGACCGACTCGCATCTGGATTCCGGGTCCGGCGCTGCGCGCCGTCGCGGAATGACCGGTATGGAGTTCGACGTCGAGTCTTACGAACACGGCGTGCGCCTGTGGACCATCGTGCTGGAAATCTCGGTGATGATGGCGCAGTTTCCCTCGCGCGAGATCGCTGAGCTCTCCTACGAATTCCGCACGCTCGGTCTCGGCTACGCCAATATCGGCGGCCTCCTGATGACCGCCGGCATCCCCTATGATTCCGATGCCGGCCGCGCCATCTGCGGCGCGCTCACCGCCATCATGACCGGCGTCAGCTATGCGACTTCGGCCGAGATGGCCGAGAAGCTCGGGCCGTTCCCCGGCTACAAGAAGAACCGCGAGCACATGCTGCGCGTGATGCGCAATCATCGCCGCGCCGCCTATGGTGAACGCACCGGCTACGAGAAAGTCGCAACGCCGCCTGTCCCGCTGGACCATGGCGCCTGTCCCGACCAGACGCTGATCGCGCATGCCAAGGCCGCCTGGGACCGCGTGCTCGCCCTCGGCGAGAAGCACGGCTACCGCAATGCCCAGGCAACCGTGATTGCTCCCACCGGCACGATCGGCCTGGTGATGGATTGCGACACAACCGGCATCGAGCCCGATTTCGCGCTGGTGAAGTTCAAGAAGCTCGCCGGCGGCGGCTACTTCAAGATCATCAACCGCGCGGTGCCGGAAGCGCTGCGCACGCTCGGCTACAGTGAGGCCGACATCGCCGAGATCGAGGCCTATGCCGTCGGCCACGGCACGCTCAGCCAGGCGCCCGCCATCAACCACACGACGCTGAAGGCGAAGGGCTTCACCGACGAGGCCATAGCCAAGGTCGAGAAGGCGCTGCCGACGGCCTTCGACGTCAAGTTCGCCTTCAACAGGTGGACGCTGGGCGAGGATTTCTGCCGCGACAAGCTCGGCATTTCCGCCGAGGACCTCGCCTCGCCGAGCTTCGATCTTCTCGCCGCGCTCGGCTTCGGCAGGCGCGAGATCGAGGCCGCCAATATCCATGTCTGCGGCGCCATGACGGTTGAAGGCGCGCCGCATCTGAAAGCCGAGCACTATCCGGTGTTCGACTGCGCCAATCCGTGCGGCCGCACCGGCAAGCGGTATCTGTCGGTCGAAAGCCACATCCGCATGATGGCGGCAGCGCAGCCCTTCATTTCAGGCGCCATCTCCAAGACCATCAACATGCCCAACGAGGCGACGGTCGAGGACTGCAAGCAGGCTTACCTCCTCTCGTGGAAACTGGCGCTGAAGGCCAACGCGCTCTATCGCGACGGCTCCAAGCTCTCGCAGCCGCTCAATTCACAACTCATCGCCGACGAGGATGACGAGGACGATGCGGTGGAGACGTTCCTGGAACGTCCGGCCGCGGCGCGCGCTACCGGCCTCGCCGAGAAAATCGTCGAGAAAATCGTCGAGCGCGTCACCGTTCTGCGCGAACGCGAGCGCATGCCCGACCGCCGCAAGGGCTACACCCAGAAGGCGGTGGTGGGCGGCCACAAGGTCTATCTCCGCACCGGCGAATATGACGACGGCCGCCTGGGCGAGATCTTCATCGACATGCACAAGGAAGGCGCGGCACTGCGTTCCTTCATCAACAACTTCGCCATCGCCGTGTCGCTCGGCCTGCAATATGGCGTGCCGCTGGAAGAATATGTCGACGCCTTCACCTTCACCCGCTTCGAGCCGCAGGGCCCGGTGCAGGGCAACGACTCGATCAAATACGCCACCTCGATCCTCGACTATGTATTCCGCGAGCTCGCCGTCTCCTATCTCGAGCGGTTCGATCTCGCGCATGTCGATCCCACCGAGGCGGGCTTCGACGCACTCGGCAAGGGCGTGGAAGAAGGCAAGCCCGCGCCGGCGACCAACTATGTGTCGAAGGGCCTCACCCGCTCGCGCACCGATCGTCTCTCCGTGGTGCGCGGCGTGGCGACAGGCGGCGCCGCGGTCTCTTCACCCTCCCCTGCGGGGGGAGGGTCGGCCGGCGAAGCCGGCCGGGGTGCGGTGTCGGCGCCAACCAAGGTGACCGCGCTTCATGGCGGCGGCGCGACCGCCCTGAAAGTCGAGCCGGAAGCAAAGCTGTCTCCGGCCGAGCAACTCGAGCATCGGGTCGACACCCAGGACGCCCGCGCGCACGCAAAAGCCGCCGCCTCCGAAAAGCGCGCCGAGGCTCGCGCCAAGGGCTATGAAGGCGAAGCCTGCGGCGAATGCGGCAACTTCACGCTCGTGCGCAACGGCACCTGCATGAAGTGCGATACATGCGGGAGCACGACTGGATGCAGCTGAGGCTCAGCCAGAACGCGCTCTACCTCATCGTTGGCGCGCTGGTCGTCGTCGTTGCGGTCCTGGGTTATCAGCTCTACCAGGACCGCAAGGAGCCGAAGGGGATGCAAATCAACCTCGGCCCCGGCGGAATTTCGATAGAGAAGAAATGAGATCGTAGGCTGCCCAGTACCCTGGGCGCTCGTTGATACGTTCAGCACTCCGCCACGCTCACATGTCCTTGCGCGCCGTAGTCCAGCAGCGCGCGGTCGCGCGTGATGAGCGTGGCGCCGAGCTCACGTGCGGTCGCGGCGAGGATGCGGTCGGACGGATCGTTCGGCGGCTTGCCCGGCAGATAGGATGACGCAATCAGCAAGTCCGGCGACATGTCGGCGAGCTTCACGCCCGGTATCTCAAACAGATTGGCAAACCAGCGCTCGGGACGGATCAGCAGTTGCAGTCTGTTACGGGAAGCCAGCATGCCGACCTCCCAAGCGGTGATCGGCGACACATATGACGGAACGCCTTCGCGATCGGCCGCCGCAAGGATGTCAACGGCGGCTTGGGCTATCGGTATCTTGCCGTAAATCCAGATCGCCGCGTGCGTGTCCCAGAGCAGCGGCTGCATCTATTTCTCCCGCTTCTCGGGTCCATATTCGGCGTCGAGCCGATCCGCCCATTCCGGATCGGCCGGCTGGGTGATATCGACACCCGGCATGATGCGGATCAGCCCTTTCATCGCACCCCAGGCGGGGTGAAACGGCTTCTCGTCGTCCCCGCCCGTCGCCTTCGCCTTGCGTACGCGCTTGAACACCAGCTTGCGCTTTTCCATGTCGACCTGCTCGCTCTCGAAGCCGGCGTCGAGCCAGACCTTGGTCATGACGCTGTTGTCCGGATTGTTCGACCACCACGGCCGATGCTTGAGCGCCGACGGCGGCAGCTTGACGCCGGTTACCCGCTCGACTTCGGCAAATGTCATGGGCACGAACTCTTTGTCCTGCTTCTTCAAGAACTGTCCCAATCGTTCATATTTGGACATATCTATTACCTACTGTATTTAGACGCGTATTTTACAGTAACTATTATACCTAATATGTCAATAGGTACTTTGATTCATGGTGCCGAGGCAGGCGGAATTCTACAATGCTCGCCGATTTAGTCTTTGAGACGTAGCCTGAAGGTGAGAACACTTCAGAGTGCCCCAGCCCCTACTGAGCTGCGGCTTTCGCCTTCTTGCTCTTCTTCTCGGCTTTTTCAGCCTTCTCGTCCTGGCCGGAGAGCTTCTTGTCCATGCCGGTGCCGAAGAAGACCGGCAGCGACCATGACGGCAGCAACAGCGGCAGGGAATCGCGGACGGCGCGGTAGCTGTTGTCGTGCTCCTTGGCGATGCGTTCTTTTTCGAGTTCCTCGGCGGTCTTCTTGGGCTTGGCATTCGCCAGAACCGGCGAGACGGCCAGAGCCGCAGCGGCAAGCAGCAGGACGACCTTTCTCATCAGAGCACCCCCCTGAGCCAAATAGTTGAATCCGCGGCCACTCTGCCATTGCCGCGCCGGTTTTTCGATAGAGAGTTCGCGCTGCGCAGTGTGTAACCCCGCGCGGCCGCTTTGGGAACTCGCCTTGATCGGACCGGCAAAGCTGGCTACCAGCGGCTAGCCCAAACCTGGTGGCGCGGACATGGCCAAGACTTCGGAAAACTGGTCGCAGCAGCGCCGGATCACGGCGCCGCGTGTGACATCGGTGCTCTACGGCGTCATCGCAATCATCTCGGTCGATCTCGCTTACCAGCCGGGCGAGCGGGCCGACTATGGCGAGGCCGCCTGGTACGTCCTGCTGCTCGGCGTTGCAATGATGCTGACACGCGCTTTTGTGACGCTGGTCAGCAAGGAAGCCGAAATCGGCGCCCACCTGCCGCTGAGCGGCTACGTCGCGATCGTCCGCGACTCGATGCTGGTGCTGGCTTTTCCGGTCGTCACCGATCTGCTCATCGGCGGGGCCGCTTTGTCCACCACCCGATGGCCCATACTGCTCAATGTCGTTCTGTATTTCGGCATTGTCGCCGTTTTCCTGGTTGGCTTCCTGTCGAGCTATATTCTCGGCCGCAATATCCGGCTGGGCCTTGTGCGCGGCTGTGCCTGGGCCATTCTCACCATCGCCGTGGTCGCGATGAAGAAGCTGACCTGATCCGCCTCAGATCCTGTCGCCCGTTCCGCTCTTCTCGTCCTTGAGGCGAAACAGCACATACCCGTATTTCACGCTGTGATCCTTGTCACCGGCGGCTTCGATCCTGAAGCGGCCGATGGTCTGAAATGCCTGCACGCCCGGCCCCTTGATGGTCGTCATCTGGTCGCCGTCCTTCGACTTCCAGTAGATCTTCGCGTCGGTGTTCGATTCGATCACCGTAAAGAGCACCGTGTGACGCTCGTTGTCGTCGACGATAACCTTGGCCGGGGCGCCGCCGAGCTGCGTGCCCGAGCCGAGCGATTCAAATGCGTCGATCTGGCCGAAATCGAAAACCTGCGCCCGCGCCGGCTCCGGCAGCAGGATCGCGGCACAAAACAAGGCTGCAACGACGGCGCCGCTTGTCAATGCGATGGCCAGTTTGGACATGTGCTTCCTGGAGATGGACTTCATCGGCATGTCTCCTGCAATTCGTCTCCTGCAATTCGTCTCCTGCAACACATCTTCTGCAACTACACCCGTGATAATCCCGCTCCCGGCAGCTCGTTCCTGGCACAGAAAAGCGCTAGATTGCGGCACAGTTGCGCCACGGGCGCGCCGGAGAACGCGCACATGAAAGTCGACGGGGCCTGCCATTGCGGCCGGATCACATTCGAAGCGGAGGCCGACCCTGAGGCCGCCTATATCTGCCATTGCACCGACTGCCAGACCCTGTCGGGCTCGGCCTTTCGCGTGGTCGTTCCTTCACAAAAAGGTTCGTTCAAAATCCGCACCGGCGAGCCGAGAATTTACGTGAAGACGGCGGAGAGCGGCAACAGGCGCGAGCAGGCCTTCTGCCCCGATTGCGGATCGCCGATCTATTCGTCGTCGGCCGATGACGGCCCAAAATTTTACTCGCTGCGCGTCCCCACCATCCGCCAGCGCGACCGGTTCATCCCGAAAAAGCAGATCTGGTTTCGCTCGTCACTGGACTGGCTCTTTGGTCTCGAGGCCGCACAAAAAATTGAAAAACAGCAGCCAACCTGATGGGAATGCTCGCATTTAGTGCCGCAGCGGTTCGGCTGCCGATCCTGCGGCCGCACCGCCCCGCAGCGGTTCCACAGCGTTCGCTTGCAACTGGCGGTGCGCGGACCGGGGGGCCGGCGGCGCCGCTCGAAACATGCGCCTACTTGCGGACCGCCCGGCTTGGGCGACACTGGATGCATGGTGTCATCCGATTCGCCGCAGGGGCCGACCGCGAAGCGCGCTCTTCGCATGTCCACCCCAATAATCCTTGTCCTTGCTTTTCTGGTTCCGGGCTGCGCCGGGCACTCGATCGACTGCATCACAGGCAACAGCACCAAAGACTGCGCGCCGGGCACAATCGGGCACCAGCAAATGGTGCAGGACCAACAGGGCGAAGAGACGACAGCGGCAATCGACGATGCGCGCTGCCGGTCGATGGCGCCATTTAATTCGCCGGAATATCTCGCCTGCCGGAACCACGCCGCCGAGGTGCGAAGATCAACGCAGGCACGCTAGTTTCGGGGCCGGGAACGCAATCCGCGCTTGCGCGTTGTCTGTGCGGGCGCCCGCGCATCCCCCTACCCCCCGCGGGCGTCCGATCCCCAAACAGTCTTGGGCCGCGTTTCGCGGCCCCCTTTTTTTGCGGATTTTTTGATGGCGATTTTGCGGGGGCATTCTGTTGCGCCCGGTTCCCTGTTGTGGCCGCGATTGAAAAATGCACGATAGGCGCGCCGTCATTGGGCGGCGAGGTAGATGGGCGGGGGCAGCCATGCGCATGGCCGTTGTTCTGATTGGCTTGATGATTTCAGGCCCGGCAGTTGCGCAGCAGTGCCCGCAATGCACCGCGGCGGACATTTGCATCAGGGACTACGCGCGCGCGGTCGCGAAAATAAAAGCGGACTACAGGAAAGGAATGAAAGAGCAGCGCAAGGGTCGCGAACAGTCGCTGCGCGAACACTTCTCCGCGCGCGCAATGCTTGCCGAGGAAGGCGGCGTCGGCGGCGCGGTGCAGCTCGAAATCGACAAGCTCAGGGATTGCCTCGGCAGGATTCGCTGAACTTTATCGCGCGCTTTTTGATCATTCGGCCTTCCGCGGCGGAGCGACTTTCACGCCGTGCAGATGCGCCTGATCGATCGCCTGCTTCACCAGGCCACCGGCCTTGGCGGCCTCGATGAATTCGCTCACATAGGCCAGATGACCGGCCTTGCCTTTTGGCACCATCGCCGCAAAGGCAATGTCGGCAAAACCGTCATCGAGGACACGGGCGCCAGGCACCTGGCCCGCAAGCCCCAACAGAACGACGCGCGGCCCGGCATAAGCCTCGGCCTGGCCGCCGCGCACAAGGTCGAGAGCCGCTGCGATGCTGTCCACGCGCACCAGCTCCGCATGCTGGATGATCTTGGTCAGACGCAGATCGGAGGCATCATTGCGCGGCACCGCGATGCGCACACCCTGCTGGTCCATTTCGGCTGCCGCTTTTTTCGTGGAACTGGCCGGCACCAGATAGGTGAAATCGCTGAGCATATAAGGCGGGGAAAAATCAACGATGGCGGCACGTGCGGGATCCGCCACAAGGAATGTGACATCCCACTCGTGGTTGGCGAGCCCGTCGAGCACCGCGCCCGGGCGCGGATATTGCACCGGCTTGAGATCGACGCCCATCCTGGTCGCAAGCGCAACGGCAAGGTCCATGGCCGGTCCGTGGACCTCCCCGCTTGGATCCTTGATCGCCAGGGCGGGGCTGCCGAGACCGAGCGCAACGCGAAGTTTCCTGGCATGGACAATGTCCGCGATCCGCGGATCGGCCGTCTGCTGCGCCGGAGCGCCCGCGACGCCCAGGATGAAAAATCCCAGCCCGGCCGCCAGCATCTGCCTCGCCCGCATCGACGCCTCCCGCTTCAAAGAGTTCGACGGCCGACCGGCCTAGTCTGACTTGCGAACCTCGGGATAGTACTGCGGCGCTTCGCGCCGGTCGAACATGCCGTAATCACGCACAATCCGCACGCGCCGCAAACGCGTCTCCGGTTGCAGGCGGATGGCGCTCTCGAACGTCTCGGCAGCGACGCGATCGCGCCACGACAACATCAGGATGACGTCACCGGGCGTGAGCACGGCGTCGAAGACGTCCCATGAGGTCAGGCCTGCTGCACCGCTTTGCAGGCCCAGCGACTGCGCGACCTGCTGCGCGCCGGCTGTTGCGACCCAATCGGCCGCCCGCTTGCCATCGATCAGGACAACCGCCGTCGCCTCACCGGCCTGCGTCTCGTCAAGGCGCTGGACGGGCAATGACCTGTCCGAAGGTAAATTCGTGTCGCGCACGATTTCGCCGATGCGCAGATGGTAATCGCGAAGAATCGACCCGCGGCCTTTTTCCTGCGCCACGTGATGGCCGGCATGCGTGCGCCACCGCACCAGCGCCTTCTCATCGCGCCAGCCCGACAGCGACAGCAGCAGGCCGTCACGCGTCAAACTGCGATAGCGAACATTGTCGATAAAGCCGTCGATTTTTTCGAGCTCGGGACGAAGCGCCTTGGCCTGCCCGAGATAGGTGTCCCACTGCCCGGGCTTCGGCTCAACTTCAAAGAGTACTGCGAACACGGACCGCCTCTCCTTATTCTGTCCCGCTATCATCCCATAGCGGCGCGCGCCGTCCAGGACGGCGTGTGCAAGCCGTACCAAGGCTACCGAGCAACCAAAGCTTTATTGAGGAGGATATTTTATTGAGGAAGTCATGGCGGCTGCGCGATGAAGGTCGCGCGGCCGCTCTTTATGTTCAGGCGCCGCCGTGGGGATTGACGATCACATAACCGCTGATCGAGACCACGTGCTCGCGGGTGAGCCCGCCGCCGGAATTGCCGTCATGGACGAGCCAGTTGCTGCCCTCGACATGGCTCATCAGAACCATGACGTGGTGATTGCGGACCGCTGCCATGCCGGGAGCCGGCGACGTCCGCGGGAATTTGCGCATCCAGTTGGAGGCGAGATTGAGCTCGGCGCGGATGTGTCCGAAAACATACAGCGAGGCTTCGCAGCCGCAGAACGCATGCGGGCAGCCTTGCGGCCGGTGGCTGATGACTGCGCCGCCATTGGCGTCGGTAACCGCACCGGCCTGCATCGGCGCCTCGGCTCGCGCCCCGGCAATCGTGTCGGAGCAGCCGCGCATGTCACAGACAATGATCTGGCGCTGCAACCGGTGATGCCGCGGTGTCGCATCGGCTGCCGAAACAAAGGCCGCCGAAAACAGCGCCGTGAAAAGGATCGCTATAATTTTCAATTTCCATTCTCCATCCATCAAAGCGGCTCAACCGTTCGAACGGTTTCTGCCGCCTCTCATTCAAGTGATGGATGAAGCTGTATCCGCTCGCCCTTGGGGCGACGAATAAATCCGCCGATTAAGCTCACCAGGTAAGGTTAAACATCAACCGGAACCCGCCAATTTGCGCGTGGATGAGGCGATTCTTGCGCGGGAAGCACCCCGGCCGCGCAGGTTCAGGCATCCTTCAGACATTGCGTTAAGCTCTGCGGCTGCCTGATGACATCAAGGCCGCAACAGTGCGCACGCAATCATGGATCGAGTCCGCGTCATGCCTTCTGGCGGTCATTGTCGACCGGGATCACCTGACCGGAAATCGATTTCGCGGCATCGGACGCAAGAAACACCGCTAGCTGCGCGATGTCCTTCGGGTCGATCATGGACTTGATCGACGCCGCCGCGAGCGCGTCGGCTTTCACCTCCTCCAGCGAGCGGCCGCTGATCTGCGCGCGCCCCTGAAAAACCCGAACGATGCGATCGCCGTCGACCGCCCCGGGCGCAATCGCATTGGCGCGAATGCCCCATTCGCCGAGTTCGATCGCCAGCGTTTTGGTTAATCCGATCACGCCCCATTTTGTCGCGGCGTAAGGACTGCGATTGGCAAAGCCGTAGCGCCCGGCGATCGACGACATGTTGATGATGCAGCCCGACTTCGATTTCTTCAGATGCGGGATTGCCAGACGGCAAACATCGAACATGGCGGTGAGATTGACCGCCACCACCTTGTCCCAGTCATCCGGGGGATAGTCGGCGACCGGCAAGGTCAGGCCGGCGATACCCGCGTTGTTGATGAGGACATCAAGACCCCCCAGCGCCGCCACCGCCTCAGGCACCATGCGCTCGATCTCGGCCCGGTGCGCCATGTCGTAACGCCGGGCAATCAAACCCGGAATGTCCTTTGCGATGACCGCAAGCGCTTTCTCGTCGATGTCGCAAACAAAAACCTTCGCCCCATTTGCCGAAAACGCCCGCGCGAATTCGCGGCCGATGCCGGCGGCGCCGGCCGTGATCAGTACGCGCTGAGACATGGCTATTCCTCTGGTTCTTCCTTTCGCCGACGGTCGCGTGCCGCTTCCGCCGGGCCTCAGTTTTACCACGAAACAGGCGGCCTATTGCGGCCGCCGTCCCGCGAAAGGACATCCGTGCAGTACAGATTGCCAGGCATGGCCGCGATCGTCCTCCTGCTGGCATTCGGGAGCGCGGCCGCCGCTCTGCCGGATCCGCCGGCGGAACAGGCCGCGCCGCGGCATGACAAGAAGCCTCACGCAAAGCGTCACGTCGACCGCCACTGGCACGGCTATGGCTTCCTGCCCGGTTACCGGCCGCCCGAGGCAATCGAACGCGAGCGCGAACGGCACTATTACGAGGCGCATGGGCCGCAATTTTATGGCCCCGCCTGGCCCGGATTTTATCGTGGGCGCTGGAATGGCGGCGGCTTCGGCCCCTGCTACACGCAGACGCCGATTGGACCGGTCTGGAATTGCGGCCGCTGAGCGTGGCCGATTCACCCATCGCCGAGCCGAATCGGCTAATGTCCGGCCGGTGATTCGGTTTTCGATTTTGCTCGCCGGGGCATGGCTCCCCGGGTGTAAGCTTGTTTTGAAATTCAGTGCTCCGAAGTCGTGATTTGAGGTGCAGTGCCGTGAGTTGGCCACACCATCGATGGAGCTCCACGCCATGGCGAAGAAGCGAAAAGCAGCGGCCAGGAAACGGACCACTCAAAAGCGCAGCGCGCGCCGGCGGCGCCCGGGCCCGGACCAGACCATCAACGCATTGGTTATCCTGGTGGTGATCGTAATCGTGCTGGGCGGCCTGTATCTCTACGCGCAGAACCGGAAGCAGGCGGCGCTATTCCCGGCGCTGCAGCCCGCGATTGCCGCGATCCTTGGACCGGTCACGGGGATGTTCGCGCCCGCCCCGCAAGCGGCTGCAATCGTTCAACCCGCGGCGATTGCTCCGGCCCTGCAACCGGCGGCCGCATCTGAGCCGCCGACGCCAGCCTTTCCTGCGCCCGAACCGGCGGCCGGAGCAGGACCGCCTCACCCGGTGGCGTTCATCGACGCAAAATAGCACATCGCCGCCTGAGCGAAGGCGAGCTGTCAAAACATAGCAGAGGTTGAGATCGAGGCCGGCTTAGACGCCGCTGCCTTCGCTGAGCTGTACAACCTGCCGGCGCAAGGCTGCTCGCGCGCCCTCGGCCTCGCGCAAACGCTGCGCCAGCGTCAGCGGAACCGGGATGTCGTTGCTGTACTCGCCAAGAAAGACAACACCCGCTTCATTCGGCCTGCGCCAAACCATGCGGGTTCGGTAGGAACGGTCCTTGCACGCAATTGTGAGGTCGAAACAATCGGGAACGACCGCCGTATTGGTGAAGCTCACCTTGGCTCCGGATGCCGAAATGTTGCGCACCTGGCAATCCATCGTGGACGCGCGCTTGTTGAACGCGATGACGCCGCCAAGAAGGCTGCGCGAACGAAGTGCCTTTCGCCGTTCCATCATGTGCAGCTCCGGCCAATTCCGTAACAAAGAATAGCAACGGATTCTCGGCCAACAATGCGCACCGGCGGCAAACCGCGGATTAGTGTTAAGCGGATTGGTTACCTGCGGACGTTAACGCGGCAATTCGCGGCCGCCGGGCGACGCTGATCACCATAGGGGCGCGGAGGCTTTAACCTGCCGCGTCCCCTGCCACACCACCCGGCATGCGGGTCCGCACCGGGCGGTTCGATGGGTTGAGGTTACCCGGCGAGCTTGGGTACTCCGAGCCGTTTGAAGAGGTCGTTCGGCAGCGCGATGTGAAGCGCCATCGCCGAGTTGTGCCACCAGCGCCGTGTGTTGCCGGCAACCTTGCTGGCTTCGCTGGCGGGCATCCCGCGAGCAACCAGCTCGCGATAGACGACCCGCCCCCGTTTCCAGTGCCTGAGTTGCACGGCCCGCAACCGATGACGGACCCACCCGTCGAAGTCGGCGAACACGCCCGGGGTTTCGGCGAGCCGGAAGTAGGCCTTCCAGCCCGTCAGGTATACCCCGAACGGTTTGCACATCTGCGCCGGCACTGCGCCGGGTCAGCTCGCGCACGCGCTCCTTCATAGACGTTCAGATCGTCGGCGTAGCGCACGAAGGCGTGTCCGCGTCGCTCCAGCTCCTTGTCGACTTCGTCCAGGAGGATATTGGCCAACAGCGGCGAGAGCGGTCCGCCTTGCGGCGTCCCTTCCTCCCGCTCGATCACCACCCCGTTCGCGAGCGTGCCCGCGTTGAGGTAGCGGCGGATCAGTCTCAGCACGCGCGTATCCGCGATTCGTTTGGCCAGCCTTCCCATCAGAATGCGTGGTTGACCCGGTCGAAGAACTTCTCCAGGTCGATGTCCACGACGAAGCTGCGGCCTTCCTGCACATAGGCTTGCGCAGGCAGCACCGCGTCGTGTGCACTCCGTCCTAGCCGAAAGCCGTAGCTCGCATCCGAGAAGGTCGGGTCGAAGAGCGGCTGCAGGACCTGCAGCAGGGCCTGCTGGATGAACCGGTCTAGCGCCGTCGGGATGCCGAGCTCACGCTCGCCCCCGCCGGTCTTAGGGATCGTCACCCGTCTCACCGGTTGCGGCTGGTAGCGTCCCGCGAGCAGCTCCTCGCGCAGCCGCGGCCAGCGCACAAAGCAACATGCCCGCCACTGAGG
>DATEKG010000020.1:0-3220 GCA_035277565.1 Pseudolabrys sp.
TTCCGATCCCGCGTTGCGCGATCTGCAAATCGTAGTCATTTTGCAGATTGAGCCACAGTTGCGGCGAGGTACCAAGGGCCTTGCCCAGGCGAAGGGCCGTGTCGGCGGTAATGCCTACGTCCTCGGATGCAATGCGCTCAATGCGCGTACGCGGCAAGTTCATCTTGCTGGCGAGCGCGCCGGCCGACAACTTGAGAGGAACAAGAAACTCCTCGCGGAGAACTTCTCCGGGATGCATGGGGCGCAACTTCCTTGTCATGGTCTGTCTCTGCATGGTCTGTCTCTGCATCGTCAGTCTCTGTCGGGCCTTCCGGAGTCCATTTGAAGTACAGCCGGCATTGGTCATTGATCCTGATCGAGTACTGCCCAGCCCGATCACCTTTCAAGGCTTCAAGCCGGTTGGCGGGCGGGGCTTTAAGATCCTCCAGTTGGGTCGCGGCGTTGAGATAACGAAGCTTTCGGCGGGCGACCTTGAGAATATCCGACGGAAAGCCCTTCGGATTTTCGCCATCAAAGACCGCCCTGCCTCCTTCATCCTTGAAGCCCCTGATCATGGAACCCATGTATCATGCTTTGATACACCGTTCAAGAATGATGTATCATGCCGTGATACGCACATTCATGACGTTTCCGGCCGTAAGCTGGAACCTCAAGAAATCCGGGTGTGCCGAAAAGCGGTAGCGGCGGTCTCCCGCTACCAACTCGATCTCCGGTACCCGGCTACACAATCGATATAGCGCGCACAAGACAAGGTTTCCTTGCGCGCGCTGGGGTGTGAGCAAATCGGCCGGATAAACGGTGTTGCTCCGGCTGGCTCGCAATGGAACAATCGCTTCCATAAATAGTATCTGTACATACATCGACTGCCGAAGCCCATTGCATAAGTCACGGTTACGGAGGCCTTCCATGGCGCGCACCGCAATGTCGCCGGCTCCCCGCGGCGGGCCGGCGCTGAAGGCCGGGCGTTCTGTGGATGAGATACGTGCGTTCTGGCTGACGGATTTTCGTCGTGTTCGTGCGGAAACGGAGGCGCGCGCCGCCCGGCTTTCAGCCGAAGATCAAATCGTCCAGTCCATGGGCGATACGAGCCCGACCAAGTGGCACCGCGCTCATGTGACCTGGTTCTTCGAGCAATTTTTGCTGTTGCCGCACGACCCTTTATATGGGGTCTTCGATCAGCGCTTTCCGTTCCTGTTCAATTCGTATTACGTCGCGGCAGGCCCACGTCATGCGCGTCCCCAAAGAGGGCTGATTACACGCCCCAACGGCGAGGACGTCGCTGCCTACCGTGCACATGTCGATGCCGCAGTCGCGCGCCTGATTTCGGAGATACCAGAAGATGAGGCCGCGCGTGTCTTTTCGATTGTCGAAATCGGCCTTCACCACGAACAGCAACACCAGGAACTTCTGCTGACGGACATCCTTCACGCCTTCGCGCAAAATCCCACTGATCCGGTCTACGATTCCGGATGGCAGGCGCCGCGAGCGGCGCAGGGACCGCGCGGTTATGTCGAAGTGCCGTCGGGCATTCACACTGTCGGTCACGGCGAGGACGGGTTTTGTTTCGACAATGAAAAGCCGTTGCATGACGAACTCATCCCGCATGTGCGGATCGCCCGCCATCTTGTCACGAATGGCGAATGGTTGGAGTTCATCAACGCAGGAGGTTACACGACACCCTCCCTCTGGCTTTCCGACGGATGGACACTTGCGCAAACTGAAGATTGGCAGGCGCCGGGCTATTGGCGACTGAAGGACGGGGCCTGGCATTCCATGACCCTGGCCGGCCTCAAGCCGGTCGACGCCGGTGCGCCTGTGCAACACGTCAGCTACTACGAAGCCGACGCCTTTGCCCGCTTTGCCGCAAAACATCTGCCAAGCGAGGCGGAATGGGAGGTCGCGGCACGCGGAAATATTTTAGCCGATGCATTCGGCATCGCTTGGCAATGGACGCGGAGCGCCTATCTGCCGTATCCGGGTTACCGCGCCGCCGAAGGCGCTCTTGGTGAGTACAATGGCAAGTTCATGGTCAACCAGATGGTGTTGCGCGGGTCCTCGCTGGCGACGGCGGAAGGCCACGAACGCTTGAGCTATCGCAATTTTTTCTATCCGCCGGCGCGCTGGCAATTCAGCGGCGTTCGTTTGGCGGAGTTTGTTTGAAAGGCGCAATCATGGTTGCAGCAGTCGCCCGCAAGCGTATCCCGCAACAGAACGCCGAAATCTCTGAATTTGAAACCGATGTCCTCGACGGGTTGCGCGCGACGCCGAAGCGCATTCCCTCGAAATATTTCTACGATGCGACCGGTTCGCTCTTGTTCGAGCGCATTACGGAGCTTCTTGAGTACTACCCGACGCGTTGTGAAATGCGAATTTTGCGGCGTCACGCTGGCGAAATTGCAAAACTGATTCCCCAAGGCGCAGCTTTGGTGGAATTCGGCAGTGGTTCCAGCAAAAAGGCCCGCATCCTGCTGCGCGCAGCTCCAAGACTCGCGGCCTATGTACCGGTCGATATCTGTGGTGAAATGATCGAGCGCGTAGCTGTCGAGCTGCGTTCCGATTTTCCGCAGCTCAGGGTGCTGCCGGTGATCGCCGACATCTGCAGATCATTTCCGTTGCCGGAAGAAGCGAAGGTTGCGCCGGTGCGGGTCGGTTTCTTCCCGGGGTCCACGATCGGCAATTTCGAGCCGCATGAAGTCTCATCATTCCTGCGCAATGCCGCAAACATTCTGGGACCCGGCGCCGTAATCATTATCGGTTTTGACCTGGTCAAGTCGGCCGAGGTCCTCAATGCGGCGTACAACGATTCCGAAGGCATCACGGCGGCGTTCAATCTCAATCTGCTGACCCGGATCAACCGCGACCTCGGCGGTACTTTCAAGCTCGATACGTTCGAGCATCATGCATTTTACAATCGCGAGCGTCACCGCATCGAGATGCATCTCGCGAGCCTCAAGCGCCAGAAAGTTCGCGTCGCAAGCGAGACCATCGACTTCCGCGCGGGCGAGACGATCCACACCGAGAACAGTTACAAATACAGCATTGAATCCCTTGGTGCTCTTGCGCGCGGTGTGGGCTGGGTCCCGGCGCATGCCTGGACCGATTCGCGCAGATACTTTTCGATCCAGGCGTTCACGCTTGCCGGGTGACTTGCCCCGCTTCATCCGCCTGCGCTAAGCCTTGCCAACCCGGCCTGCGCGTGGCCGGACAAGTTTTTTCAGTC
>DATEKG010000021.1:0-29354 GCA_035277565.1 Pseudolabrys sp.
AGGTCTATTGCTCCTCACCAATGATGGCGGCCTGGCGCGCGTCATTGAATTGCCGGCAACCGGGTGGTTGCGACGTTATCGCGTGCGTGCACTTGGGCGCATAAGCCAGGAAGCGCTCGACCGGCTGCGGTCAGGTGTGACAATCGACGGCGTTCGTTACGGCCCAATCGAGGCTACGCTTGATCGCGAACAGGGCGCCAATGTCTGGATGACATTTGCCATCCGCGAGGGCAAGAACCGCGAAGTGCGCAAGGTACTGGAGTCGCTCGGACTCAAAGTAAACCGCTTGATCCGCGTCGCTTTCGGCGTCTTCGAGTTGGGTGACATCGACGATGGCGCCGTGCGGGAAGTGGATACCGAAACCCTGCGTGACGTCCTCGGGCCGCAGATTGCGGCCGATGCTCATGCCGATTTTGACGCTCCACTGACGATTGAAGAGCCGCAGCCGTCGCATCGCATGGGCAACGACAAGATCGCGTCTTCCAAATTCCGCAAGTCACGCGCACATCCAGGCATCAGCGGGCGAATGGTGAAGGAGACGAGGCATACACGCCGCCGTGATCGCTCGGGCGGACCGCGGCCGTCGCGGCCAAAGCCAACATAATGCGCGTCGTCGGCGGAAAATTTCGTTCGCGCCCCCTGGCCGGCCCGAAGTCGGACGCGGTCCGCCCGACCAGCGATCGGCTGCGGGAGGCTCTGTTCAATATCCTTGCCCATTCCTATGGCGATCCCATAGCGAACGCGCGCATCCTTGATCTTTTCGCGGGCACCGGAGCACTCGGCATCGAAGCTGTTTCGCGCGGCGCCTCCCACGTGCTTTTCGTCGATGATGGCGTCGAGGCGCGTGCGCTGTTGCGCGACAATGTCGAGACACTGGGACTCGGCGGGGTCACGCGTATTTTCCGGCGCGATGCTACCAGGCTTGGACCCGCGCACCCGCTCGAGCCGTTTTCGCTCGTGTTCCTTGACCCGCCTTACGGTAAGGGGCTCGCGGAAAAGGCGCTCGCCTCGGCGCGCGATGGCGGATGGCTCTCGCCGCAAGCCCTTGTGGTGGTGGAGGAAACTGCTGACGCCGGCTTCATTGCGCCTGATGGATTTTCCGAGCTCGAGCGCCGTCAATATGACGACACAGAGCTGGTATTTCTGCGCCGCAACTAGTTCAACGTCGGCCGAACAGCCGTTCAATATCGGCGAGTTTCAGCTCTACATAGGTGGGCCTGCCGTGATTGCATTGGCCGGAATTGGGGACCGACTCCATCTCACGCAGCAGCGCATTCATCTCATCCGGTTTGAGTCTCCGGCCTGCCCGCACCGAACCGTGACAGGCCATCGTCGAGGACACGTGCAACAGGCGCCGTTCGAGCGGCAATGAGTCATCCCACTCGGCCATATGCTGCGCGAGGTCGAGAATCAAACCCCTGACATTGACCTCACCAAGCATCGACGGCGTCTCGCGAACCGCAACGGCGCCTGGTCCGAAGGTTTCGACAACGAGACCGAACCGGGCGAGTTCCCCGGCCCGGGCGCAAAGGCGCGCGGCGTCCGTTTCTTCAAGCTCAATGATCTCGGGAATGAGCAGAATTTGTCTGGCAACGCCCGATTTCTCAAGTGCCGCCTTCATCCGTTCGTAAACAATGCGCTCGTGCGCGGCATGCTGGTCGACAATCACCAAGCCATCCCGCGTCTGCGTGACGATGTAGGTCTCGTGCAGCTGCGCACGCGCCGCGCCAAGCGGCCGCTCGATCTGGTCCAGGGCCGGCTCGAAAACAGCGATGGCGGCATCCGCGGCCGGCTCGCCGACATCGAAAGCCGGCTGCGCCACCTCCGCGAGGCCGAAGCCGGGGCCGCCGGACGCCGGCACGAATCCCCCCGGCCGCGCGGGCGAGCGCCGCCAGTCATAGCTCCCACGCCGTGCGGATGCAGGCCGGAACGCCGCGATCGTCGCGCCTCCGCCCGTCGTCGCCGCGCGTTGGCCTTCACGCGCCAACGCTTCCTTCAACGCACGTACGATCACGGCACGAACAAGCGCGCCATCGCGGAAACGAACCTCGGTCTTGGCCGGGTGGACGTTGACATCCACTTCGCGCGCATCAAGCGAGACGAACAGCGCCAACACGGGGTGGCGATCACGCGGCAGGTAGTCGGCATAGGCCGCACGAACGGCGCCGAACAACAGCTTGTCGCGAACCGGCCGGCCATTGACGAACAGATATTGCCCAAGCGAGTTCGCTCGCGACAGAGTTGGAAGCCCGGCGAACCCGGTCACATGCACACCTTCGCGTTCGGCATCGATGGCGATCGCATTCGAGCGAAAATCCGCCCCGAGCACATCGCCGAGCCGCGCGAGCTCGTCACCGTCGCCCGTGGACGCCCAGGTCACCGGCGCGCGATCCTCGCCGGCAAGCGTGAAGACCACATCCGGCCGGCTCATGGCCAGGCGGCGCACGGTCTCACGCACCGCTTCGGCCTCGCTGCGGTCGGTCTTTAGAAATTTGAGCCGCGCCGGTGTCGCGTAAAACAGATTTCGTACTTCGACCGTCGTGCCCCGGCCGAGCGCTGCCGGCTTCACCGCCGACTTCTCGCCCCCATCCACGGCGATTGACCATGCATGCGGCTCCTGGGCGTGACGCGTCGTGATGGTGAGCCGCGCTGCCGCGCCGATCGAGGGTAGCGCCTCACCACGAAACCCCAGCGTACGAATCGACAACACGTCGTCGCCTTCAAGCTTCGAGGTCGCATGCCGCTCGACAGCAAGGTCCAGGTCGGCCCGCGTCATGCCCTCGCCGTCATCGCTAACGCGGATTAGCCGGCGCCCCCCTCCATCGGTGAGCACGTCGATGCGTTTTGCACCCGCGTCGATCGCATTTTCGACGAGCTCTTTCACAACGCTGGCGGGACGCTCGACGACTTCGCCTGCGGCGATGCGATTGACAATGCCTTCGGAAAGCTGACGGACGGGCATGGGCGGGCGCCTGATCGAATCGTGCCGACTTTACCGGCGACTCGCGGCAGCCGCGAGACACGATGCGCGGATGCCCCCACTATCCTTTGAGCTAGTCCCACGCTTTGCCGCTGCGCAGCCGCTTGATCGCGGAACGGCGCTTCTTCCCCTCAAGCCGCTCGCGGCGCTGCGCCTTCGGCACTTTTGTGGGGCGGCGCAGCGTCGGCCGCACCGCCGCCTGACGAATCAAGTCGAACAAACGCTCGCGCGCATCCTCGCGGTTGCGCTCCTGAGTACGGTGCTGCTGCGCAATAATGACGATGACACCCTCCTTGGTCAGCCTTTTGCCCGCGAGGCGCATGAGCCGCACGGCAACGTCGTTCGGCAATGACGACGAATGGCGCGCATCGAAACGCAGTTGCACCGCGGAGGATACTTTGTTGACGTTCTGCCCGCCCGGGCCCGACGCCCGCACAAAGGATTCGACCAGTTCGGATTCATCAATCGCGATCGTGTCGGTGATGCGCAGCATTGCGGCCCCGCTCGTCCTGGCTCATCGGCAATCTGCGAGCATTCTCGCAGAGTCGCGGATATTTCGCACGAGTTTCGGGGGCAGGCGCTAGGCGCCCAGATACTTTTTCGCGAGCACCTTGCCTTCTTCGACAGCCGGCTGGTCAAATGCATCGATACCGAGAAGATGCGCGGCGATGATCGTTTCCAGCATGAAATGCATCATGAGTTCGCCGAGACTTTCTTCGTCCAGTTTGCCAATGTGGATCGTTCTGACCGGACATCCGTTCTTCGCCAGCGTTTCAGCGGTAGCGCGGCCCTCGGCCGCAACGAGATCGCCGATCGTTTTGCCGGCAAAACCCGGTTCGCCGGCAAGCTTTGCCAGCTCGGCGTCCATGCGCGGACCCCGTGCCGCCGCGTCGGCGGTAATCACGGTAAAAAGCTTGTCGCGCGGCCCGTCGATGAACAATTGGAGTTGGCTGTGCTGGTCAACCGGCCCTAGCGCCGCAACCGGTGTTGTCCCCTTGCCGGTCTTGCCGAGGCTTTCGGCCCAAAGCTGCACGTACCAGTGCGTCAGCCGCTGCAGGCGATCACAGTAAGCCAAAAGCACGCTGATGGATTTTCCCTTGCTCTCCGCAAGTGCAACAGATAGCGCGGCGCCGACTGCAGCCGGCACGTCCTTTGGCGCCTTCTTCGCCAGCACCGGCGCAAGCGCCAGATGGGCCCCTTCACGAATGGCGGCAATATCGAGCCCGACCATGGCGGCCGGCAACAGGCCAACATTGGTCAGCGCCGAATAGCGTCCGCCCACACCTGGATCGTGGTCCAGAAATGACACATGATATTTTCCAAGCAGGGCGCGAAGGCCGTTGGATTTTCCCGATCTGGCCGGCTCGCTGATGCCGAGAAAAAGGCTGGAGATCCTGCTCTGCAAGCCTGCATCCTTGAGCGCGGATAATGCGGCGATCGTCTGCATCAAGGTTTCGGCGGTGCCGCCCGACTTCGAGATCGCCACAAAGCGTGTGGTCGCGTGCGGCAAGCGGGCGAGCAGCGCGCTGAAGCTTTCCGCGTCGAGATTATCGATGAAGTGCAAATGCGGTGGTGCACGCAAGGCCCCGACCCCCGGCACGCCGACATCCGCAAGCTGCGTCAGGGTCTGGCCACCAAGGCTCGAACCGCCGGTACCGAGAATGACGATATCGGTCGCCCGGTCCGCGAGCCTGCCTGCAGTATCGCGAATCCCCTCAAGATCGGCGCGCATTTCCGGCAAGCGTAGCAGTGGCAAGCCGCCGTCGGCGTGACGCGCACGCAACCACTCGAGTGCGCCTTCCGTGCGCGACAACGCTGCGTCCAGCGTGACGGATTTGACGCCATGGGCGCCGACAATTTCTTCGCGCGCATTCTCGATGGACTGGGCGATCGTCATGGCTTCTCCGCCGTCATAGCCGGCGCAACGACCGTCCTCGTTATTCAGTTCCGCTCGACGTCAGACCCTTGGGCCGGCCGGCCACGGTCACCAGCATATTGCCGCCATAGAGCCGGCGCGCGGCAGCCTTCGCATCGTCGATGGTCACCCCATCAATCAAGGCTCCCCGCCGCTGAATATAATCGATGCCGAGATTGTCAATCTGGATCTGCGTCAGCTGCGCCGCGATCTTGGACGACGTATCGAGCGTGAGCGCGTAGGAGCCCTTGAGAAACGACTTGGCGGCAGCGAGTTCGTCCGGCGTCGGGCCGTCCTGCGCCATGCGCTTGATCTCGTGCTCGATCACGTTCAGTGCGTCGGCGGTGCGGTCGGCGCGCGTTGCCGTTCCTCCCAGAACCACTGCCGCGCTGCGAAACCAGACCAGGCTGTCGGAAACCCCATAGGCAAGACCGCGCTTCTCGCGCACCTCCCTATAGAGCCGCGAGGAAAAGCTGCCACCACCGAGAATATGGTTGACGATATAGGCTGCCATGAATTGCGGATCGTGCCGCGCGATGCCCTGCCCTCCGAAGGTGACGACCGCCTGCGGAACGTCAACATTGATGACAATCCTGCGGCCGAGACCGCTCGGGCTCGCCTTGGGTACCGGCTTGAGATCGTTTTTCGCAGGCAAGCCTGCGAAGGCCCGGTCGATCAACGCTCCCGCGGTCCTGGCGTCGATGTCGCCGACGATCGAGACCTTCAGCTCATTGCGCGCAAAAACGCGGCGCACATAGTTGCGCAAATCATCCACCGTTATGCGCGGCACGGTCTCCAGGGCGCCCTTGGTCTCACGGCCGTAAGGGTGGCCGGGGAACGCCGTGTGCCACCAGCTCCGGTTGGCAAGGTCGTTCGGATTGGTGGTATCACGCCGCAACAAGGCCAGTTCCTGCTCGCGAACCCGGCTGACCGCCTCCGCATCGAAGCGAGGTTGCGTCAGCGCGAGCCGCAAAAGATCGAATGCCTCGTCACGATGTTCGTTCAGCGCCCGCAACGAGCCATGAAAATAGTCACGGCCGACCTGAAAACTCAGCTCGATTGCGTGATTCTCGAGACGTTCGTGGTAGGCCCTGCTGTCGAGATCGCCCGCACCTTCGTCGAGAAGGTCCGCAACCAGATTTGCCGTGCCGGATTTGTCGCCTTCGTCCTGGCTCGCTCCGCCGCGGAAAGCATAGTTGAGGCTGACGAGCGGCACCGCCTTTTCGCGAACGAGCCACGCCTCGATGCCCGACGGGCTGACGATCTTTTCGATCGTCATTGCCGACGCGCCTTGGACCCCGGCAAAAAGCGCAGTCAGGCAGCACAGAATGGAAACAAGCCTGATCATGAGCGCTTCTCCGCCTGGCGGGTGACGTCCTTGACGAGATAGCCCGTGACGGAGCGCCGTTTTTCAAGCCATTGACGGGCTGCATCGCGCACCTGCTCCGCGGTCACCGCGCGGATGCGATCGGACCAGCTCTGCACGTCCTTGACGGTTGCCCCCGTCGTCAGCGCAGCACCGTACCATCGCGCCATGGTGGCCTGGTTGTCCTGTGCATAGACCGCGTCCGCAATAAGCCGGGTCTTGGTGCGCTCAAGCTCCTCGTCGGTCACGCCCTTTTCGATCAACTGTGAAATGACCGCGTCGATTTCCGCCTCCACCTGCGGCAATGTCACGCCGGGGCGCGGGCCGGCCTGGACGCCGAATTTCGACAGGTCGAGCGCATTCGCGTCGTACCAGGCACTTGCCATCACTGCCATCTGCTTGTCGACCACCAGGGTACGATACAGCCGGCTGTTCGATCCCCTGCCGAGAATATGCGACAGCACTTCGAGCGCCTCGGACTCGCCCTTCTTCGCCGTCCTGAATGACGGCACCAGATATTCACGCTGCAGTGTCGGCAGCTCGACGCGCGGATCGGCAAGCGTGAGCGACCGTATCGCGACGGGCGGCGGCTCTTCGGGCCGGACCCGCGGCAACAACCCTGCACGGCGGGTCACCTTGCCGTAAGTTTCCTCCGCCATCGCACGCGCTTGCGCCGGGTCGACGTCGCCGGCGATCACCACCACCGCATTGTTCGGCGCATAGAAACGCCTGTAGAACCCGATTGCATCGTCGCGAGACAGCTGCTCCATCTCGTGGCGCCAGCCGATCACCGGCTTCCCGTAGGGATGGTTGAGGTAGAGTGCCGCGTCCACCTGTTCGGTCAGGCGCGCCGGCGGATTATTCCCTATGCGCTGGTTCTGTTCTTCGAGAATGACGTTCCGCTCAGACAAAACGACATCGTCGGTGAGCTGAAGACCGTTCATGCGATCGGCCTCAAATTCCATCATGGTCTTGAGCTGGTCGCTCGGTACGCGCTGGAAATAGCCGGTGTAGTCCTGCGCTGTGAACGCATTCTCCTGGCCGCCGACGCGCGAGACCACCTGCGAGAACTTCCCGGCCGGATTTTTCGCCGTGCCCTTGAACATCAGATGCTCAAGAAAATGCGCGAGCCCGGATTTTCCCGGAGTTTCGTCGGCAGCGCCGACCTTGTACCAGATCATGTGTGTCACGACCGGTGCGCGATGGTCGGGAATGACGACGAGCTCCAGGCCATTGGACAGCGTGTAGTCGGCGACGTCAGGCGCAGCGGCCGCGCCCGCAAGGGGCGCAAGGGCGAACACGGCAGCGAGCACGGCGAGAACAGATTTCGGCTTTGCGGGCACGGTGTGGATCCAACCTGGCTTATGTTGCGCTTACGCGACGGCACGAGATCGAGGCAGGCCGCGTGCCGCGTAACATAGCGAGGTCGACGGGCGTCACGTTAGCGGGCCAACTCGCCGCGAGTGAGATAGTCGTTCGTCGCCTTCGGTGGCGGCGCCTTGCCGAGACCATAGGGCTGGTCGGGCGATGGTGTCTGATAGCCGGTCGGCGGGTCGGTCAACGACGCACGCGGCGGCTCACCGGTGAACTTCGCGGTCTCTTCTTTTTTGCTGCCGAACATGGCGCCGAACACGGTGCTCGAGGAAGCGCCGAGCTCGGACGGCATCAATTGATTCCCGAACCCCGACGCCGGCGGCTGGTAGCCGTTATCGGTCTGAGCCGAGCGCCTCTTCGAGCGCCCGCCCGGCGTGAGCTGGTCGGGGCGCAACGGATTCTGCTCGCGTTCGCGCTCGTCGCTGACGTTGCGATTTTTCTCCATCGCTGCTTGCTGCTTGCGGCGCTCGACATCCGGATCCTTTGGCCAGGCAGGATTGTTTGCGGTCGCCGCGCCGCTCACTTCCGGCGGCGGCAAATCCCGGCTCGGCGGAATCACCAGCGGCGCACGCTCCTGATAATTGATGCTGGCCTCACCGTCCCGCTTGAAGCCCAGCCCCTGCATGATGCTGTCAATGACCTTCTGATCGATCGAAGGCTCATCATCCTCCGCCAGGGCAGGGCCGATACACATGACGGCTGCGAGCCCAAATGCGGCGCAGGTCGCGAGGAGCTTGCCAGAGCGCATTGCGTTCATAACCCGACCTGGAATCATGGAGGCCCCCTACCTGGAACCCCGAATTTGCCGAGACTCTTGCGATGGATCAGGGCGCTTTTGCGGCGCGGTCCATTAACAAGGAGTCATACAACAGGCCCACAACCCCGGCAACGATGGCTACATCCGCCAGGTTGAAAACGTACCAGTTGAAGCGCCAATCCGCCGTGGAAATGTGAAAAAACACGAAATCGGCAACCCAACCATAGGCTACGCCATCGATCGAATTGCCGATGGCCCCTCCGATGATCAGGCCAAGGGCGACCGCGGTGAGACGATCTTTCGCACGCGCGAGCCACAGCCACAGGAGGAGCACGGCCGCCGCCTTGAATGCGAGCAGGATCGACAGCCCGAGCGGCCCCTGCGTCTGGAACAGGCCGTAACTGATCCCCCTGTTGCGCGTGAGAACAATGTCTATGAACGGGCCAAGCCGAACCGGACCGTTGGTCGCGATATCGAAAACGAACAACAGGTAGAGCTTGGTGACCTGGTCCAGCACGCAGGCGAACGCAGCAACAGCAAACCCAAGGCGCGTCTGGGGACCGGTAAAATAGTTCATCGTTGTCTCGACTCCAGGACGATTTTACGCACCGGTGACCATCACGCGATGTCGTCCCCGCGTTCGCGGGGACGGCCGAAATATTCACTCCGCCGCCTTGCGCATGGCTTCCCATTCGCGCAAGGCCTGCGCGTCGCGCGGCGACACATCCGGAAACTGAGGATCAGCGCCGATTGTCGTCAGAATCTTCCATGAGCGGGCGCATTTGCGCCCTTCGGCAAGGTTTGGCACAACCGCGACGCCCGCGACGTCGGGCAGACGAAATGCGCCGTCGGGTCCGGTGAAGCCGACCAGCGTTGCGGCCGAGGTGATGCACACTTCGGCAAGGTCGCAGTCCACCACCGCATCATAAAGCTCGGAATTCGAAACATGCACGATCGGATGCGCTTCCAGCGACGAGCCGATCCGTTTCTGCGCACGTTCGATTTCGAGCGCCCCGGTGACGACGCGTCGCACGGTCCGGATCCGGCGCCATTTCTCCGCCAGACTGTCGTCGCGCCAATTGGCCGGCACGTCGGGGAAGGTTTCGAGATGCACGGACCTGGCGGCGTCGCCGTAGCGCGAGAGCCACGATTCCTCCGCCGTGAAGCACAGCATCGGCGCGAGCCATGTCACCGTGCAGCGGAACAGATGGTCCAGGACTGTGAGACAGGCCTTCCGCTTGATCGAGGAATAAGGGTCGCAATAGAGCGCGTCCTTGCGAATGTCGAAATAGAACGCCGAGAGGTCCGAAGTCATGAAGCTCGAAAGCGCGGCAAAGATGCGCTTGTAGTCGAATTCGGCATAGGCCTTGCGCACCAGCGCGTCGAGCTCGTGAAGCCGGTGCAGCATCAGGCGTTCCAGCTCCGGCATCCTGTCAAACCCGACGCAATCTTCGTCACGCAAATGGGCCAGGCTGCCGAGCATCCAGCGAATGGTGTTGCGCAGCTTGCGATAGGTCTCGACCGTGGTTTTCAGGATTTCGGGGCCGATCCGCAGGTCGTCCGCATAGTCGGATGCGCAGACCCACATGCGCAGAATATCGGCGCCTGACTGCCTGATCACATCCTGCGGCGCCGTGACGTTGCCGAGCGATTTCGACATCTTGCGACCGTCCTCGTCGAGCACGAACCCGTGAGTGAGAACGACGTCATAGGGCGCGCGTCCGCGCGTGCCGCAGCTCTCGAGCAGCGAGGAGTGGAACCAGCCGCGGTGCTGATCGCTGCCCTCGAGATACATCACGGTATCCTTGCCGCCGTCGATTCTGCGCTTGATGCCGGCAAGCATCGGGAAATGCGCCGGATCTTCGAGCACGAAGGCGTGCGTCGAACCGGAATCGAACCAGACATCGAGGATGTCGTCGACCTTTTGCCAGCTGTCATTGGCGAGCTTGCCGAGGAAGCGTTCGCGCGCGCCGGATTTGTACCAGGCGTCGGCGCCCTCTTTCTCGAAAGCCTCGACGATGCGCAGCTCGACCTCCGGGTCCTGGAGAATATCAACCGAGCCCTCGGGCTTTTCCTTCACGAACACGGCGATCGGCACGCCCCATGCGCGCTGACGCGAGATCACCCAGTCCGGCCGCGACTCGATCATGCCGGTGATGCGGTTCTCGCCCTGCGGCGGCACCCAGCGGGTGACCTTGATTGCCGACAGCGCGCGCGCGCGCAACGTGTCGCCCTCTCTCCGCTCATTCCCGCGCAAGCGGGAATCCAGAGCCGCCTGCTCCGTCGCTTGCCGCCCTGGGTCCCCGCTTTCGCGGGGACGAGCGGACCAAAACGGCTTGTCCATCGCGATGAACCACTGCGGCGTATTGCGGAAGATGATCGGCTTCTTCGAGCGCCAGCTGTGCGGGTACTGGTGCTTGAGGCGGCCGCGCGCGATCAGCATGCCGGAATCAATCAGCGCCTTGATCACCGCCTCGTTGGCATCGCCCTTCTCGCCCTTGTCGTTGAGCACGCGATTGCCGGTGAAGCCCGGCGCGGCCTCGGTGAATGCGCCGTTTTCGTCGACGGTGTAGGGAATGGCGGTGTTGATGCCGCGGCCCTCGACTGCGCCACGATTGGCCGTCCATAGATCAAAGTCTTCACGTCCATGACCGGGCGCTGTGTGGACAAATCCTGTGCCAGCATCGTCGGTGACGTGCTCTCCTGGGAGCAATGGCACCCTAAAATCATAGCCTCGACTACGAAGCGGATGGGAGCATTCCATCGCAAGGAGCTCCCTCGTTGAAATCTTTCGGAGTTTCTCAAACGACCCGACACGCGCCTGTTTGAACACATCGCCAGCAAGTTTGTCGGCAAGCACAAATAGATCGCCGGACTTGGTCCAGTTGTCGGCAGGCGCGTCCGTCACCTTATAGAGGCCATATTCAATGCGACGCGAGAAGGCGATTGCGCGATTTCCTGGCAAGGTCCATGGAGTGGTCGTCCAGATGACAACCGAGGCGCCCATCAGTTCGCGATCGAGTGTAACTTTGGTTTCGCCGACGTGGCCGGGCAGCCCGTCAAGTCGTTCGACCTGCGTGTGATCTACTTTCTCGGCATGAATAACCGGAAACTTCACCCACACCGTATCTGAGGTGTAGTCCTCGTACTCGACCTCCGCCTCGGCCAGCGCCGTTTTCTCGACCACGCTCCACATCACCGGCTTCGAGCCGCGATAGAGCGTGCCGTTGGCGGCGAATTTCATCAGCTCACGCGCGATCTGCGCCTCGGCGAAGAAATCCATCGTCGTGTAGGGATGCTCCCAGTCGCCCTCGACGCCGAGGCGCTTGAATTCCTCGCGCTGCACATTGAGCCAGTGCTCGGCATAGGCGCGGCATTCCTGGCGAAAAGCCACCATCGCGGCCGGGTCGGACAGGTTCGGCTTCTTCCTGTTCTTCGAGCGGTAGTTTTCTTCCTCGATCTTCCATTCGATCGGCAGGCCGTGACAGTCCCAGCCCGGCACGTAGTTCGAATCGAAGCCGAGCATCTGCTGGCTGCGCGTCACCACGTCCTTGAGAATCTTGTTGAGCGCGTGGCCGATGTGGATGTTGCCATTCGCATAGGGCGGGCCGTCGTGCAGGATGAACTTCTCCCGGCCCTTCGCCGCCTTGCGCAGTTGCGCGTATAGCTCGCCCTTTTCCCAGCGCGCGAGGATTTCCGGTTCGCGCTGCGGCAGGCCCGCGCGCATCGGAAAATCCGTCCTGGGCAGGAATAGCGTCTCGGAATAGTCGCGCTCGGGCTTCGACATGGGCGCTTACTAGCAGGCGGATTCGGCTGCGAAAAGGCGCAAAAAGCGGCGTCCGGCGGGTATCGGCCTCCGCCTCACTTCAATTCCCCCAGCAGCGGAAATGCATCGCCGGCGCGTTTGAGCGCGTCGCGGGCCTGGGCGGCGTCCGAGGCCATCTGACGCTTGAGGACGTCGATTGATTCGAACTTCTGCTCCTGGCGGATCCAGCCGATGAACGCGATGTCGATCACCTGCCCGTAGAGGCTCCCTTCAAAGTCGAACAGAAACACCTCGAGCAGCGGCGCGCCATCGTCGAACATGGGCCGGCGGCCGAAGCTCGCGACGCCGTCGTAGCGTGTGCCCGCGATATCCGCGCGCACGGCATAGATGCCGTGCTTGAGCGCGCAGGATTGATCGAGCCGGAGATTGGCCGTCGGGAAACCGAGCTCGCGGCCACGTTTGTCGCCGTGGAGGACCTCGCCGGACACAAACCAGGGCGCGCCGAGAAGTTCGGTGGCCTCGACCACCCGGCCCGCGGCAAGCGCCGCCCGCACCGCACCGGACGATACCGGCCGCCCCTCATCCTCGAGCGGCGGAACGACATCAACAGCAAAGCCCAGTTTTCCGCCTTGTTCGCTGAGGAATGCGGGCGAACCGCCGCGATTTTTGCCAAAGTGGAAATCGAAGCCGATGGCCGCGCCCCTGATACCGAGCGCACTCACAAGGATTTTTTCGATGAAGTCCTGAGCCGGCATCGACGCCAGCGCAGCGTCAAAATGCATGATGATCCCGCCATCAAGTCCGCTCGCTGCCAGCAGCCGCAATTTGTTGGAATCGTTGGAGAGCTGGAACAGGGGTTCCTGCGGCCGCAGGAACAGCCGCGGATGCGGCGTGAAAGTCAGAGCCGCCGCCCTGGAACCGATAAGGCGGGCACGGCCCAGCGCGGCATTGATCACAGCACGATGACCGCGATGCACGCCGTCGAAATTGCCGATCGCCACGACACCGCCTGTCAGCGGGCCCGGGTCGATGCCGCGCGCGCCGCCGCGCGCGACGTGGAAATGCCTCACAAGCACGCCAAGCCTCGCCGCCACGTTTGGGAACGATTACGAATGACTGCAATCAATATCGCGTACATATTTTCATCGCCGCACCGTCCGGCCCGACAATACGGTTAGCGCGCCGTTAACAAACCTTCAAATTAACCGGTTATTCAAGGGCCCGCTGTTATTTATCGCGACCTATTGGGGAGAGCCCGGTGCGGGCCATTGCGCCATGGCTGTCGATCTGACCAAGCCTGTCCTGGTGGTGGACGACTACAACACCATGATTCGCATCATGCACAATCTGCTCAAGCAGCTTGGCTTCGAGCAGGTCGACGACGCCAATGATGGCTCGAGCGCGCTCGCCAAGCTGCGCAAGCGAAACTACGGTCTTGTCATTTCCGACTGGAACATGGAGCCGATGACGGGCTTCGCGCTTCTGCAGGAAATGCGCGCAGACCCTTCGCTCGCGGAAATTCCGTTCATCATGGTGACGGCTGAATCAAAGACGGAAAACGTGATTGCGGCGAAGAAGGCCGGCGTATCGAACTATATCGTCAAGCCGTTCAACGCGCAGACGCTCAAGAGCAAGATCGACGCCGTATTCGGCGAAACCGAAGCACCCGTACCGGCCGCGTAAGCATTACCAGCTCAGTTCGCGCATGACCGCCTTCGGCATGCCGCCGGCAGCGACGAATGTCGCCGTCAGCGCCTCAGTGTCAGGACTTTCGCGGCTACCGAGTTCCTCGGCATGGATGCCGGAGGTGACGAAAAGAAAATCGATTCCGACTGTGCGGGCACCCTTGAGATCGGTACGCACCGAGTCCCCGATCGCCAGCACGCGGGCAAGCGGGGCCTTGCGGCCGGCAGCCGCTTCCGCCTTCGCCAGCGCCATGTCGTAGATTGGCCGGTAGGGCTTGCCGGCATAGAGCACAGAGCCGCCCATGGTCGCATAGAGATCGGCGATCGCGCCGGCGCAGTAGACGAGCGTCGAGCCGCGCTCGACCACGACGTCGGGATTACCGCACAGCATGAAAAGCCTGCGCGCCAGCATGGCTTCGAGACGCGCACGATAGTCTTCCGGCGTCTCGATCTCGTCGTTCTCCAGTCCCGTGCAGACGACATAGTCGGCCGTTTCAGGCGGCGCGAATGTCACTTTGCAGCCGCTGAAAATCGAACGGTCACGCTCGGGCCCCAGATGATAAAGCGTCTGGCCGTGCCGCTGCGCGATGATGCTGCGGGTCACATCGCCCGATGAGACGATGGCGTCATAGACCTCGCGCGGCAGATGCAGCCGTTCAAGCTGACGCGTGACCTGTTCGCTCGGCCGCGGGGCGTTGGTGATCAGCACCACGACTGAGCCGCGTGCCCGTGCGCGCATGAGTGCGTCGCAGGCATGCGCAAAGACCGTGAGACCGTTGTGCAGCACGCCCCAGACGTCGCACAGCACGACGTCATATTCCGCCGCCAGAACGGAAAATTTCGGGATCAGCTGCGGCAAGGCAGGACTCATTGGAGACTATCTGGGCAAGCAACGGTCAGCCGGCAGCCCGCAATGCGCCCGGACTCTCGTCCTCCGCCGCCTTATCAGAGTCGGCCGCCGACCCTTGCAGTGCCTCGGCCCGAACCGGGCGCGGCGGAGAGAACAGGAAGCCCTGCCCGTAACGGACATCGTAGTCGAGGAGGTCGACGACGGTCGTTTCGGTCTCGATACGCTCGGCAATCAAATCGATCCCGAAACGGGCCACCAGGTTTGCAAAATCCTCCGGATCGATATCGTTGTACGCCCCGGCCGCCTTGTTGAAGAGAAGCTTCGCCGGCACCTTCAAAAAGCGGAACGACCGGTCGGCAAGTTCCTTCGGGTTCACGTGAAGATCGGTGACGTGATCCATGGAGAAGCGGAACCCTCGCTCCGCAAGCGCCGCCAGGCTTTCATTCTCTATCGCGCCGAAATTGCGATAGGCGTCCTGCGCGAACTCGAACATCAGCGAAGCCGCCAGCACGCGATTGGCGTCCATGAAATCGAGCAACTGCCGAAACATCAGCGGATCGTTGAGCGTGGCCATACTGAGATTGCAGAACAGGCCGACATCGCGGCTCTTCAGCAGCAGGCGGCGCACGACCTGAACGCATCTGAACACCGCGAGATTGTCGATCTTGGGCATCAGCCCAACGCTTTCGGCGACGTCGATGAAATCGACAGCCGGAATGACGTCGCCGTCTTCCGTGCGCAGACGTGACACGGCCTCGTAGTAGCGCACCTTTCGCTGCGGAAGCGTCACGATCGGTTGAAGATAGAGATCGACGCGATTCGTATCGGCGGCTCGCGAGAGCAGGTCAGCAATGGACTCGCGGGACAGACCGCGAAACCGTTCGACCGCGGCGACCACCGTGTTCTCGCTCAGCGGAGTCGCAGCTTCGGCCTGTCGTGCAGTTTCCGGCGACGGCGCGGTAGGGTGTGGACGCGCCGACAACACTCCCTGCTTCTGCAGGGTGGCGGCATGGATCGCAACGGTTTGCGCGATTTGCTTCACCAACCCGCCAAGCTCGCCGATTTCCGCGGCAAGTGGATCATTTGCGGCACGCGCGCGGCCTGCGGAGTTTGCAAGCCTGGCTTCAACGGAATTGAGGCGCCGTGATATTTCTCCGACCTGACGTGCAAGGTCGGCCGTGCCACGCGACAGGTCTGCGATCTGGTCGCCAAGATCGCCGCGGTCCCGCAGGCGGCTGCCGATTGTATTGAAGAGCACCATTCCCGTGAGGGCGGCGACCGCCACAATGGCCGAGGTACTCGCATCGATCTTGAAACCAAGATAAAGCACCGCGCCGACCGAGGCGGCGATAAGCATCATGCAGACCGCAATGAAAATGGCACTGATGCGACGCATGTCGTCTATCCTGGCGCGAGCCCACCGGCCCGCGCAATGCACTTGGAATCTGCCGATTCGGGATCTGCCGATTCGCCCGGGCAACGACTAATGTTCATGACGGCACGCCTCCGCGCAACTCGAAGTCCTGCTATGGTAGCGCGAATTCCGCCGTTATTCGCAAGAACTTCAGCGCGTTGTGGACCGCAAAGAAGCCGATGCCGCCCCAGCATGTTGCCGTCGCCGATCGCATCGTAGCAGCCCCTGGGCGCGCGTTCGCGGCCATTCTCGCGCTGCACGCGGTGGTCTGGACCGCGCTTCCAGCCTTGCTTTATCCCAACCTGCCGCTCGACCTGATCGAAGCGCTTACTTACGGCCGGGAATGGCAACTTGGCTATGACAAGCTTCCGCCCTTGCCGTGGTGGCTGGTCGAGATTGCGTATCAAACCGTCGGACACGACTTCGCCTACTACCTCCTGGCGGAACTCGCCGTCATCGCCGCCTTCGTGATCATCTATGCGGCGGCGCGGCCGCTCACCGGCGCCGTCGGCGCGCTGATTTCGGTTCTGATCATTGATGGCCTCCATTACTTCAACTACACCGCGGCCAAATTCAACCACGATGTGGTGCAACTGCCGTTTTGGGCTCTCGCCGGATACTCGTTCCACCGCGCATTGCGCGGCCGGCATCTGACGGACTGGCTGCTGCTCGGTCTCGCGCTCGGGCTTTCGCTGTGGTCAAAATACTTCATAGTCGTACTGGCGATTCCGCTGATCGTTTTCACGCTGACCGACCGGGAAGCGCGCAAGGTTCTTGTGACGCCGGGCCCCTACATCGCGGCCGCCGTGGCGCTCATTACCGCAGCACCACATCTCATCTGGCTGGTGAAGACACATTTTCTTCCCCTTGCCTATGCCGAGCACCGCGCGGTGCTATCGCGCGGCTGGTTCGACCATTTCCTGCACCCGCTCGAGTTCGCGATCAGTCAGTTCTTCTTCCTGATCCCCTCGCTTATCATTGCCAGCTGGCTGTTTTGGCCGCGACGCAGTGGAAATGACGCCGTCGTCGAACGGTCCGCCGATTCGTTCGATTACCGCATCGTCACGTGGCTGGCCTTCGGCCCGCTGGTTACCGTCCTTGCCATGTCCGCGGTCAGTGGCCGCGGCACCGTGGCGATGTGGGGCTACCCCCTCTTCCTTTTTCTTGGAACCTGGATCGTCCTGACGGCCCGCTGCGTCCTCGACAAGGAACGGATGGCGCGCATTCTCGTCACCTGGCAGATCGTGTTCGTCTGCCTGGCTCTCGCTTTCATCGCGAACTACGCCGTCCTGCCCTACTACGATCATCGCTATCGCGCGGTCTTCTTCCCCGGAAACGAGCTCGCGCGTGAACTGTCGCAGCGATACCATAAGGCAACCGGGCGCCCGATGATCTACGTCATCGGCAGCATGTGGGACGGCGGCAATGTCGCTCACTATGCACCGGATCACCCGCGCGTTTTGATCGACGGCAAGCCCGAGCGGGCGCCGTGGATCGACCTTGCGGATCTCAGGTCGAAAGGCGCCGTTGTCGTCTGGACTGCGGGGGATCTTAAGGCCGTGCCGCCCGAATATCGCAGCATCGCGGTCGATGCGGCAGTGCAGCCGCCGCTGTTACTGCAGTACCGCCGAGGCGATTCCAATGTCTATGTCGGCTGGGCTATCCTGCAGCCAAGCCCCTCCTATGCGACGCGATCGCCTAGGGCAAAGCCTTGATGATGCGAGCGACCTTATCGAACAATTCGGCGATCTGGCGCTCGCTCACGATCAATGGCGGGCTGAGCGCCAATGTGTCGCCGACAGCGCGGAACATGACATCGTGCTCGAAGAAGCCGCGCTCCAGCGCGTCCATCCCGCGTTTGCCGACGCCGTCGGGCTTGCTTGCGAGATCGATGCCGACGGTGAGACCGACCGGACGGATATCGAGAACATTCGGCAGGCCCTTGAGCCCCATTGCAGCCTTGGCCCAGTACGGCTCGAGCTTGCGCGCGCGCTCGAACAGGCCCTCCTCGCGATAGAGGTCGAGCGTCGCCAGGCCGGCCGCACAAGCGAGCGGATGCGCCGAATAGGTATAGCCGTGGAACAGTTCGATGACGTGCTCGGGCCCCTTCATGAAGGCGTCGTAGACGCTCTTGCGCACCACGACACCGCCCATCGGCACCGAGCCGGAGGTGATGCCCTTTGCGAAAGTGATCATATCGGGCACAACGCCGTAGCGTTCCGCTGCAAAGGCATGTCCGAGCCGCCCGAAGCCGGTAATCACCTCGTCAAAGACAAGAAGAATGCCATGCTTGTCGCAGATGGCGCGCAGACGCTCGAGATAACCTTTCGGCGCGGGGATGACGCCGGTCGATGCCGCCAGTGGCTCGACGATCACTGCAGCAATGGTCGAAGCATCATGCAATGCGACCAGACGATCGAGTTCGTCAGCCAGATGCGCGCCCCATTCTGGCTCGCCGACCGTGAACGCCTGCTTTTCGCGGTTGTAAGTCGTCGAGAGGTGGTCGACGCCGGCAAGCAGCGCGCCGAACTGCTTGCGGTTGTTCACGATGCCGCCAACGGCGATGCCGCCGAAGCCGACTCCGTGATAGCCGCGCTCACGGCCGATGAGACGCACGCGCGAACCATTGCCGCGCACATTGTGATAGGCGAGCGCGATCTTGAGCGCGGTGTCGACCGCCTCCGAGCCGGAATTGCAGAAAAAGACGTGATCGAGGTCGCCGGGCGCGAGCGCGGCCACCCGGCTCGCCAGCTCGAAGGCCTTGGGATGGCCGAACTGGAAGGCAGGCGCGTAGTCGAGCACGGCAGCCTCCTGCTGGATCGCGGCCACGATCGGGTCCCGATTATGGCCGGCGTTGGTGCACCACAAGCCGGCGGAGCCGTCGAGGAGCTTGCGGCCGTCAGTCGTTACGTAATGCATGTCCTTGGCGCCGACGATCATTCGCGGCCGTTTCTTGAAGGCCCGATTGGCCGTGAACGGCATCCAGTAGGGCTCGAGATCGTTGGGGAGACCGATTTTCGCCTGTGTTTGTGCTTGTGCCATGACCTGTCACCGTAACGGGTGCCTTGCCCGACTTCCACGCCGGGCATCTGCAGCTTCTCTCATTTAACAGATAAAGGCGTGGATGGCCGGAACAAGCCCGCTTAAGGCTGTATCGAGACGGTATAGAGCGTTGCTGTAACGCGCGCCTCTGATATGAAGACCGCTGATGCCCAATAAACCCGGCAAACCGAGCAAGCTCAAAGCGCGCCTGCCCCGCGGCCTTGCCGATCGCGGCTCTGCCGAGATCGCAGCCACCCGCCACATGGTGGAGGCCATCCGCCTGGTGTTCGAACGTTACGGCTTCGAACCCGTGGAAACGCCGGCGATCGAATATACCGATGTCCTCGGCAAATTCCTGCCTGACCAGGACCGTCCGAATGAAGGCGTTTTCTCATTTCAGGACGACGACGAGCAGTGGCTTTCGCTGAGATATGACCTGACCGCGCCGCTTGCGCGCTACGTTGCGGAAAATTTTCAGAACCTCGCGCTCCCGTACCGCAGCTATCGCTATGGCTGGGTGTTCAGAAATGAAAAGCCCGGCCCCGGCCGCTACCGGCAGTTCATGCAGTTCGACGCCGACACGGTGGGCGCCGCGTCCATGGCGGCCGACGCCGAGATGTGCATGCTCGCCGCCGATACGATGGAAGCGCTGGGCGTGCCGCGCGGCAGTTATGTCGTGAAAGTGAACAGTCGGAAAGTCCTCGACAGCGCGATGGACAAGCTGAACGTGCCGGCCGAGAGACGGCTTGCGACCATGCGCGCCGTCGACAAGCTTGATCGGCTTGGTGTTGACGGCGTCAGGATGCTGCTTGGCAAGGGCCGCAAGGACGAAAGCGGTGATTTCACCAGGGGCGCCGAACTGTCGGACCCACAAATCGCAGGGCTGATCGCCGCGATTACCGGCGAAGGTTACTCGGCCGGCGATGCAGGCTTGCCCGGCGAGAAAGAGCTCTCGGAAATCGCTTCGCTTGTGCGCGCGTCGGGCTACCACGACCGCGTGCGCATCGACAGGACCGTCGTGCGCGGACTTGAATATTACACGGGTCCCGTTTTCGAAGTTGAACTCACATTCGAGATCAAGGACGAGAAAGGGCGGCCTGTCCGTTTCGGCTCGGTCGGCGGCGGCGGGCGCTACGACGGACTGGTGTCGCGGTTCCGTGGCGAGCCGGTGCCGGCGACGGGATTTTCTATCGGCGTCTCCCGGCTGCAGGCCGCGCTGGCCGCGCTCGGCAAGCTCGGCGAAAAAAGCGCGTCCGGCCCGGTGGTGGTCACCGTATTCGACCGCGAGCGGATTGCCGACTATCAGCGCATGGTGTCGATGCTGCGCGCCGCCAATATCCGGGCGGAGCTCTATCTCGGCAATCCAAAAAACAATATCGGCGCGCAGCTTAAATATGCTGACAAGCGGGGTTCGCCTTGCGCCATCATCCAGGGCGGCGACGAAAAAGCGCGCGGTGAGGTACAAATCAAGGATCTGATCCTCGGCGCCGCGATCGCCGATATCAAGGACCGCGACGAATATCTGAAAAAACAGGCCGAGGCTCAGTTCGCGGCCAGGGAGGCGGACCTCGTCGAGGCCGTCAGAAAGCTGCTGGCGCGCCACAGGCTCGCCTGATGCAAGCCTGTGCGCACAAGAGAGCCTTCGTTTCGGCTAGTGCTGACGCTGCGGGCCGCCGGCCTTCTGCAAATCGAGCACGTTCATCTTCATGCCGTTGCCCATCATCACGTCGCCCGGCCTCTGGCCGGCCGCACAGGGGCCGAGCCATTTCGCGGCGATCGTCATATGCGATTCTCCGCCCGGCGCCGCGCCGGGAACGGGCCGCCCGCCCTGGCGGGTCGAATTGATCTGCACTGTATAGGCGCTGTTGAAGTCGCCGCTGACCACCGCATGCGAGGTTGTTGTCATATTGCCGAAGCTGCAAACGGAATCCACGGTGATCGTGGCGCCGTTGTTATGAATGTCACGCTTCTGGCAATTGCGCTCGGCCGTTCCGCCGAAATTCAGTGTCATCAATCGGTCGCTCGCGGCATCGGTGCATTGCTGCATCAGCTGAGTTGGCAGATTGCGGCCCTGGAATTCCATCTTGAGTTCCCACAATCCCGCCTTGCGGGTCGGCAGGTCGACGGCGAGCGCAGGCGATGCAACCAGCACGCAGACAGCGGCGGCAACGAGTTGGCGGCGCATGTGAATGGCTCCAAGGAATGTTCGAATGATCGCGACGTCAGGCCAGGCCCGGAACGCTACTACGGCTGTGACCCGCGTCACAGGCCGTTCAGACAGGGACTCTATCGCCCTCGATCCGGTAGCCGTCGTGAGCGTCAATGCTGTGTCCGAGCATCTGCTCGACCGCATCGAAGCTGTCAATGATCGAAACGTAGTCGATCACCTTGTTGTCGCAAAACTGGATGAAATGCGCGATCCGGTAGCTGACGGAACGGCCGCCCTCGCCTTTGGTCGCCGTCAGGCGTCCGAGTATGGCTGCACGGTCACCGTCGACCAGCATCGTTTTGGCGGCAAAGCGCAGCCTTTGCAGGTGCGTCGGAATTTCGCGAGTGAGAAGCGCCATCACCTCGCCCTTGCCTTTGCGTTGACCGCAATACGGTAGAATGTCGACCGGACCGCTAATGGTCCATGCCACATCGTCGTGGAGAAACGACGCAAGTGCGGCTGCATCGCGTTTCGAAAGGGTACGGTAAAACGCCTCGACGACCGACCGGGGAACCGTATCGCCCATTGTGATGCCTCCCACGTCGCCCCAGTGAACGCGGGGTGTATTGAATTTCCCTTACCCGTTCTGCGGCATATGCTCAGGCGGGCCCGGCCCGGGCTTCGGCGACGGCGTCCGGAACAGCGCGCTTGAAATTTGTTAACGACAACAAAGATTTGCCTGACCCACCCGTTAAGGCCAGCCGACAAACGGCGTCGAATCCTTAAGACCGCCATGCTAAAGGCCGGGGCGCGAACCCCGGACCAACAGTCGTTTGCAAGCCAATGGACGCGAGTCTGACAACGCCGAGCCAGGCACCGGATGCGCGCGCTGAGGCGCTTGTCGCCTCTTATGAGCGCGCCGGCTACGCGCGCGTGGCGCCCGCCATGCTGCAGCCGGCCGAGCCGTTCCTTGACCTGTCCGGCGAGGACATCCGGCGCCGGATGTATCTGACCACCGCACCGGACGGCGACGAATTTTGTCTGCGGCCCGACCTCACGATTCCCGTTTCGCGCGAATATCTGGCGTCACGGCTTGCCGGAAAGCCGGCGGGTTACTGTTACCTCGGCCCCGTCTTCCGTCACCGCGCCGACGGTCCCGGTGAATTTCTGCAGGCCGGCATCGAGTCGTTTGGGCGCACCGACAAGCCTGCAGCCGACGCGGAAATGCTCGCGCTCGGACTTGAAGCAACGGCGCATTACGGCCTGCCCGTTCCCGACATCCAGATCGGCGACGTCTCGCTCTTCGCCGCTCTTGTTGCCGCGCTCGATCTGCCGCCGGCCTGGAAGCGGCGCCTGATAAAGGATTTCAACCGCAAGACCAATCTTGCACAGGATCTCGATCGCCTGGTGCTCGGAGGCAACAACGCGCGCCCGGAATATCAGGGCGTGCTTGCCGCCCTCGCGGGCTCGGATCCGAAAGCAGCGCGTGCGCTCGTGACCGACTTGCTGTCGATCGCCGGCATCAACGCGGTCGGCGGGCGCTCGGTCAGCGAGATCGCCGACCGTTTCCTCGAACAGTCGGCGCTCGGCGGCAGCGCCAGGCTGCCCGGCGATGTCCGGGGCTTGATCGAGCGGTTTCTGGCTGTTCAAGGCAACCCTGACGACGCGGCCGCCGCGCTTCGCTCGCTTGCCAATGAAACCGACATGGTTGCGGCGCTCGACCCGGTCCTCGATCAGTTCGAGAGCCGAACCGGATTTCTGGAAGCTCGCGGCGTCGATGTGAAGCAAATTCGATTTTCCACATCCTTCGGACGCGGCTTCGACTACTACACGGGCCTGGTGTTCGAACTGACTGATCCAAAGCGCACCGGGGATCCTCTCGTGGCCGGCGGTCGCTATGATGAATTGCTCGCGCGGCTTGGTGCCCCGCACTCAACACCGGCGGTAGGCTTCGCCGTATGGATCGAGCGTCTTGCCGTTTACGGAGCCCGCTCATGAACGGGCCTCTGATCCTCGCCGTGCCGGCGAAAGGCCGGCTGCAGGAAAATGCGGAAGCATTCTTCGCACGCGCCGGCCTGACCCTGGTCAAGCCGCGCGGTGCGCGCGACTATCGCGGTACAATCGCCGGCCTCGACGGTGTCGAGATCGCTTATCTGTCGGCCTCCGAAATTACGAGCCAGCTTGCGGCCGGTGCGGTTCATCTGGGTGTCACGGGCGAAGACCTCGTTCGGGAGATGATCCCCGATGCGGACAGCCGCGTGATCCTGATCGAGGGGCTCGGATTCGGCTTCGCAAACGTCGTCGTTGCCGTTCCGCAGGCATGGATCGACGTCCGCACCATGGCCGATGTCGACGATGTCGCCACGGCGTTCCACCAGAACCACGACCGCAAGATGCGCGTGGCAACCAAGTATATCAATCTCACCCGTGATTTCTTTTCGGCACACGGGATCATCGACTACCGCATCGTCGAAAGCTCCGGCGCAACCGAAGGCGCGCCCGCGGCCGGCACCGCCGAAATGATTGTCGACATCACGACCACCGGAGCCACTCTCGCGGCCAATGGGCTCAAGGTAGTGGAGGACGGTACGATCCTGCGTTCGCAGGCGAATCTGGTGGCGGCACGCAGCGCCACCTGGGGCAAGAGCGAACGTGATACCGTGCGGATCATTCTCGACCGTCTCGCGGCGCAGGCCCGGGCCCGGGCCTTCCGCGAGGTGCGTGCGCGCTTTGCAGCCGGCACCGACATGCTGGTCGAAAACGCGAAGCGAAAGTTCAATATCGAAACGCCGTTCGGCGGAGCGACCCCGACGGGGATGCTCACGCTACACTGCCCGCCGGATCAGGTTTATGCGCTTACGAATTTCCTTCGTGAAAGCGGCGCCGAAGCCGTTGCGGTCGCCGAGTTGGGTTACGTCTTTTCGCGCGACAACCCGCTGTTTGCCAAGCTGGAAGCCGGGCTCTGATGCAACTGCTTTCACGCTTGCGCAGAATGGGCGATGATTTCTGAAACGACCTACAAGGCCGCGTAGTCGATCGGCTTGTGCCGGTCGAGCTTGCGCTCGATCCTGGGCAGCGGATACTTCAGGCCGCTTGCACAGTTGAACAGCATGACCTGATCGGTCCGCTGCACGCGGCCGTCTGCCAGGCTCTGCTTGTAGGCGGCGTAAGTTGCCGCCCCTTCGGGACAAAGCAGGAAGCCTTCCTCACACGCCATCTCGTCAAGCGCGGCACTGATGGCCTCGTCCGGCACCGCAATCGCGAAACCTCCGCTCTCGCGCACTGCGCGCAGGATGAGAAAATCGCCGACCGCCTGCGGCACGCGAATACCTGACGCTATGGTGTGCGCGTTTTCCCATCGCGGCGCGTGCTCTTCGCCCGCCTCATAGGCTTTCACCATCGGGGCGCAGCCGGCGGCCTGCACCGCGATCATGCGCGGCCGTTTTTTGCCGATGAACCCGATCGCTTCCAGTTCCGCGAAGGCCTTCCACATGCCGATCAGGCCCGTGCCGCCGCCGGTCGGATAAAAAATCGCATCGGGAACCTGCCAGCCAAGTTGCTCGGCGAGCTCAAGGCCCATCGTCTTCTTGCCTTCGATCCGGTACGGTTCCTTCAAGGTCGACGTATCAAACCAGCCAAGCCTGGCTTTCCCTTCGCCGACAATCTTGCCGCAGTCATCGATAAGGCCGTTGACGCGATAGACCGCGGCGCCCTGCAACGCGATTTCGCTGACATTCACTTCCGGCGTGTCCTCCGGGCAGAATATCGTCGTCCTGATGCCGGCCCGTGACGCATAAGCCGCGAGCGCTGCACCGGCATTGCCGTTGGTTGGCATCGCCATATGCTTGATACCCAGCGCTTTCGCCATCGAGACGGCCATCACCAGGCCGCGCGCCTTGAATGAGCCGGTCGGCAAGCGTCCTTCGTCCTTGATGAGAATTTCGCCGCCGCCGAGCTTTGCAGAGAGACGCGGCATCGGCACGATCGGTGTCATGACCTCGCCCAGGCTGACGATGTCCTGGGGCCGGCGCACCGGAAGCAATTCGCGATATCGCCACAGATCGGCGGGCCGTCGCGCCAGCGCCTCCTTGCTGAAGGCTTTGCGCACACCGGCGAGATCGTAACGAACCAGCAGCGGTTTGCCCGCGCGCGACAGGTTATGCACCTGGTCAGCCTCGTGCCGCTCACCGGTCATTGCGCATTCGAGATGGGTAACAAAGTTCGGAAGCCGGGCAGTGAGATTGTCATCATGCTTCATCGGGGACTCTTTCGGCGTTCACTTGGGATTCCGTTGCGATTGCGCGCGGAAGACCAAAAAATGCGAGAGGGAGAAATTGACAACGAAGCTGACACCGAGCGCGGCCACTTTCGCGGCCCAGGCGGGAACCGTCAGCAATTCGACCAGGCACCACACCGTTGCGGTGTTGGCGAAAAAGCCCATGACCTGCGACAGCGCGAAGCCAAGATAACCTCTGAGATGGAGCCTTCGCCCGGACTCGGCGGCGAAGGTAATCGTCGAATTCATCACGTATGAGCCGGTCACGGCGATCGCCCAAGCGAGCGTGTTGGATACGATGATCGGCAGACCGGCGTAATAGTAGGAAAAGGAAAACACGCTGAAATCGATGATCGAATTGACCACACCCACGACCGCAAAGCTCGCGGCCTTGAGGACAATGGCGCGCTCGTGCCATGCCGCAGAAAGTCGATCGAGGACATTTTGGAGGGGCGCCGGGATCATTATCCGCGCTCGCTTAGCACGGCAAAACTTGCTCCGGTAGGGCGGGCCGCGACAGCGCGCCCCTGGTGCGGTATAGATCACGGACGGAAGAGAAGCGACAGGTCAACCGGAAATGGCGGCAAAAACGACCAAAACAGGCGCACGCGGCCGGCCGTCGTCCGGCGAGCGGCTGTCGATTGTCGTGCCGCTGCTGAACGAGGCGCGTGGTCTTCCCGACCTGCATGAACGGATTGCGGAGGTCGCACGCTATCTGCAGACGAGACGCAGACTGCATCTTGAAGTGATCTATGTCGATGACGGAAGCCACGACGGCACCAGCGATGTGGCCCGGTCGCTGCCTGCACTTCCGCTCGACATCCAGGTTGTCACCCTGTCCCGCAATTTCGGCAAGGAAGCAGCGCTTCTCGCGGGCCTCGATCACGCCGGCCCCGGGGCGATCCTGTTCATGGACGGCGACGGCCAGCATCCCCCGAGCATGATCGACACGCTGGTCTCGCGCTGGCTTGATGACGGCTACGATGTGGTCTACACCGCCAAAGCCCACCGCGAAAATGAATCGTGGATGCGGCGCCTGGGGGTCCGCTGGTTCTATTCCCTGCTCAATTGGGGCTCCCGTCACAAAATTCCGGAAGATGCCGGTGACTTCCGCCTGCTGTCGGCGCGCGCAGCAAAGGCGCTGCGGCAAATGCCTGAACGCAACCGGTTTTTCAAAGGACTATCGAGCTGGATCGGCTTCCGCCAGGTGCGCGTCGACTATGAGCCCGCCAAACGCGAGCACGGCACCACCAGCTGGAACCTATGGACGCTCATAGGTCTGTCGATCGAGGGCTTGACATCCTTCTCGGTTGCCCCGCTGCGCGTCGCAAGTCTGCTCGGCGTGGTGCTTGCCGTAACGGCACTGTTCTTCGGCAGCTGGATCGTTCTTGAAACGCTTCTCTACGGCAAGGATGTGCCGGGCTATCCGTCGCTCGTTGTCAGCGTGATGGTGATCGGCGGCGTTCAGCTTATTCTGATCGGCGTGCTCGGCGAATATGTCGGGAAGATGCTCTCGGAGATCAAGGGACGGCCCGTCTATTTCGTCGCCGAACACAGCGTGAGGCGGGCAAGCGAAGCAGCCAAAGCGCGACCCGAGACGTCGCGCGCGGCCGAGTAGCCGCCGCGACATGCAATCGGGCCTCCGGCGAATCTGGCTTTGCGCGGACGACTACGGAATTTCACCGGGCGTGAGCACCGCCATTCGCGAGCTTGTGCTGCGCGAGCGGATCAATGCGGCATCGGTGATGGTGGCATCTCCGAATTTCAGCAGCGACGAAGCGTTCGCGCTTGCCACACTCAATTCGGACAGGAAGCGGGCGGCGATCGGCCTGCACGTGACACTCACTGCACCGTTCAAGCCGGTCGCGGGCGATTTTGCGCCAACGCGGAACGGACAGTTCATGCCGCTCAACGCCATGCTCCGCACCGCGACCGCGCGGCGATTGCAGCCGGCGCGGCTGGCGATCGAGATTGCGGCGCAGGTGCGCATGTTCACCGATGCCTTCGGGCACCCGCCGGATTTCCTTGATGGTCACCAGCACGTGCAGTTATTTCCTCAGGTGCGTGACGTTTTCCTCAAGGTCGCGGCCGAGGAAGCGCCGCGGGCCTGGGTCCGGCAGTGCGGCCGTGGGCGGTTTTCTCGCCTTCACGACCGCAAGGCGCTTACGCTCGATATCCTGAGCCTGGGCTTTCGTCGCAAAGCGAGAAAGCTTGGCATCATGTTCAACCCTGGATTTGCCGGAACCTATGCGTTCAGACCCGACGCCCACATCGCGATGCTTTTTCCGCGTTTCCTCGCTGGCCTTCCCGATGGAGGACTTGTCATGTGTCATCCGGGTTTCGTGGACACCGAACTCGCGGCGCTCGACCATGTGACCACGCTGCGTGAGCGCGAATTTGCCTATTTCAGCTCCGATGCCTTTGCGAGAGCGCTTTCCCGCCACAATGTCGCGCTGGCGCGACCCCACTAGCGCTGGCCATTGCCGCGCCTAAGTAACCGTGAACAGTCACGGGAGAGTATGATGACCCCACAGGAACGGCAGTTGATTGACGGCCTTTTTGACCGGCTCGCCCGGCTCGAAACGGCGCCGCGCGACGCCGACGCGGAGCGCGCGATCGCAGAAGGGCTCAGCCGCGCTCCCAACGCTGTTTACGCATTGGTGCAGACCGCGCTGGTGCAGGACGAAGCGCTCAGACGAGCCGACGCCCGTATTCGCGAACTGAGCGGCAGCGGTGAAGCCCCGGCGGCAAGCGGCGGCTTTCTCGACAGCATGCGTCAAGCGCTTGGCGGCCGTTCAGGCGGAACGTCGGTTCCGAGCGTACATGCAAATACACCATCCGGACCGGATCCACGCTGGAACAGCGGCGGCGCCATGGCGAGTGCAGCGCCGTCACCCGGCGGTTCCTTTCTCGGCACCGCCGCGGCGTCGGCAGCCGGTGTCATAGGGGGCGCGCTGCTGCTCAACTCGATCAGCTCAATGTTCGGACACCATGGTGCCAGCGCATTTGCAGCAATGCCACCCGCTAATTCGCCGTGGGATAACAGCGCATCAGGAAGCGACATGGCGCGCGATGCCGGCGTCAACGACATTGGGAACAATGCGCAGCCATCGCAACTCCTTGACGACAACGGAGCGGATACGACCGATTTTAGCGGTGACGATGGCGGCGGCTTCGACGACGGCGACTTTGGGGGTGGCGACTTCGGCAGCGGCGACAGCGTGTAAGCCGTCAGAGCACGACGACTTTGGTGCCGACCTTTACCCGTCCGAAGAGGTCGATCACGTCGGCGTTGCGCATCCGGATGCATCCTGATGAGACATTTTTGCCGATCGTCCACGGCTCGTTCGAACCATGAATCCGGTAGAGCGTCGACCCAAGATAGAGCGCACGGGCGCCAAGCGGATTGTTTGGGCCACCGGCCACAAAGTGCGGCAAATAAGGCTGGCGCTTGATCATCTCATCCGGCGGCACCCAATCCGGCCACTCTTTTTTTGCCGAGATTGTGTGAACGCCCGACCAGGTGAAACCGGGCCGGCCCACCCCGATTCCGTAGCGAAGCGCCCGGCCGTCTGACTCGACAAGGTAAAGAAAATGGTTCGGCGTATCGATTATGACGGTACCAGCCGCTTCCCTTCCGCTGTACGGCACCTCCTGGCGGAGAAATTGCGGATCCATCCGGCCGTCCCATGGCGGCTGGGCCTGCATCGCGCCAACCGCTGATGAATTTGGGAACATGCCTGGCGCAACTTCGTCCTGACGGTCATCGCTCTGCTGCGG
>DATEKG010000022.1:0-2592 GCA_035277565.1 Pseudolabrys sp.
CGTTACCCGCCCGGCTTTCTTGCAGACACCCCCAATCCTCCGCCGCCGCCATCGTTCGCGCCGGCGCCAGCGTGCCGCGTAGAAACGGTTGGTTCCGACAAACAGCAGGCAATAACGATCATTCGCTGCTGACAAGGCCGATTCGCTCGCATCACCGGCCGTGTCAGCCCGCATCGGGAAGCGGATTCACGCGAACTGAGTCGTCTCATCTCGACTGGATTGCTGCGTCGTGAGCACGGCGGCCTCAGGGTCGTCGACATGGTGAAGCTGGCCAGGCTCGTGGAGGACGCAAGAGGGGATTAGCTTATCCTGCGTTCTCCTCGGGATTGCCTGCGTTCGCGGACTTCAAAGGCCGCGGGTCGGCGCTCTTTCATTGACATCGGCCGTTATCGCGCCTCCGGGTCCGAAATGGAACGACGGCTTGGCTGAAACGTTCCTTTGCCATGTTTATCGTCGTCGGTCGAAAATTTTACCTGGACAGGAAGGATCGGTCGCGGATCGTGGCAAAGTGACCGGGACCATCCCAGCCCGGAATAAGGGCGACACACGGTGCATTTCATCGTTCGATTGAAGTTGCATTGCGTTGTGTTTCTGATCTTCGGGCTCCTGCTCCCGGCAATTCCTTCCGTCGCGCAGGAACCGGCGCAACCTTCCGGCGATGCTTCAGCGGCGAATCAAGACGCGCCGGCCGGCCAGGCGCGGCAGTCGATGTGCCTTCTCATCGAATCAGCGGCGCGCGCCAACGGACTCCCCGTCGAGTTTTTCGTGCGCCTGATCTGGCGCGAGAGCCGTTTCCGGCCGGGTGCGGTTGGTCCATCAACGCGGGGCGGCAAGCACGCACTGGGAATTGCGCAATTCATGCCGGGTACCGCGGCCGAACGCGACCTGCTGGACCCGTTCAATCCCATCGACGCGTTACCGAAAGCGGCGGAATTTCTCAAGGATCTGCGCACCCGGTTCGGCAATCTCGGCCTGGCCGCGGCTGCATACAATGCGGGACCCGCCCGCGTCCGGGCGTGGATTGCCGGCACGGCCTCGATGCCGGCCCAGACACGCTCATATGTCCTCGCGGTCACCGGCAATTCCATTGACGACTGGGCAGCGGGCGAGGACGTGAAGCTCAAGGATTCGGGCGATGTGAGCTGCGCGACACTCATGGCCAGGCTCAAGGAACCGCCGGCGACTTTTCTCGCGTCCCTGCAGCAGCATGTCGTGACCGGTGCAATCCAGCCCTGGGGCGCGATCCTCGGCGCAGACAGGTCGCGTCAGAAAATGATGGATCGATATGCCGCACTTCAGCGGCGATTTGCCGACATATTGGCCGGAAAAGATCCGATCCTGTTCGAACGCCGCGCCAGCGCGCTGCCCCGTTATCAGGTCAGGGTTGGGGCAGAGTCGCGCGCGCTCGCCAACGACATCTGCAGGAAAATTCACGTGGCCGGAGGAGATTGTGTCGTTCTGCGCAACCCGGGTTCCTAATGGATGGCGATGAGGGCATCGTAGGGATTCTGGGCAACCCGTCTCATGACGGGGCGGTCTTCATTTCGTCGCGCCGTCACGACTCGTGAATGGCTCTTCGCAATCTTGTCGGCGGATTTATCAAAAGCGTCCGATGCGGCGGAAGACTGCGGCTCTGCGGCGGCGGCAAAATTCGTGGCGGTCACTGAATAAGGCGAACGTTCCGGCTCGGCCTTGAATGGTCTTGATATTCCGATGGATTGCGATCCGGCAAATGGCGAGGGACCGGCGGTGAGATAGTTGTCCGACAAGATCAGGAGGCCCATCAAGACAACCCCCATGACGATGAAGTACGGAACAACAGGCATCTTCATCTTTATCTCCGGCGGGAGATAAACCGCTGACGCCCGCTTCAGTTCAATTGCGCGAAGAAAGGTCGCGTCAGCGCCGGATCAATTATTGCCGCCGCCGGAGCGATCGGGTCTGGAACCGCCGCCACCGCCGCCCGGTCGATTGCCTCCGGGACGATTGCCGCCGCCGGGCCGATTGGCTCCCGGCCTGTTTCCGCCCGGCCGGTGAGCTCCCGGCGGCCGGTTTGGCCTTGACGGGCGAACTGCCGGCGGCCGGTGGTGGACAGGTCTGCGCCAGCCGCGCCATCCGGAAGGGCCGCCCCAGCCGAAGCCGCGGCGCCATTCATAGCCGCACCAGTACCAGCCCGGACCATGCCATGCGTCCCAGTACCAGCAGTAGCGCCGGCCGCGATACACGAACTGAACCTTGTCGACGGCCGCGAACTCATTGGCCGGCAGGCGCAGGCCTTGCGGCGCGATCGCGGCAGCCTGCGTGCGGCCGATCATCGCTCCGGCGAACGCACGCCCTCGCGTTCAGTGCTTCGGAGCATCCGGATCGCGAGGCAAAGGCGTCTCATATGTCAGGTCGAGCTGACTCTTTTGCTCCGCCTGCGAGGCCAGGCGCATATAACTGCGCGCCAAACCTTCAAGCTCGGCCTGGATCTGAGGATCGGATTCGCCAGCAGCTCTTGCGATCAACTCGGCAGCCCTTACGCGGTACTCGTCCCACGGGCTCATGCGTCGTCCCACCCCTCCGTGACGTTCGCTTGGTAATGCGTCAAAT
>DATEKG010000023.1:0-42768 GCA_035277565.1 Pseudolabrys sp.
AGACCGCCGGCTTTCAGATTGACGACATTGACCAGGCCGATGAAATGCACGCCATCGGCGTCGAAGCTGTACCAGCCGGCACCCTGCGAGCCCCGGCCGTAACGGTCGCGATAGAGCTTGCCTTGATCTTCATCGAGCAGATCGTGCTCGCCGGGAACATAATGCACGTCGAGGCGGGCTTCGGAGATAATGCGGTCGGCATCGTCGAATTCCGACGGCTTCGACAGATGCGATATGTCGCCGGTATGAATCATGAATGCCGGGCGCGACGGCAGCGCACGCACGCGCGCGATGCATTCTTCCAGCGTGCCCTTCGCGTTCGGATTGGCGGGCTTGTCGAAGCCCATATGGCTGTCGCTGATCTGCAGGAAGGTGAAGCCTTTCTGCTGTGCGGCCAGCGCCTCATCGATGATGCCGAGCGACGCGGGCACGCCGCCGGCGACAGTCCAGAGCACGCCGGTGCCAGCCCATGTCATGCATTCGAGTACCTTTCGGCGATTCATGCCGTCATCATGCTCTGCCATTGTTCGTCTCCTTTGTGAGTGTGCACGCCTGCAGCAAGGAGACTGGAAGAGCCGGAGATTTATTCCCGCGCGGACCGGTATCACAAACATGTCATCGGTGCAGGCGCATAACCGGCGAATAAAAATTCCCAAACATTGTTTCGGGTCTCTTTCATAAAAATGTTATCGCGCGAAAGACGCCGGCGACGTGCAGACGGGGAATTTGGCAGCCGATGTTCAGTCTTATCGGTGCGCGGCCCCAACGGCTCGCGTCCCGCGGCATCAAAGGAGCCGCGTGCCACCCCACCCCCGATGACTTTGAAATCGCAAATCCCAGGAGACTTATCGTGAAAACGCCTCTCGTAACCAGATTTCTGGCGGCGCTGGCCGTCACAGCCGCACTCGGCGCGCCGGCCTTGGCCCAATCGTTCGATCCCGAAGCCGGCACCGGCAATGTGCTGCAGTTCTCGTACCGCTCGGGCGCGCAAAAGGCAGACAGGATGGCGGTCCGGCAGAGTGGCTTGAGCGCTTATGCCGCCGCGCCCGGCGGCTTCGGCCTCTCCTCCGCCTCAACAACCGGAGGCGGCAGCATCGGCTACAACGAAATGCTGCGTAATTACTGATCAAAACGCAGGGCGGGCCACGGCCCGCCCTGCCTCTCCGGCCGCAAAAATTTGCCGATCACGGGAATGAATCGGCACGGAGACGAGTCCTCTTCATGAATTGCCGCGCCCATTTCGGAACCCGTGATATGTGTCAATATGGAGCAGGAAAATCCGGCCGTGAATTGCCGGTCCGGCTTTTTCCCTTGGGAAGATACCGATGACCCAATCAAAGCCTGATGATAACTCGGTGCTGCTGGTCCACGCCTATCTCGACGGCGAACTTGATCCGGCCAATGCACTTGGCATCGCGCAGCAAATGGGCAAGGAGGCCGCCCTCGCGGCCGAGGCCGAGCGCGTGAAAGCCCTGCAGCAACTGATGCACGAACGTCTGCCGCGCGAGACCGCGCCGGCGGATTTGCGCGCGCGCATTGAGGCGTCGGTCGGCGGCATCGCACGCGGGCGCGCCAGGCCGTCACGGCCGGTCTCCTGGCGCGCATTGGCGGCATCGATCGCGGTGACGGCCATGCTCGCCAGCGGTTCGACCTGGCTCGTCGTCGGTTCGCAGGAGCAGCCGATCATGGTTGCTGACGCGCTCGTCGCCGATCACATCCGCTCGTTGATGGCTGCCGAACCTGTCGACGTCGTGTCATCCGATCGCCATACCGTGAAGCCGTGGTTCAACGGCCGCATTCCGGACTCGCCGCGCGTCGTCGATCTCGGCAAGGAGGATTTCCAGCTGGTCGGCGGCCGTATCGACGTCGTCGGCACGACTCCCGTTTCGACGCTCGTCTACCGGCGCGCCAGGCACATCATCAGCCTGAGCGCGGTGCCTGCGGGCAGCCGGTTTGAACTGGGCAGAGTCCCGGCCAGCGTCAACGGCTACAATGTCGTGCACTGGACCGAAAATGGTCTCACCTACTGGGCAATTTCCGATCTCGAGGCGAAAGAGCTGGATGAGTTCGCGCATCTGTTCCGCACCAGTCAAAACGAGCTATAGCCGTCGGGACCGGTGCCATGTCGATCACGTCTCTGCCGGTCAGGACCGGACCAATCAAATCTGAAGGGCCAACAATGCGGTTGGTTGCCCGCGGCGCGCAGGATCCGATGAACGGACTGGACGACAGCGCGCGCTTTCGGAATGTCGTGATGCCGCATATCGATGAAGCCTATCGCCTCGCGCACTGGCTCACCGGCAATCGCACCGACGCCGAAGACGTGGTGCAGGATGCATTCCTGCGCGCGTTTCGCGCCATCCGCGAATATGCCGGCGGCAGCCCCCGCTCCTGGGTGCTGAGCATCGTGCGCAACACCGCCTATTCGTGGCTGCGCAAGAATCGGCCGGCCGCGATCGTGACGGTTGAAGATCTTGAGGCCGTCGAGATCGAGCGGGCGAACCCGGGCGAACCGGATGACGCGACGCCCGAGGCAGCATTGATCGCCAAGGTCGATGCCGAGCGATTGCGGGCGGCGATCGGCGCACTGCCGGCGCCGTTCCGCGAGACCCTCGTGCTGCGCGATATTGAAGGCCTCGACTACCGTGAGATCGCCGCTGCGACCGACGTCCCGATCGGGACGGTGATGTCGCGGCTCGCCCGCGCCCGGCGCCGGCTTCTCGCGGCACTCAAGGAAGCGGAATAACCAACGCATTCGATCGGCTTTGGCGGATGCCGCCGTGATGCGATATACCCTGCCGCCATGAAGTTCCTCGACGAGGCCAAGGTCTATGTTGCGTCAGGCGCGGGCGGAAACGGCTGCGTGTCGTTCCGGCGCGAGAAATTCATTGAGCTCGGCGGGCCCAATGGAGGCGACGGCGGCAAGGGCGGTGATGTGATCGTGGAAGCCGTCAATGGTCTCAACACGCTGATCGACTACCGCTATCAGCAGCACTTCAAGGCGCAGCGCGGCGGCAACGGCATGGGCAAGGACCGCGCCGGCGCCAACGGCAAGGATGTTGTCCTCAAGCTGCCGGTCGGCACGCAGGTTTATGAAGAAGACGGGGAGACCTTGCTTGCCGACCTGACGGAAGCCGGGGAACACGTGACTCTCCTGAAGGGCGGCAATGGCGGGTTCGGCAATGCGCATTTCAAGTCTTCGACCAACCGCGCGCCGCGCCGCGCCAATCCGGGACAGCCTGGCGAAGAACGCACAATCCGGCTGCGTCTGAAGCTGATCGCAGACGCCGGACTCATCGGCCTGCCCAATGCCGGCAAGTCTACCTTTCTTGCAGCTGTCAGCGCCGCCAGGCCGAAGATCGCCGACTATCCTTTCACGACGCTGCATCCGCAACTCGGCGTCGTCGAGGTCGACGGCCGCGAATTCGTCATCGCCGATCTGCCGGGACTGATCGAAGGCGCGCACGAAGGCATGGGTCTGGGTGACCGTTTTCTCGGCCATACCGAGCGCTGCCGCGTGCTCCTGCATCTCATCGACGGCACGGCAGAGGATGCCGGCGCAGCTTACCGGATCGTTCGCGGCGAGCTCGAGGCCTACGGGCATGGTCTTGCCGACAAACCCGAGATCGTCGCACTTTCGAAATCCGACGCGATGACGCCGGAGATGATCAAGGCCCAGGCCGCCAGGCTCAGGAAGGCCAGCAGGAAGACGCCGCTCACGCTGTCGTCACAATCGCGTCAGGGTGTGCCGGAAGTGTTGCGCGCGCTCTGGAAAGTCATTAACGCCGCTCGCGAAAAGACCGACGAACATCGGTCGAAAGAAACCGCCTGAGCGCCGCGAGCAGGTGAATCATGGACAAGCACGCTATCGTCGTTGCCGATGCACATGGCGTCATCCAATTGTGGAGCGCCGGTGCAGCAGCGCTTTTCGGTCATCCGGCCGGAGCCGCAATCGGCAGGAAACTCGATCTGATCGTACCCGAGCAGCTGCGCACCGCGCATTGGGCCGGATTCGGCCACGCGATGAGCGCCGGCAGCGCCAATGGCGAAGGAACGTTCTTCAACCTGCCGGTGCTTTGCCGGGACGGCGAAACGAAGGAATTTCGCGGACAGCTTCACCTGCTTCGCGATGAAAACAGACAAGCCATCGGTGCTATGGCAATCTTCACGTCGGCATGAGGAAACCACAGCGATGAAAACGCGCGCCGCTGTCGCCTGGAAAGCGGGCGATCCGCTCAGCATCGAGACAATCGACATCGAAGGTCCGAAAGCCGGCGAGGTGCTGGTCGAGATCAAGGCGACCGGCATCTGCCATACCGACGCGTACACGCTGTCAGGTGCCGATCCCGAAGGGCTTTTCCCGGCGATCCTCGGACATGAAGGCGCGGGCATTGTGCGCGAGACCGGCGCCGGCGTTACGTCACTCAAGCCGGGCGACCACGTGATCCCGCTCTACACGCCGGAATGCCGGCAATGCAAAACCTGTCTTTCGCGAAGATCCAATCTCTGCACCGCGATCCGCGCGACGCAGGGCAAAGGCGTGATGCCCGACGGCACCAGCCGCTTCCGCTGCGACGGCGACGCGGTGTTCCACTACATGGGCTGCTCGACCTTTGCGAATTTCACGGTCCTGCCCGAAATTGCGCTCGCGAAAGTCCGCGAAGACGCCCCTTTCGACAAGATCTGTTACATCGGCTGCGGTGTCACGACGGGCATCGGCGCCGTCATCAACACGGCGAAGGTCTGGCCGGGCGCGAATGTCGCTGTGTTCGGGCTCGGCGGCATCGGCCTCAACGTGATCCAGGGCGCGCGCATGGTCGGCGCCGACAGGATCATCGGCATCGACACCAATCCCGCCAAACGCGCGATGGCCGGAAAATTCGGCATGACCCATTTCGTCAATCCGGACGAAACCGGCCGCGACAAGGTCGTGCAGGCCGTCGTCGATCTCACCGGCGGCGGCGCCGACTTCTCCTTCGAATGCATCGGCAATGTCGCGACCATGCGTCAGGCGCTCGAATGCTGCCATCGCGGCTGGGGCGAGAGCATCATCATCGGCGTTGCGGCGTCCGGTCAGGAGATCGCGACGCGTCCGTTCCAGCTGGTCACCGGCCGCGTCTGGCGCGGCACGGCGTTCGGCGGCGCGCGCGGCCGCACCGACGTGCCCGGGATCGTCGACTGGTACATGGAGGGAAAGATCAATATCGACGACCTGATCACGCACACCATGCCGCTCGACAGGATCAACGATGCCTTCGAACTCATGCACGAAGGCAAGTCGATACGTTCGGTGGTGATCTACTAATCAGCGGCCGGCGAAAAACTACCAGCGCCGGATGCTGCGGAAGAAAAAATCTCCGCCGTCATTGTCATCCATATCCATTGCACGGTCGTCATCGTAGGAGCGCCATCGGGCGCGGCGGTTGCCGTCGCGCCTGTCCGTGTCCCTGCTCACGCTCCGCCGGTCGCGCTCGTCTCTCTGCTCGCGCGCGGCTGGCTGCGCGGGAGGCCTGGCGCAGAAACGGCGCGGCCCGTCGAACGGCTGGTAGGTGCAATCGGATTCCCGGAAGGATTTATAGGCGCTTGCGCAAGCCTGAATGTCGCATCGGTTATTCGACTGGTTATTTGATACCGCCTGATCCTGTGCGGACGCGGCCGGCGCGGCGTTTGCAGTGACCGGATTTTTATTTTTCCCGGCGCCCGCCTCGGCGCCGGTCGTCTCGGCAGCCGGTTTCTGCGGTGTTGCCGGACTATTCGCGGCGGCGGCGTTTGCGGGCGCCTGCTGCGCCCCCGAGGCCGCCTGATCGGTGTTCGGCGCATCCGGTTTTGCCGGGTAGACGGGGCTAAGCTGGGCGTTCGGCCCTTCCGCCTTTGAGGCGGCCACCGCCGGGGCGGAATGTGTGGCCATCTTCGCCTGCGGCGGAGGCGAGGTCAGCCAGTGAACCTCCAGCAGAACCGTACTGACGGAAACCATGAGCACCGTGAGATAGACCAGGAACTGCATGGTTCCGCCCCGCGCATCGATGACAACTGAGGCGAAACGCCGGGGTCGCGGAAGCGGTTCCGTGCCCGCGGCTGTCGTTTTTGGGGAACGGGCCGCGGCCTTATTTCGTGCAGAGCCGGCGCTGACCGGCGATCGGCATGTATGTGCAGTCCGACGCGCGGAAAGACCGATACGCGGCCGTGCACGCTTCGATGTTGCAATGAACCTGCGGTTCGCTTTCCGCGATCGAGGGCGCTGCGGGTGTCGCCGCCCCGCCCGCCGGCGGCGGAGCCGGGGACGCGGCAAGGCCCGGCGGCACGATTGGTACGCCTATATTGGCGCTCGGGGTCGCCGCAGGCTGCACGGGCGCGGACGCCGGAGCGGCAACCGCGCGCAATCCGGCCTCGGTGTCGGCCATCGGGGACATGGGCGCGGAAAGCCAGTCCATCTCCAGCAGCACACTGCCAAGAGCAATCATCAGTACCGCACCGTAGGCCGCAATTCGCATCGTTTTGCCCGGACGACAATTCGATGGTGAACGGTGGCGCGGCGAACCCCCAAGATCGCGCTCAAGGCTCGTCGCACCGGACGGTAGACGATAACCTATGCCAATGCCTTTTTCACCCGCTCCGCTGTCATCGGCGTTTCCCGTAGCCGGATACCGGTCAGGGCCGCGAATGCGCTGTTGATGGCCGGGGCAACAACCGGCGTTGCCATCTGTCCGGCGCCGGTCGGCGGATTGTCCGTCGAGATGACCTCGATATGGATCTGCGGCAGATCACTCATCCGCATGACCTGATAGTCGTAGAAGTTCGACTGCTCGATGGCGCCGTCCTTGACGGTAATGCGCTCCGTAAGTGCCATGCCCAGACCGTAGACAATGCTGCTTTCGGTCTGCGCGACGACGTTGTCGGGCTGCACTGCCCTTCCGCAGTCGATGGTGCACCAGAAATTATGCACCTTGATGCGGCCGCTGCCGCGATCGACGGAGATTTCCGCGATACCGCCGAGCAGCGAGTCCGAATAGTCGATGAACGCGAAGCCAAGCGCCCGGCCCTCCCGTTTCCGTCCCCAATCGGCCATCTTCGCAACCCGCTCGACCACGGCGCGGCCGCGCGGGGTGTTCTTGAGCAGTTCGAGACGAAGTTGAACCGGATCCACGCCGCGCTTGAGCGCGATCTCGTCCATGAAGGCTTCCGCCACGAATTTGTTCGCGGTGAAACCAATTCCGCGTAGCGAAGAGGTGCGGACGCCCGTGTCGTGGAAGATGAGACCGCAATACTGGTTCGCGATGTCGTAGCTGCGCAGCTCCACGCCGAGCATCAGGATGAAATCCTTCTGCCCGGCGATCTTATAGCGCACCGGATCCTGATAGGGCGTGACGCGATCACCCGCGACACGCTGATGCCAGGAGATGATCTTTCCGCTCGAATCGAGACCCGCGCGCATGTAGTGCGCGGTGATCGGGCGCAGCCGTCCATTGTGCACGTCATCCTCGCGCGTCCACATGACCTTCACCGGACGCCTGGCATGTTTCGACATCAGCACCGCATCGATGATGAATTCCTCGTCGCGATGCCCGCGCCGCCCGAAACCGCCGCCGAGCAGCATGTAGTTGAGCTTCACCTTGTCACGCGGGATTCCCAGTGCCTTGGCCGGCGCATCCTTCGCCAGCGTCTGGCTCTGCGAGCCGCACCACACTTCGACGGAATCGCCCTCCGGTGAAACCGACGCGACGGCGTTCAGCGGTTCCATCTGCGCGTGGTAGGCATAGTCGCAGCGATATTCGCCGTCGACCGTGGTGGCTGCACCGGCGAGCGCGCCTTCGGCGTCACCCTGCTTGAACCAGTCCCTGGTGACCGGCACCGATGGATTGCGCGCGTCCGCGGCGAATGCCTCGATGCCCTTCTCGCTGTCAAAACCCCAGGCTGTTCCGGTGCGATTCCATTTGATGGTTCGCTCGATTTCCGCCTTCGCATTGAAAGCGGCCCATGATGTTTCCGCCAGCACGCCGACGCCGTATGGCAGCCGCACGACGTCGATGACCCCGGCGACCGCCCTCGCCTTGTGTTCGTCATAGGTGTCGGGGCTCCCGCCTTCCACCGGGCTGCGCAGGACCGCGCCGTAGATCATGCCCGGCACCTGGACATCGATGGAGTATTTGGCGCTGCCATTGATCTTGTTCGGCAGTTCTGCGCGCAGCAGGTCCTTGCCGATCAGCCGGAATGCCTCGGGCTTTTTGAGATCTTCCGGCTTGATTTCCGGCGCGGTGGCCGGCACCTCGGCCAGGCTTGCAACTTCGCCATAGCTCATCCGCCGCGACGACTTCGCGTGCACGACGGTGCTCGGTTCGGTGGTCAATTCCTCGAGCGGCACGTTCCAGTGCCTGGCCGCATTGTCGAGCAGCACGCGCCGGACTTGTGCGCCGAAAGTGCGCAGCGGCTTGTAGTAGCTCCTCACGGCGTTGCTGCCGGCCGTATACATCAATCCGCCGAAACCGGGATTGCCGTAGATTTTTTCAACCACCGGCGCCGGCACGATGCGCACCTTGCTCCAGTCGGCATCGAGCTCCTCTGCGACGATGAGCGGGAGTGCCGTGGTTGAGCCCTGCCCCATTTCGGTCGCCGGCGACATGATGGAAATCGTGCCGTCGGTCGCGATGCTGACCCACGGGCTGATCGCCTTGCCTTCGGTTACGGCAGCGGGGACTGCCGCAAAGGCCGGCGCACCTTCCGTGACGACCGCGAACGTCAATCCTGCGACGCCGACCATGAATTGGCGGCGCGACGGCGCAAAGGCGGAAGCGTTGAGCATCTGGTTCATGGCTCAGCCCTCCTTCGCGGCGCGTTCGATGGCGCGGACAATGCGCGGATAGGTGCCGCAGCGGCAGATATGCGCGCTCATATGCTCGACAATCTCATCGCGGGTCGGATGCGGCTTCTGCTTGAGCAGATCGACCGCGCTCATGATCTGGCCGGACTGGCAGTAGCCGCATTGCGGCACTCTTTCGGCGAGCCAGGCTTTCTGGACGGGATGCGAGGAGTCCGCGGACAATCCCTCGATCGTCGTGACCGCACGGCCTGCGACTTCGCTCAGTTGCGTCTGGCAGGAAAAGGCGCGCTTGCCGTCGATATGCACCATGCAGGCGCCGCACAGTCCGGCGCCGCAACCATATTTGGTGCCGGAGAGCTTGAGTCCTTCCCTGATGACCCAAAGCAGTGGGGTGGCCGGCGGTGCATCGCTCGATGCCTGCTGGCCGTTTATCGTGAAACGGATCATGGCTGTCCTCCCGAAACACCGACAAGCTTAACGAGGCGGGTCAGGACGGACTATGGCCGTGCGGTTATACGCGCGCAAAAGTGATAGTTTATGGTCGCGTCCGTAACGGATTTTGCCGCAACGCAGCGCGCGCGGCTTTCTGCCAAATCCAACATTCAAGGCCCCCGCTGGCTCGCCATTCGACGGTGCGGCAATCCATGACGGTAGGGCGGCACCGTGCTAGGAGAGCGCGCAAGCTTTCGCACCGCACATTCGGACAATGCCAAAAACGCCATCCCTCAAGGACTTCCGCCGCATCGTCGTGAAGGTCGGCTCGTCGCTGCTGGTGGATTCCTCTGCCGGCGGTCTCAAGCGCGACTGGCTCACCTCGCTCGCCGCCGATATTGCCGGCCTGCACAAGAAGGGCTGCGACGTGCTGGTTGTCTCGTCGGGCGCCATTGCGCTCGGGCGCGCCGTGCTGAAGTTGCCGGCCGGTGCGCTCAAGCTGGAGGACAGCCAGGCGGCGGCGGCGGTCGGACAGATCGCGCTGGCGCGTGCCTGGTCGGAGGCTCTCGGTGCGCATGCCGTCACCGCCGGTCAGGTGCTGGTCACGCTCGGCGACACCGAGGAACGCAGACGCTACCTCAACGCCCGCTCGACCATCGCAAAACTGCTGGAGTGGCACAGCGTCCCCGTCATTAATGAGAACGACACGGTTGCAACCAGCGAAATTCGATACGGCGACAATGACCGTCTTGCGGCGCGCGTTGCCACGATGATGAGTGCCGACCTGCTGGTGCTGTTGTCGGATGTCGAGGGGCTTTACGACAAGCCGCCCGGCGCAGGCAGCAATGCCAGGCTCGTGCCCGTCGTCACGCGCATTACGCCGGATATTGAAGCCATGGCGGGAGCATCCGGTTCGGAGTTCGCGCGCGGCGGCATGCTGACAAAAATCGAAGCCGGAAAGATCGCGACCACCGCGGGCACGCATATGGTCATCGCGTCGGGTCGCGTACAGCATCCTTTGCAGTCGATCGGCGGCGGCGCGGCCTGCACCTGGTTTCTCACGCCGGCCAATCCGGTGACGGCGCGCAAGAAATGGATCGCCGGCTCGCTCGAACCGCGTGGCGCGCTGACGATCGACGCCGGAGCCGTGCGGGCGCTGCGCGGCGGCAAGAGCCTGCTGCCGGCGGGCGTCATCAAGGTCGACGGCACGTTCGGGCGCGGCGATGCGGTCCTCGTGCGCGGCCCCGATGGCCATGAGGTCGGCCGCGGCCTCGTCGCCTACGACGCGGAGGATGCGGAAAAGATCAAGGGACGTTCTTCGGCCGATGTCCTGCTGATCCTCGGCTATACCGGCCGGACCGAGATGATCCACCGGGACGACCTGGTCCTGGGCGGCGAGTAGCGCGGAACTCCGTACACCGCCGCACGTTATGGCCGCACGACACATGTGGCAGAAGGCGATCGACCAATCGCCCGTCAACCCCGGTCCCCGAAGGCTGGGGTTTTCGTGTGGGGGCCAGGCCATTGGCCGACAAGACCGGCCGGCGGCCGGCAGTTCCGTCCCGCCTGGGGCCGCGTTGGTCTTTTGGCCCCACAAATGCTCGGCCGTTGGCCGGCCCCACCGTTCCGGACATGGGACGACTGCAGACGGTGAACTGCGCCGGTCGGCCAATGGCCGAGGCCGGCGCACGGCGACTGGGTCAGTGGCCGCGCGTGCGCGAACGCCGGCGCCGGCCGGTCACGGGGGATGGGCCGCCGGGCCTGTTGGGCAGACGCAGGAAAGTGCCATCCGGAAATTCCAGATAACGACTGTAGACCTGCACTTGGCCCTTCCGGCTGCGTTTTCCCTCGATCACGAATTTCGTTCCCACGGGAAAACGGCTGGGAAGTCGGCTTGAACAGTGCGCCATGACACCCTCCTGAAGCGTCGCGAGCCTGTCATCCCAATGTGCAGATCTAGTATTCGGTTGCCGTGCCGCTTCGGTTATCCACGTTATCCCCAGCGCCGAACCTGAGGCCGCGCATGCATGGCGGCCTCGCCCGCGGCCGTGGCGGCTCGCAGACAGCCATCCGACGTGATAGGAAGTGCCATCAGGACAAGGGCTTGCACGGATTTTTGCGAAAGATGGCCGCTCCGCTCAAGAGCATTGAGAAATCTGGCGATATCGCCGCGGTGATGGGCGATATCGGCCGGCGCGCCCGTGCGGCGGCGCGCGTGCTGGCATTGGCGCCGGCCGAGCGCAAAAACCAGGCCCTCGCCCTGATGGCTGATGCGGTGCGGAAGCAGTCGGGCGACATCATTGCCGCGAACAAGGAGGATGTCGCCGAGGCGCGCGCGGCCGGCATGGCGGGCGCCTTTCTGGACCGCCTGTCGCTCGACGCGAGCCGCGTGGAGGCGATTGCCGCCGGCATCGATGCCGTTCGCGCCCTCAAGGATCCCGTTGGCGCCATTACCGAATCGTGGACCAGGCCAAACGGAATGCGAATCGAACGCGTCCGCGTCCCCCTGGGTGTCATCGGCATCGTTTATGAAAGCCGGCCGAATGTGACGGCCGATGCGGGCACGCTTTGCCTGAAATCCGGCAACGCGGCGATCTTGCGCGGCGGCTCCGACAGCTTGCGGTCGAGCCGCGCCATTGTGGCCGCGCTGGGCGAAGGCCTGCGCGGTGCCGGACTACCGGAGGCCGCGATTCAGCTCGTCCCCACGCGGGACCGCGCCGCGGTCGGGTCCATGCTGGCGGGCCTCGACGGCAATATCGATGTCATTGTGCCGCGCGGCGGCAAAAGCCTGGTAGCGCGCGTGCAAGCAGAGGCCCGCGTGCCGGTCTTCGCCCATCTGGAAGGCGTTTGTCACGTGTTCGTCGACAGGCGGGCGCAGCTCGACATGGCGAAGAAAATTGTACTGAATGCAAAAATGCGCCGCACGGGGGTGTGCGGCGCCGCCGAAACGCTGCTGGTCGATCGTGCCTGCGCCGCGACCCATCTTGCACCGCTTGTCGACATGTTGATCGCCGCCGGCTGCGAAGTGCGCGGCGACAAGACGACACTCGCTGCCGACAAACGGGTCAAACCCGCGAGCGAAGAAGACTGGAGCACCGAATATCTCGACGCCATCATTGCGGTTGCCGTCATCGATGGCCTCGATGCTGCCATCGCGCATATCGAGCGCTACGGCTCGCATCACACGGATGCAATCGTGACCGACGATTCGACCGCTGCCGAAAAGTTCCTGCGCGAAGTCGACTCCGCGATCATTCTGCACAATGCGTCGACGCAATTCGCCGACGGCGGTGAATTCGGCTTCGGTGCCGAAATCGGCATCGCCACCGGGCGGCTGCATGCGCGCGGGCCGGTGGGCGTGGATCAGTTAACGACCTTCAATTATCGCATCCACGGTAACGGTCAGATCCGCCCGTGAACCCGAAGAACCCCGCCACCGTCGGGCGCCTGCTGCCGCCGCACGCGCCCGGCATGAAGATCGGCCTCTTTGGCGGGACATTCGATCCGCCGCATCAGGCGCATCTTGGAGCCGCGCTGCTGGCGCTCAAGCGCCTCAAGCTTGATCGTATCTGGTGGCTGGTCACCCCCGGCAATCCGCTGAAAAACACGCGCGGTCTTGCACCCCTGCGCGACCGCATCGCGGCCGCCCGGGCGCTGGCATCCCATCCTCGCATCGACATTACGGGTCTCGAAGCCGTCATTAAGACGAGATACACCTACGATACGATATCGTGGTTGGTGGCACGCTGCCCCGGAGTCCGATTCGTCTGGATCATGGGCGCAGACAACTTGCGGAGCTTTCATCGCTGGCAGAACTGGCGCAAAATCACCGAAATGGTGCCGATCGCCGTCATCGACCGGCTGGGGCCGAGCCTGTACGCAGCTGCCAGCCCGGCCGGCAACGCCCTCGCTCACGATCGTATCCCGGAATACGACGCCGCCTCGCTTCCGGGCCGCAAGCCGCCGGTCTGGACCTTCCTCCACGGACTCAAGTCGCCGCTGTCTTCCACCGCGCTCCGCGCACTTCGCGGACGGCGAGGCACGGTCGCGCGTGGCCGCAGCGAGCGGCGCGGCAAGGTCAAAAGATCGAAAGCAGCCGGAAAAAAGAAAAGTGGGACGCAGAACCGGAACCGCAAAATGGCTGCGAAACGGCGGCGCCGGGGTAGCAAGAGGCGTGGACGCTAGCTATCTTTGTCGTAGCTCCCGGCTCATATCGGGAGCGAGTGCAACGTAACGAAAGGATCAGAAACCCTGAGCACATCTGCACTCTCTCGGGCGCGGCGTCACTCGCCCGAATCCATCTCCAGGCAACCGACCGCCAAGGAGATGCTTAAAACGGTCCTCGCGCGTCTTGACGATATGAAGGCCGAGGACAGCGTTGTCATCGATCTCACCGGAAAATCCTCAATCGGCGACTATATGGTCGTGACCAGCGGCCGGTCGCAGCGTCACGTGAGCGCCGTGGCCGATCATGTCGTCAAAGATATCGAGGAGGCCGGGGCCGCACGTGTCCGCGTCGAAGGCATGCGGCAGGGCGACTGGGTGCTGATCGATGCGGGAGACGTGATTGTCCACGTTTTCCGGCCCGAAATTCGCGCCTTCTACAATCTGGAAAAGATGTGGTCGGCCGCGAGCAAGGACGCAAGGCGCCCGGGCTGATAGTCTCGACGCCACGATGCGCATCGTCGTCGCCGCCGTCGGGCGTCTGAAAGGGCCCGAAACCGAACTCAGCACGCGCTATCTCGAACGCGCGGCGCAGACCGGCCGTCAATTGGGCCTGCGTGACATCGAGATCATTGAAATCAGGGAAAGCCGCGCGGCCGACGCCGCCAAGCGCATGATCGAGGAATCGATCGCGCTGGCCAACGTGATTCCGAAAAGCGCCGCGGTCGTGCTGCTCGACCCCCAGGGCAAAGATCTCGGCAGCGGCGCATTTGCCGCCCAGCTCGCACAATGGCGCGCCGATAACCGGCCGGCCGTCGTCTTTCTGATCGGCGGCGCCGACGGACTCGCTGCAAGCCTGCGCGAGAAGGCCGATTTCCTGCTCGCATTTGGTTCGGCCACCTGGCCGCACCAGCTGGTCCGCGTCATGCTGCTGGAACAGATCTATCGCGCCGCGACGATCCTGACCGGCCACCCCTATCATCGCGCATAAAATTAATATTGCCGCCGCCAGCTACCCCGATTTCGTCGCAATCTGCGACGATAGATTCGGCCGAAAAATGACCTTGTCGTTCCATTTTGCGGGCGTAACGTGACCTCGATGATTTGCTTCGGGGGAGCCGGTGGTCTCGATCCGCGCGCCGCGCTCATCGCGGGGCTTGGGCTGGCATTGCCAATGGCCCTCGCCGCCGCGGTGTTGGCACAGGAACGTCCGCTGCAGCTCGCGCAGGACGACAAGGCCGGTCAGCTCAATACGCTCAAACAGCATGACGACGATCTCAAGGCCGCGCGTGAAGAGCAGCGCAAATCGGCCGATGCCGAAGCTTCGATCAAGCATGAGATCGAGGAGATCGGCGCCGATCGCCGTAAGCTCAATCAGGAGCTGATCGATACGGCCGCGCGTCTGCGCGACGCCGAGGCAAAGACGACTGCGACCGAAGAGCGTCTCAAGCCGCTCGACGATAACGAACGCACCATCCGCAAGTCGCTCGACGGCCGGCGCACAGTCATCGCCGAAGTCCTCGCCGCCTTGCAGCGAATTGGACGCCGGCCGCCGCCGGCGCTGCTCGCCAGTCCGGAAGACGCCCTGCAATCGGTGCGCACGGCCATGGTGCTCGGCGCGGTGTTGCCGGAAATGCGGCACGAGGTGGAAGGGCTCGCGAACGATCTTTCCGAGCTGCTCGACATACGGAAAAAAATCGCCGCCGAGCGCGACCGGCTGAAAACGGAAGTGGCGCTGCTCGATAATCAGCGCGCGCGAATGGCAGCGCTGGTGGACGCGCGGCAGAGACAGATTGCCGACCGCGAAAAGGCTCTCGACGCCGAACGGCAGCGCGCCGGTGCCTTGGCCCAGCAGGTCGGCAATCTCAAAGATTTGATCGCCAGGCTCGAGCAAGGACTCGATCCCGCGACTCGGGAACTGCGCGAAGCAGCACGGTCCGACAGCCGGCCGGCGCTTTCGGCATTTCGCGATCCGGCCCGGCTGACGCCGGCAGTCGCTTTTGCCTCGCTGCACGGGCACGTGCCGATCCCGGTTAATGGCGTTAAAATGAAGGAGTTCGGCGCGCCCGACGGGAGCGGCGGCTCGGAAAAGGGCGTTTCCATTGCCACTCGCGCCGGCGCTCAGGTGACTGCACCTGCGGACGGATGGGTGGTATATGCGGGTCCGTTCCGTTCATACGGTCAACTCTTGATCCTCAATGTCGGCGGCGGGTATCATGTCTTGCTTGCCGGGATGGATCGGATATCAGTTGACCTCGGACAGTTTGTACTGACCGGGGAACCAGTTGCAGTGATGGGAAACGGCTCCCATATCGCCGCCATCCTGGCTACAGGTTCCAGCCAACCGGTGCTCTACGTTGAATTTCGAAAGGACGGGGTTCCCGTCGATCCAGGCCCATGGTGGGCAGCTGGCGAAGGCGAAAAGGTTCGCGGATGATGCGCAAGACCTCACTCATTCTTCTTGGTGCGGCGGCGGGAGCGGCAATGACGCTGCTCGCCGTACAGCCGCACACGATTCTCGTTGGCGCTACTGCCAAAGCGGCCGCAGCCGATACATACCGGCAGCTCAACCTGTTCGGCGATGTATTCGAGCGCGTACGCGCCGACTATGTCGAGAAGCCCGACGACGCCAAGCTGATCGAGACCGCGATCAACGGCATGCTCGCCGGACTCGACCCGCATTCAAGCTACATGGATGCGAAGAGCTTCCGCGACATGCAGGTTCAGACGCGCGGCGAATTCGGCGGTTTGGGCATCGAAGTGACGATGGAGGACGGCCTGATCAAGGTGGTCGCTCCGATCGACGAAACGCCTGCCGCCAAGGCGGGCATCCTCGCCAACGACATTATTACCAAGCTCGATGACGACCAGGTTCAGGGACTCACGCTGAACCAGGCCGTTGAAAAGATGCGGGGGCCGGTCAACACCAAGATCAAGCTCACGATCATGCGCAAGGGGCAGGACAAACCGATCGAGGTTTCGATCACGCGCGACATCATTCGCGTGCGCTCGGTCCGGTCGCAGATCGAGAGCGATGACGTCGGCTATATCCGTCTTACTCAATTCAATGAACAGACCACCGACGGATTGAAGAAGGCGATCTCCGACATCACCGCGAAAGTGTCCGACGACAAGCTCAAGGGTTACATCCTTGATCTCCGTAACAATCCCGGCGGCCTGCTCGACCAGGCGATCTCGGTATCGGATGCGTTCCTGCAGAAAGGCGAAATCGTCTCGACACGCGGACGCAACGCCGAAGAGACGCAGCGTTTCAATGCGCGGCCCGGTGACCTGACAAAGGGCAAGCCGCTGATCGTGCTGATCAATGGCGGTTCGGCTTCCGCGTCGGAAATCGTCGCGGGCGCGCTGCAGGATCACAAGCGGGCTACGGTTGTGGGAACACGCTCGTTCGGCAAGGGGTCCGTGCAGACCATCATCCCGCTCGGCTCCGGCAACGGCGCATTGCGCTTGACGACGGCGCGCTACTTCACGCCGTCGGGCCGCTCGATTCAGGCCAAAGGGATTACCCCCGACATCGAGGTGCTTCAGGATGTTCCCGACGACCTCAAGTCAAAGACCGACACGAAGGGCGAGGCCTCCCTGCGCGGCCATCTGAAGGGCGACGAGGGCAAGGAGCAGACCGGCTCGCAATCCTATATCCCGCCGGACTCCAAGAACGATAAGGCTCTGCACATGGCGATCGACCTCTTGCGTGGCGTTCAGGTCAATTCGGCCTTCCCGCCGAACGCCAAGACACCGGTCCCGAACTGACCGGCTACGAGAGATCGGACATGAAATCTGCGGGCGGCCAAAAGGCCGCCCCTTCGTTTTTCGGTATGTCCGACTGGGTAAACACGACATCGCCCATGCCATAAACGTCGCGTGCTAGACTCCCGCGATGATTCGCGGGGATTTTGCGCCTTGGCACCCGATGACCTGAACGCACCCCTCGGCCAGGACAAGCCAAAGCGATTGCCAAAGCTGCCGGTGAGCGCGCCGCAATTGCTGGCCAGCGTGCTTGGGCTTTCCGGGCTTGTCGTGGTGGCCTGGGCGGCTCTCGTTCACGATCCGCTCGGCGGCGAGCCGGTGGCCGTGGTGGCGACAAAAATGGAAGGCTCGACCGGCCCTGCGACGGCGGCCACGCCGGACAGCAAGCAGCAACAGGACGCGCAGGCCAACAAGAGTGCTGCGGTCAGCACAGCCGATGCCGCAAAGGAGCCGCCGGCGCCTGCCGGCTCGAAGATCATCACAATCATCGATGGCTCGAGCGGCGCGCGGCAACAGTTCGCTGTTCCGGGCGGCAACAGTGGATCAAAGACGGTGCTTGATCCGAAACTGACCGAAGCAACGAGGCACGGCGCTATTCCGAAGATCGGCCCCGATGGCAGCCGCCCGTCCAGCCGATATGCGCAGCCGCGGGAATTGCCGGCGGGAAAAAAGGGCACTCCACTCGTCGCTATTATCGTCGGAGGGCTTGGGATCAGCACGTCCGGCACAGCTGATGCTTTCACCAAGCTGCCTGCAACCGTGACATTCGCGCTTACGCCCTATGGAGCGGACCTTGAGAAACTGGCCGAGCGTGCGCGTGCCAGCAGCCACGAATTGCTGCTGCAGGTTCCCATGGAGCCTTATGACTATCCCGACAACGACCCCGGGCCGCAAACGCTGCTGACCTCGCTCACCACCGAGCAGAACATCGATCGACTGCATTGGTTGATGAGCCGGTTTCAGGGCTATGTCGGATTGATAAGTTACATGGGCGCACGTTTCACCGCCGGCGAACAAAGTCTCGCACCAGTGCTGCGGGAAACCGCCAAGCGCGGGCTGATCTATGTTGACGACGGCGCGTCGTCGCGAAGCATCGCCAGCCAGCTTGCCGGCACCCAGAACCTGCCTTTTGCCAGGACCGACGTGGTGCTCGATGCAGTGCCGACGCCGCCGGAGATCGACCACGCGCTCGCACGCCTGGAAATGAAAGCGCGCGAAAGCGGAACAGCGGTCGGATTTGCAACTGCGCAACCGGCCACCGTCGCGCGCATCGCCGAATGGGCGAAGAAGGCTGAAGCTCGCGGCCTTTTCCTCGTGCCCATTACGATGGTGGCGATCAAGGCGAAGTCATCGTAACGTTATTTGCAAGCCGCAAAATACTGCGGCCGCAATAACGGAACGAGAATGACCGCCCACGAATCGCTTCCTTATCGCCCCTGTGCCGGCATGATGGTGTTCAACCGCACCGGTCTCGTATTTATCGGACGGCGGACAGACGGACCCGAGCATGTCGACGCCACCCATGTCTGGCAGATGCCGCAGGGCGGCATCGACGAGAATGAAGACCCCTACCAGGCCGCGCTCCGGGAATTGCACGAAGAGACCAGCATCCATTCGGTACGCAAGCTTGGCGAGATCGCCGAATGGCTCACCTACGATTTGCCGAGCGAAGTTGCAAAGCAGGCGTGGGGCGGGAAATATCGCGGCCAGAAGCAGAAGTGGTACGCGCTGCGTTTTACCGGCCACGACGGCGAGATCGACATTCTCAACCCGGGCGGCGGCCACAAGCCGGAATTCGTCGAATGGCGCTGGGTGCCGGCCCGCGAGCTTCCTGATCTGGTGATTCCGTTCAAGCGCCGAACTTACGAACGCGTCGTCCGCGAATTCGAGCAATTCGCGCGCTGACAGCGTGCCATCTTTCCACGTCATGCCCGGCACTCGGGTCCGGCTTTCAGCGGGCCCGAGCACAAGCTTTATGCCGGACATCCACGTCTTCGGGACGTGCCTGGATGAAAGACTTGGATTGGCCGGGACCTAGGCGCGCGCAGCACGCCGTCCTTCGGACGGCTCCATGACGTTGCGAGGGACGGTCAGTGCATCGCCGTGCCGGTCAGGTGGCGATCGACTTCCTTGAAATGATCCAGCCGCGTGATCAGCTTGTCGAGTTCCGATCCGGGCTCGGTCTTGGAAATGCGGCTTTCCAGCGCGCTGATTTGCGACGCAATCACCGTGCGGTCGAATTTTTCAGCGTCCTCCGCGATATCGGCGAGAACCGTCAATCCGTCCGGTGAAACTTCCGCAAAACCGCCAAGCACAACGATCTTCTGCTCTCCGCCGGCCGTATGCACGGTCAGGATTCCCGGCCGCAAGGTAGCGACCATCGGTGCGTGCTGGGCCAGCACCCCGAAGTCACCTTCGAGTCCCGGGACATCGACCTGTTCGACTTCACCGGAGAACAGCAGTTTCTCCGGCGACACCAGTTCGAAATGAAAATTGGCCATGCCTCACGCCGCTTCCGCTGCGAGTTTCTTGCCCTTCTCGACGGCTTCTTCGATGGTGCCGACCATGTAGAAGGCCGCTTCGGGCAGGCTGTCGTACTTTCCTTCGCACAATCCCTTGAAGCCCTTGATGGTATCCTGCAGGTCGACCAGCTTGCCGGGCGAGCCCGTGAACACTTCGGCCACGTGGAAGGGCTGCGACAGGAACCGCTCGATCTTGCGCGCACGGGCAACCGTCAGCTTGTCTTCTTCCGACAGTTCATCCATGCCGAGAATGGCGATGATGTCCTGCAGCGCCTTGTAGCGCTGAAGAATCTGCTGCACCTGCCGCGCAACGGCATAGTGCTCTTCGCCGACGATCAGCGGCGAAAGCATGCGTGACGTCGAATCGAGCGGATCCACCGCCGGATAGATTCCCTTGGCTGCAATGTCGCGCGACAGCACCGTGGTGGCGTCCAGATGGGCGAACGACGTTGCCGGCGCCGGGTCGGTGAGGTCGTCGGCCGGCACGTAAATCGCCTGCACCGAGGTGACCGAACCCTTGGTCGTGGTGGTGATGCGTTCCTGCAGCGCCCCCATGTCGGTCGCCAATGTCGGCTGATAGCCGACCGCCGAAGGAATACGGCCGAGAAGCGCCGACACCTCCGAGCCCGCCTGCGTGAAGCGGAAGATGTTGTCGACGAAGAACAGCACGTCCTGGCCCTGGTCGCGGAAATACTCGGCGACGGTCAGGCCGGTGAGGCCGACTCGTGCGCGGGCGCCCGGAGGCTCGTTCATCTGCCCGTACACCAGCGCGCATTTCGAGCCCTCGACCGAACCCTTCTTCGGATCCTTGTTGACGCCCGACTCGATCATTTCGTGATAGAGGTCGTTGCCCTCACGCGTGCGTTCGCCGACGCCGGCGAATACGGAATAACCGCCGTGCGCCTTCGCAACGTTGTTGATGAGTTCCATGATCAGCACCGTTTTGCCCACGCCGGCGCCGCCGAACAGGCCGATCTTGCCGCCCTTGGCGTAGGGCGCCAGCAGGTCCACCACCTTGATGCCGGTGACAAGGATCTGCGCTTCGGTGGATTGCTCGACATATTCGGGCGCCGGCTGGTGGATCGCGCGGCGCTGCTTGGTCTTGACCGGGCCGGCCTCGTCGACCGCCTCTCCGACGACATTGATGATACGGCCAAGCGTCTCGTTGCCGACCGGCACGGCGATCGGCTCGCCGGTGTCGGAGACTTCCTGGCCGCGGACAAGGCCCTCCGACGAGTCCATCGCGATGGTGCGCACGGTCGATTCGCCGAGATGCTGCGCGACCTCGAGGACCAGGCGATTACCGCCATTCTTCGTCTCGAGCGCATTCAGAATTGCCGGCAAGTGGTCCTCGAACTGCACGTCGACGACCGCGCCGATGACCTGCGTGATTTTTCCGACTGCGTTGGGTGTGGCCATTTCGTCCTCTTTGCAGAATTAAAGCGCCTCGGCGCCGGAGATGATCTCGATCAGCTCTTTCGTGATCATCGCCTGGCGGGTGCGATTATAAGTGAGTGTCTGCTTGCGGATCATTTCGCCCGCATTTCGCGTGGCGTTGTCCATTGCGCTCATGCGCGCGCCCTGCTCCGATGCGGCGTTTTCCAGAAGCGCGCGGAAGACCTGTACGGAAAGATTGCGCGGCAGGAGCTCGGAAAGGATCTCGTCTTCATCAGGCTCGTATTCGTAGGCAGCGCCGGTACCGGTCGCTTCGGATTTTTCAAAGACCGGCGGAATGATCTGCTGCGCGGTCGGTATCTGCGCGATAACCGACCTGAAGCGTGAGAAGAACAGGGTGCAGACGTCAAACCCGCCCTGGTCGAACAGCGCGATGATTTTCCTGGCGATCATGTCGGCCTGCTCGAACCCGATCGTGCGCACGCCGCGCAGTTCGACCGTCTCGATGATCAGCTTGCCGTAAAGACGCCGCAGCTGATCATTCCCCTTGCGGCCGACGCAGAGAATCTTGACGTCCTTGCCTTCGGCCTGCAGCGCATTCGCCTTCTCGCGCGCAAGACGCACGATCGAGGAGTTGAAGGGGCCGCATAGCCCGCGCTCCGCGGTGCAGACGACCAGCAGATGGACCTGATCCGCACCGGTCCCGGCGAGAAGCCTGGGCGCGGAGTCGCTGCCGGCGACGGCCGAGGCAATCGAGCCCAGCACCTTGCCCATCCGCTCGGCATAGGGGCGCGCGGCTTCGGCGGCCACCTGGGCGCGGCGAAGCTTCGAGGCTGCAACCATTTGCATGGCCTTCGTGATTTTCTGCGTCGCCTTGGTAGCGGCGATGCGGACCCGCATGTCCTTGAGGCTGGCCATGTCTTTCTACGTCTCTTGCGTCACTATCCCCGAACTACGAAAACGTCCTGGCGTAACCATCGACCACGCTCTTGAGCTTGCCCGCGTCGGCATCCGACAAATCGCCGCTCTTGCGGATGCTGTCGAGCAGATCGGCATGCTTGGTCCGCACCAATGTCAGCAGCCCGCTTTCGAAGGCGCGCACGCGCTCGACTCCCAACGGGTCGAGATAGCCATTGACGCCTGCGTAAATGACGCAGACCTGCTCTTCCATCTTCAATGGCGAAAACTGCGGTTGCTTGAGAAGTTCGGTCAGGCGCGCGCCGCGATTGAGCAGGCGCTGCGTGGTTGCATCGAGGTCCGAGCCGAACTGCGCGAACGCGGCCATCTCGCGGTATTGTGCAAGCTCGCCCTTGATGCGCCCGGCAACCTTTTTCATCGCCTTGGTCTGCGCGGCTGAGCCCACGCGCGACACGGAAAGTCCCACATTCACCGCGGGGCGAATGCCCTGATAGAAAAGGTCGGTTTCAAGAAAGATCTGTCCGTCCGTGATGGAAATGACGTTGGTCGGAATATAGGCCGAGACGTCATTGGCCTGCGTTTCAATAACGGGCAGCGCAGTGAGCGAGCCCGCCTTGTTTTCATCGTTCATCTTGGCGGCCCGCTCGAGCAGCCGCGAGTGCAGATAGAAGACGTCGCCGGGGTAGGCTTCGCGGCCCGGCGGACGGCGCAGCAGCAGCGACATCTGGCGGTACGCGACGGCCTGCTTCGACAGGTCGTCATAGATAATGACGGCATGCATGCCGTTGTCGCGGAAGTACTCGCCCATGGTGCAGCCGGCGAACGGCGCCAGGAACTGCATCGGAGCCGGATCGGATGCGGTGGCCGCGACGATGATGGAATAATCGAGAGCGCCCTGCTCCTCGAGCACTTTCACGAATTGGGCAACCGTGGAGCGCTTTTGCCCGACCGCGACATACACACAGTAGAGCTTGATCTTCTCGTCAGGCTGCGCGTTGAGCGGTTTCTGATTGAGAATGGTGTCGAGCGCAATTGCGGTCTTGCCGGTCTGGCGGTCGCCGATGATGAGCTCGCGCTGACCGCGGCCGATCGGAATCAGTGAATCGATGGCCTTGAGGCCGGTCGCCATCGGTTCATGCACCGACTTGCGCGGAATGATGCCGGGCGCCTTGACGTCGACGCGCGCGCGCTTGTCCGCCTTGATCGGCCCTTTGCCGTCGATCGGATTTCCGAGGGCGTCGACGACGCGGCCGAGCAGGCCCTTGCCGATCGGCACGTCGACGATGGCGCCGGTGCGCTTGACCGTCTGCCCTTCCTTGATCTCACGGTCATTGCCGAAGATCACGATGCCGACATTGTCGATTTCGAGATTGAGCGCCATTCCGCGCACACCGTTCTCGAACTCGACCATTTCGCCGGCCTGGACATTATCCAGTCCGTAGACGCGCGCGATGCCATCGCCGACGGAAAGAACCTGGCCGACCTCGGACACTTCGGCTTCCTGGCCGAAGTTCTTGATCTGCTCTTTCAGGATGGCGGAAATTTCTGCGGCGCGGATATCCATCAGCGGGCCTCTTTCATCGCTAACTTGATCGAATTGAGTTTGGTGCGGAGCGAACTGTCGACCATGCGGCTGCCGACCTTGACGACCAGACCGCCGATGATGGCAGGGTCGATTTTGACATCGAGGTCGATATCCTTGCCGCCCGTTACCGACTTGAGTGCGCTCTTGAGCGAATCGAGACTCGTATCGCTCAGCTTTTCCGCGACGGTGACCTGCGCAGTCACCTCGCCTTTGTGACGCGCCACCAGCATTCGATAGGCACGGATCATGTCGCGCACGGCGAACAAGCGGCGGTTGGTGGTGATCACTCTGAGGAAGTTCGCGGCAAGGCCGCCAATGCCGGCTTTGGCGAGAACCGCCGAGAGGGCCTTCAACTGCACGTCGGCGTCGAAAACCGGACTGCGCACAAGACGGGCGAGGTCCGGACTTGATGCAACGAGGGCGTCAAACTGGTCGAGATCTTTTTTGATGGCATCGACCGCCTTGTCGTCGAGTGCGAGCTCGAACAAAGCGGTCGCGTAACGTCCGGCCATGCCGGAGATGATCGGATCTTCGCCTGCCACTGGAACGCTCGTTGCCTTACCTTATCCACAAGACTGATGCCGTCGCGGAACAGCGGCGCAAACCATTGGAATCCAAGAGGGAATTCCGATCTCTGGAGACGTCGCGGAAGCCCGCGGAAACCCCCTGAAATCGAGGGCTAGCTAACACAGCGGGCATGACGGTGCAACAAGGCGGCCTGGGCGGTCCCAAACGGCAAGGCCGCGGCCATGCATTGCGAGCAAGCTTGCAATGACAGGATCGCCTCGCCATGCGGGCAGGCTCGCTATAGCTTGCTCGCGCAGCTTCGCCGCGGCCACCGTTTCCGGAAACAATGTCAGTGCAAGAAGTGAAAGGCCACGCCACCACGACAGCAAAGCTGCTCGTGGTCCTGCTGGCATTCGCATGGGGATTCAACTGGATTGCCGCGGCGGTCGCGCTGCGCGAGGTTTCGCCCTGGAGCCTTCGTGTTGTCGGCTCCAGTATCGGTACGATGACACTGTTTGCCGCGGCGATTGTCACGGGACACAGCCTGAAGGTTCCGCGCGGCGAATACATCCACGTGATGATCGCTGCCTTTTTCAACGTCTCCGCGTTTCAGATTCTCTCGAGTTTCGCGCAATTGAGCGGTGCAACCTCGCGCGCGATCATCATCACCTACTCTATGCCGATCTGGACGACGATGCTGAGCCGCGTCGTGCTCGGCGAACGGCTGAATGCCATACGCTGGTTTGCTTTCGGATTGTGCATCATTGGTGTCACCGTCCTTGTGCGGCCGCTCTTCGACGGCGGCTTTCCCCCTTTCGTCTTCTATTCGCTCGGCTGCGCCCTGAGCTGGTGCATCGCGACCGTCTACATCAAATGGGCCGACGTCACGATCGAACCGCTGGCCAACGCAGCCTGGCAACTGCTGTTCGGAATGTTGTTCATCATCGCCGGCGCATTGATCGTCGAAGGTGTTCCGCGCATCTGGCCGGTTGGGGTCGAATCCGTGCTCGCAATGCTTTATGTCGGTCTGTTCGGGGTGGGTCTTGCGCACTTCCTCTGGTGGGCGATCGTGCGGCGTTTGCCGACCATAACGGCCTCGCTCGGTTCACTGCTCGTGCCCGTGATCGGGGTCAGCGCGAGCGCAATCATCCTCGGCGAGCATCTGACCATTCCGGACATTGTCGGCTTCACGCTGATCTTTGCGGCTGCCGCCTGCGTGTTGCTGCAGCCGAATGTCCGCCACGATGAAATGCCCGAGTGAGAGCGTGGCTGTTTTGCGGGACACAGAATCGGCACGCGGTACCGCCGGCGCAAAGCTCCTGGTCGTCGTCATGGGGTTTGCCTGGGGTTTCAACTGGGTCGCCACGCGCATCATCCTGCAAAGCCTGCCGCCCTGGACGATGAGAACCCTGGGCGTCGGGCTTGGTGCGCTTGTGCTGGTCACCGCCGCACTGGTCGCGCGCATGCCGATCACGGTGCCGCGCGGCGACCGCCTTAAAATCGTGATCGCCGGCTTTTTCAATGTCGCGATTTTCAATGTCTGTTCGGCATATTCGCAGATCTACGGCACCACCTCTCGCGCCGTTGTCATCGCCTATTCGATGCCAATCTGGGCGTCGCTGCTGGCGCGGCTCCTGCTGAAGGAGAAACTCACTCCGGTGAAGCTGACGGCGCTTTCGCTCTGCGCGCTCGGTCTCGCGATCCTCATCGGGCCGCTGGCGCAATCCGGCTTCCCGCTCGGCGCCCTGTTTGCGCTCGGCTGCGCGTGGAGCTGGGCGGCGGGCACGATCTATCTAAAGACGGCAAGACTGGAAACACCGACACTCGTTGCCAGTTTCTGGCAGCTGCTGTTCGGCTGGGTCATGCTGACAGCGGGCGCGCTCGCCTTCGAGGGCCTGCCGCAGCTATGGCCGCTGCCCGGATCCGTCGTTGGCTGGATCGCCTATAACGGCCTGATCGGAATGGGGCTGACTTACTTCATCTGGTTCGTGGTCGTCGACAGGCTGCCGACGATGACGGCTTCGATCGGCTCGTTATTGGTGCCGGTCGTGGGCGTGATCGGATCCACGCTGGTGAACGGCGAGCGGCCCGGCCTCTATGACATCATCGGCTTCGCGCTGATCTTTGCCGCTGCGGCAGGCGTGCTGCTGCAGCCGAATGCCCGCCACGACGAAATGCCGGAATAAATCAAACCATGCTTGACACATTACTTCTTATGCATAAAACATTACTATTAATCTATAACGTCGGCAAAGTGATAGATGATCACTGCAGGTCAAATGCGGGCCGCGCGGGCCCTGCTCAATATTGACCAGCGCGAGCTGGCTCAGCTCTGCGGCCTGTCTCTGCCGACGATCCAACGCATGGAAGCAAGCGACGGCGTTGTGCGCGGAAACGTCGAGTCGTTAATGAAGCTGGTCGATGCGCTCGCCGCGAATGGAATTGAATTGATCGGCGAGGGTGCGACATCGGGCACCGGCGGCCGGGGGGTGCGACTCAAATGAGCGGCGGCGCCATCGCGCGCGAAAGACGCGCCGCGTGGAGGCATTGATGGCCGTCTACGCCCTTTACGGCGTGGCAGCGCTGTTGGCCCTCATGCCCGTTGCGGTCATGGCGAGGAACTCAGCTCTCGCGAGCAGAACGATCTACGGAGCGAGTCTTGTCGTTACAATGATGCTCGGTGTGGGCGGGCTGATCAGCCTGTTCGGGCCGGCCTCGGCCGCGACCTTGCCGTTCGGCTTGCCCTGGCTCGGCGCGCATTTCCGCATCGACGCGCTTGCCGCGTTCTTTATCGCTGTCGTCAATCTTGGCGGCGCATCCGCGAGCCTGTTCGCCTTTGGCTACGGCCAGCACGAACACGAACCCGCGCGCGTCTTGCCATTCTATCCGGCCTACCTTGCCGCCATGAATCTCGTCGTCCTCTCCAACGATGCTTTCAGCTTCCTGGTGTCGTGGGAGTTCATGTCGCTGTCGTCTTGGGCGTTGGTGGTCGCACATCACCGTGAGCCGGAGAATCTCCGGGCCGGATATGTCTATCTTCTGATGGCGGGCTTCGGCACGCTTGCTCTGCTGCTGGCCTTCGGCCTGCTCGCAGGCGAGCACGGCAATTATCTATTCGACGCCATCCGCACTTCACATCCGGCCAGCGCGATCGCTGCGCTTGTACTGGTCCTCACCGTCATTGGCGCAGGCTCGAAGGCCGGTGTGGTGCCCTTGCATGCCTGGCTGCCGCTCGCGCATCCGGCAGCTCCAAGCCATGTGTCCGCGCTGATGAGCGGCGTCATGACCAAGGTCGCTGTCTACGGTTTCGTGCGCATCGTCTTTGATCTGCTCGGAACGCCCGACTGGTGGTGGAGCCTGCCGGTGCTCGGGATCGGCGGCATCACAGCGGCCATGGGCGTGTTGTATGCGCTAATGCAGCACGACCTGAAACGACTGCTCGCCTATCACACCGTGGAAAACATCGGCATCATCTTTATAGGCCTCGGTCTTGCGCTTGCCTTCAAGGCTCACGGCATGGCCGCTGCGGCAGCGCTCGCACTTACCGCCGGCCTGTTGCATGTCCTCAACCACTCAATCTTCAAGAGCCTGCTATTTTTCGGCGCCGGCGCGATACTCAATTCGACCGGCGAACGCGACATGGAGCATCTTGGCGGCCTCATACACCGCATGCCGCAGACCGCATTCGTGTTCCTGGTCGGGTGCGTAGCGATTTCGGCATTGCCCCCGCTCAACGGCTTCGTTTCGGAATGGCTGACATTTCAGGCGATCCTGATCAGTCCACATCTGCCATCCTGGGGCCTGAAATTCCTTGTGCCCGCGGTCGGCGCGCTGCTGGCGCTATCGGCGGCCCTCGCCGCCGCCTGCTTCGTAAAAGCGTTCGGAATCAGTTTTCTCGGTCGCCCGCGCACACCCGTCGCGGCGGATGCCGGCGAAACCGACAATTTTTCACTCGCCGCGATGTTTTTCCTTGCGGCGCTGTGTCTCATCATCGGTGTCGTGCCCGGTATCTTCATTGATTCGCTCGCACCAATGATCAACGCGCTCGTCGGCGTGAGCATGCCGCACCAAGCCGGGCTCAGCTGGCTGACGATCGTGCCGATTGCGGAGAGCCGCAGCTCCTACAATGGACTCCTGGTTTTCGTTTTTGTGACGCTCTCCGGCTCGATGGCGGCATTCGCCATTCACAGACTGGCCTCGGACAAACTGAGGCGCGGTCCCGCGTGGGACTGCGGCTATCCGGACGCCAGTCCGTTGACGCAATATACCGCGTCAAGCTTCGCGCAGCCGATCCGTCGCGTGTATGGCACCGCCGTCTTCCGGGCACGCGAGATCGGGGAAATGCCGCCGCCGGGCGCCACCATGCCGGCGCGCCTTAGCGTCAACATGCGCGATCTCATCTGGGATGCGGCCTATGAGCCGATAGCGACTCTTGTCGGCTTCGCTACCGAGCGACTCAACGTGCTGCAGTTTCTCACCATCCGCCGCTATCTCACTCTCGTATTTTCAGCGCTGGTGCTGCTTCTGCTGGTGTTGGCGATATGGCCGTGATCGGCGATCTTGTATTCCAGGGCGCGCAGATGCTGCTGGTGCTCCTTCTATCACCAGCGCTCACCGGCTTCGTGCGCAAGATGAAGGCGCGCTTGTTGCGCCGGCGCGGGCCGCCCCTGCTGCAGCCCTATCGCGACCTCGTTCGGCTGCTCCGCAAGGAAGTTGTATTGGCCGACAGCGCATCCTGGCTCTTCCGCGTCATTCCCTACATCATCTTCTCCGGAACATGGGTTGCGGCATCTTTGGTGCCGACTTTTCGCAGCGGCCTCCTGTTTTCCTGGTCGGCCGACCTGATCGCGCTAATCGCATTGCTTGGCAGTGCGCGTTTCTTTCTTGCGCTTGCCGGTCTTGACGTCGGCACCGGCTTTGGAGGCATCGGCTCGAGCCGCGAAGTCATGATCGCCTCGCTGGCCGAGCCGGCGATGCTGATGATCATATTCACGCTTGCGCTGATTGCCGGGTCGACGCAACTCTCGATCATGGCCACGTATATGGCTTCGGGCGAGGCCGGGCTCAGGGTGTCGCTTGGCCTCGCGCTGTTTGCCCTGGTCCTGGTGGGAATCGCGGAAAACGCGCGAATTCCGGTCGACAATCCGGCAACGCATCTTGAACTCACCATGGTGCACGAAGCCATGGTGCTGGAATATTCGGGGAGGCATCTGGCGCTGATCGATCTCGCCTCAGAGCTCAAGCTTCTCCTTTATGTCTCGCTGATTGCCTGCCTGTTCATCCCCTGGGGAATTGCAGCGCCAGGCGGAAACGCCGCCGCGATCGCAATCGGCATTGCGTCATATATCGCCAAGCTTGGCCTAGGCGGAGTTCTTCTGGCGGTATTCGAGACATCCATCGCCAAGATGCGCGTATTTCGTGTGCCAGCTTTCCTGGGCGCGGCGCTGATGCTCGGTCTGCTGGCCACGTTGCTGCTCTTCGTTTCGCGGAGCCTTTAAGCGATGCACGGTCTCTCGTTCGATGTGGCCCATTTGCTCGCCGGTTCGCTGGTGCTTGTGAGCTTCATGCAGCTTTATCAGGACCGTCTTTACGCGCTTCTCAACATATACGCGATGCATGCTTTTGTCCTTGCAGCCTCTGTGGCCTGGCAGGCGTTCGTTCAGGATGCCCCGCACCTCTATCTCACCGCGGTCATCGCATTGGTGTTCAAAGCCATCATCATTCCGGCCGCATTGCACCGGATCATTGTCCGGCTCGGGATTCATCGAGAAATTGAAACGGTTGTGGGGGTGGGACCAACGATGCTGCTCGGCATGGGATTGGTCGCACTTTCCATGGTGGTGATGTTGCGGGTCACTACCGAAGCCGACCCGCTGGCGCGTGAAGATCTCGCCTTCGCACTTTCAGTCGTGTTGCTCGGCCTGCTGATGATGGTGACGCGGCGCAACGCGGTGAGCCAGGTCGTGGGCTTCATGTCGCTCGAAAACGGCCTGGTGCTCGCGGCGACCGGCGCCAAAGGAATGCCGCTGGTCGTCGAGATCAGCGTCGCGTTCTCGGTACTGATTGCATTCATCGTTGTCGGCATCTTCCTGTTCCGCATCCGCGAAAGATTCGACACGGTGGATGTGCAGGCTCTCGATCGTTTCCGCGGAGAACGGCGATGATTGACAGCCTTTCGGGTGTTCTCCTCGTTCCAGCCGCGGCCGCCGTGATACTCGCCGTGCTGCCCGGCTACAGATTGACGGCCCGGCTCAACGTGCTCGCCACTTTCCTGACCTTCGCGACGGCCGTGTCGCTATTCGTGATCGAGCCGGCGTCGGGGCCATATCTGCTGGTCGACGACCTCAACAAGGTGTTCATCGTGCTGACCACTTTTGTCGGTTTCACCACCAGCGTTTTCAGCGCGAGCTATATCGGCCACGAAATAGAAACCGGACATCTGACACCGGCATTCGTCCGCTTTTATCATGCGATGTATCAGGCGCTGATGTTCGCGATGAACCTCGCCTTGCTGGCAAACAATATCGGTCTGATGTGGGTCGCCATCGAGATGGCAACGCTCACGACCGTACTGATGGTTGGCATATATCGCACTCACGAGGCGCTGGAAGCAGCGTGGAAATATTTCATCCTTGGAAGCGTGGGCATCGCGCTGGCGCTGTTCGGCACGATTCTCGTCTACATGGCCGCGCGGCCCGTGATTGGCGAAGGGCTCGAAGCCATGGTGTGGACCGTGCTTGTCAAGCGTGCCGGAGCATTCGACCCCGGCCTGCTCAACGTCGCTTTCGTTTTCCTGCTGTTGGGCTATGGAACCAAGGTGGGGCTTGCCCCCCTGCATGCCTGGTTACCGGACGCACATGCCGAAGGCCCAACGCCGATCTCCGCGGTGCTGTCGGGCCTGCTGCTCAATGTAGCCCTCTACGCCCTGCTGCGTTTCAAAATGCTGCTTGCCCTCAACCCGGCGGCAATCGCACCCGGCCCGCTGATGGTGATCATGGGCCTGGTATCCTGCCTGTTTGCCGCCTTCATGCTTTATCGGCGACGCGACATCAAACGGATGTTCGCCTATTCGTCGATCGAGCACATGGGTATCATCGTCTTCGCGTTCGGAATGGGCGGCGCGCTCGCGAATTTTGCCGGCCTCTTGCACATGACCATGCATTCGCTGACCAAGTCGGCGATCTTCTTCGCGGTGGGCCATATTTCGCAGATCAAGGGCACCCAGAAAATTGCCGACATGGGCGGGCTGACTGTGACCAATCCGATACTCGGTTGGGGTCTGGTCCTGGGCGTCGTAGCCATTGCCGGCCTGCCGCCACTTGGCATTTTCATGAGCGAGTTCCTGGTCGTGAGCTCGACCTTCGCCCGCCAGCCGTGGCTGGCGGTCATTCTCGTGGTCGGCATTCTGATCGCGCTTGGCGGTTTATTTCTGCGGCTCAACACGATCGCCTTCGGCGCGCCGCGCGGACCAGCCGCACCGGCCGAGGCCTCTTATGTTCCGATGTTCGCGCATCTCGCCATCGTCTTTGTGGCCGGAATCTACATGCCGCCGGCTCTCGTAGCCGGCTTCCAGAATGTGGCGCGGCTGTTGGGATAGCGCCATGGCCCTTCTCGACAAGATCGCGTTTCTCGAAACGGTCAGGGCGCACCGGCCCTGGCCGCGCGTGACGACGGCTGAAGAAGGCTGGGAGCAGGCAATCGATCTGTTGGCGCAAGGACATTGTACGTTGCTGGGTCTGTGGGGTGACGCCCCGAATGTCCACATGGCGTTGCTGGATTCAGTGACCAACGAGGTCGCCGTTGTGAGTTACGCCTGCAAAGCCAACGCGTTTCCGAGCGTCGCAGCGCGGCATCCTCCGGCGATCCGGCTGGAACGTGCTATCAGTGACTTGTTCGGTTTGAAGGCCGTGAACGCGCCGGATCCGCGGCCCTGGCTCGATCTCGGTTTCTGGAAAGTGAGGCATCCGCTCGGCAAGGCGGCAGCCGCCGCGCGCGCCCCTGCGTCGTACAAGTTTTTGCCCTCGGAAGGTGAAGGCCTGCATCAGATTCCGGTTGGACCCGTGCACGCCAGCATCATAGAGCCCGGACATTTCCGCTTCACCGCGAATGGCGAACGCGTTGTTCGCCTCGAGCAGCGGCTCGGCTGGGTTCATAAGGGAATTGAATCGCTGATGGACGGCGCGCCGCTTGACAAGGCGGCGCGGCTGGCATCGCGCACCTCGGGCGACAGCACGGTTGCCTACGCCTTCGCCTTTGCCCAGGCCGCAGAAGCCGCGCTGGAGCTGGCAGTTTCACCGCGCGCAATCTATCTGCGGGCATTGATGGCCGAGCTGGAACGGCTGGCCAATCATTTCGGTGATATCGGCGCCGTTTGCAATGATGCCTCGTTTGCGCTGATGCACGCCCAGTGCGGTATTTTGCGTGAACGTGTCTTGCGCACTGCTGAAGCCTGCTTCGGACACAGGCTGATGATGGACGTCATCGTGCCCGGCGGAATTACCCGCGATATTGCGCCTGAAGGAGTGAGGGAACTCGAAAGGCTGATCGTCGAGGTGCGGCGTGTGTTTCCGCGCCTGATTGAGCTGTATGACAACACCGCCTCGCTGCAGGACCGCACGGTAACGACCGGCATCGTGACAGAGGAGTTGGCACGTCAGTTCGGCGCCGGTGGATATGTCGGTCGCGCCTCCGGCCGGGCATTCGATGGGCGGCGGGCCTTTGCTTACCCACCATACGACGCGCTGTCGTTCGAGATCCCGACGCTCGAGGCCGGCGACGTCGACGCACGTGTGTGGATTCGCATCCGGGAAGTTGAACAAAGTCTAAGTTTGCTTGAGCAGATCCTCGCCAGGCTTCCGAAAGGCACCGTGCGCGTATCGACTGGAACAAAGCGCGCTTGCGAAGGCATTGGCGTGGCTGAAGCTTTTCGCGGGGACGTCCTGGTGTGGCTAAGACTCAATGGCAAAGGCCGCGTGTCACGCTGTCACTTGCGTGATGCGTCATGGTTCCAGTGGCCGCTTCTCGAAGCAGCGATCGAAAATAATATCATCGCGGACTTTCCGATCTGCAACAAATCGTTCAATTGCTCCTATTCCGGGCACGATCTCTAGGGATTGAGATGCGCAGAACCTTGTTTGAAAGTTTTACGCTTGGTCCGCTCAGCGAATCCCTGCCGGCGCCCGATGAGGCTGCACTTGCGGAACTTGCCAGGAACGTCAATCACGCCGCACGGATCAAGCTCGGCCGATCACTTTCCATTCGTCAGGTCGACGCCGGTTCATGCAACGGCTGCGAACTGGAGATCCATGCGCTCGGCAATGCCTTTTACGATCTCGAGCGGCTTGGCTTGCGCTTTGTCGCTTCGCCACGCCATGCCGACGTGCTGATGGTCACGGGCCCGGTCACCAGAAACATGCGTGAGGCATTGCTGAGAGTCTACAATGCGACGCCTGATCCAAAATGGGTTGTCGCCGTCGGCGCTTGCGCTGCTGACGGTGGAATTTTCAGGGAAAGCTATGCTGTTGCAGGCGGCGTCAAGGATGTGGTGCCGGTTGATCTCCACATTCTCGGATGCCCCCCTTCGCCGGTCGAACTTTTGAAGGGCCTGATGGCCTTGCTCGAGGGCACGACCAATTCGCGAGCGAAACGTCGAGGCGATTAGAAAAAGCTCTGCGGGTCGATATCGACCTCAAGCCGCACATTACCTCGTGGTTTCGGTGCGTTGTTGAGCCACGTGCGGATATAGGCCGAAAGATCGAAGGCGCGTGGCGCCTTGACAAGCAGGCGAAACCGGTGCCGCCCGCGCACGACAGCGATCGGAGCTTCCGCCGGGCCGAGCACGCGGACCTGTTCGTCTTTCGGCGCCGCCTGCGCGAGCGCGCGGCCGTAGGATTCGGCTGCGTGGCGCTCGTTCGCGGTGATCACAAGCCCCGCCAGCCTTCCGAAAGGCGGATAGCCGGTGCGCTCACGCTGTTCGATTTCGTTCTTGTAGAATGCTTCGCGGTCGCCGGATATCAGCGCGCGCATGACCGGATGTTCCGGCTGGTGCGTCTGCAAGTAACCAAATCCCCGCCCCTCTTCGCGGCCGGCACGGCCAACCACCTGATGCAGCAGCTGGAACGTGCGTTCGGTCGCGCGCGGATCGCCATTGCCGAGGCCGAGATCGGCATCGACAATCCCCACCAGATTGAGCCTGGGAAAGTGATGCCCTTTCGCCACAAGTTGCGTGCCGATGATAAGGTCGAAGCGTCCTGCCGCGACGTCTTCGAGTTCCTGCCGCAGGCGATCGACCGATTCCACCAGGTCGCTTGAAAGCACAAGGGTACGGGCCTGCGGGAACAGTTCAGCGGCCTCCTGCTCGAGCCGCTCCACGCCGGGCCCAATGGCCGCCAGACTTTCCGTCGCATGGCAGTTTGGACATTCAGCGGGCGGCGGCGTCGAAAAACCGCAATGATGACAGACGAGCCGGCGCTTGAAGCGGTGATCGACAAGCCACGCATCGCAATTGGGACAGTGCAGGCGGAAGCCGCAAGCCCGGCATAGTGTGAGCGGCGCATAGCCGCGACGATTGAGAAACAGCAGCGCCTGCTCGCCGCGCGCCAAGGTAACGGCCACCGCTTCGGCCAGCCGCGGCGAGACGAAACGGCCGCGCGGCGGCCCTTCGCGCCGCATGTCGATGGCCTCGATCGACGGCAGATGCGCGCCGCCGAAGCGTTCCGGCAAATGCAGGTGACGATAGCGCCCGCGCCGCGCATTGACCTCCGATTCGACCGAGGGCGTTGCCGAAGCGAGGATGACGGGAATCCTGGCGATCGAGCCGCGCACGACGGCCATGTCGCGGGCGTGATAGTGCGCGCCGTCTTCCTGCTTGTAGGCCGGGTCGTGCTCCTCATCGACAACGACAAGCCCGAGATCGGCATAGGGCAAAAAAAGTGCGGAACGCGCGCCGACCACGACGGAGACTTCGTTTGCCGCCACAGCCGCCCATGTTCGCGCGCGCTTGCGCGCCGAAATCTGGGAATGCCATTCCGCCGGTTTGACACCGAAGCGGTTTGTGAAGCGGTCAAGGAACTGAGCCGTCAGTGCGATCTCCGGCATCAGAATGAGCGTCTGCCGCTTGCGCCGGATATTCTCGGCAACTGCCTCGAAATAGACTTCGGTCTTGCCGGAGCCGGTCACGCCATCGAGCAAGGTCACGGTGTAACCACCCTGCTCTACCGTTGTGCGCAATGTGTCGGACGCAGCAAGCTGCGCGAGCGAAAATTCCGGCTTGCGGAAGTCCGGGTCAGGCTGCGCCGCCACCGGCGCAGGCGGCAGCACGATTGTCTCGAGTGTGCCCTCGTCGACCAGGCCGTTGATAACTCCGGCGCTGACGCCGGCTTCCTTTGCGGCGGCGCCTTTCGAGCGCGTAAGCCCATCCGCCAACAGGTGAAGAACGCGTGCTCGCGCCGCCGTCATGCGCGGCGGCGCGGATCCGGCAAGCCGCACGCCGACCTGATCTCTGGCGGGGCTCAGATGCTCGCCCATCCGCAGCGTCATGCGCAAAACGATGCCGCGTGAAGCAAGGGTGTAATTGGAAACCCAGTCGACGAACTGGCGAAGCTCGGGCTTCAGGGGCGGCACGTCGAGTTTTTCATCGACGTCTTTCAGACGATTGTGCAGCCGCGGGTTTGGCGACGGATTTTCCGCCCAAACCACGCCCATGCATTCTCGTGCCCCGAGGGACACGGCAACCAGATTGCCCGGCGCGAGCTCAAGACCCGCCGGCACCCGGTAGGAATACGTCTGGTCGAGCGCGACCGGTACCAGAATATCGACGACCCTTGTGGTCATGGCAGCAGGTCTGGCCGATTCCGGGCCTTTAAGGAAGGGTGAAGAAACGAATGCCAATCTTGGCGCCGTCATGATGGAGTTCCCCGCCAATCCCGCGATTGCCGCCGAAATCGGCCGCTGGCTCAGCTATCTCGGCGCCGAACGGCGGATGTCGGCAAAGACACTGGATGCCTACCGGCGCGACGTGCTGCAGTTTCTGACCTTCCTCGCCGAGCATCTGGGCGGTGCGCCGACCTTGAAAGAGCTGGCCAAGCTCTCTCCGGCCGATATACGTGCATTCATGGCGGCGCGGCGTACCGACGGCTCCGGCAGCCGGTCATTGATGCGCACGCTCGCCGGCTGCCGTTCCTTCGCGCGTTTCCTCGAGCGGAACGGAAAAGGCAAGGTTGCCGCGCTTGCCGCCGTGCGCACCCCCAAATTGCCGAAAACGCTCCCGAAGCCGCTGTCCGTACCGGCGGCAAAACAGATCGGCGATGCCGCCCTCCGCGAGGGCGAAGAGCGCGAACCATGGATCATCGCACGCGATTGCGCGGTCATTGTGTTGCTGTATGGATGCGGGCTGCGCATTTCCGAGGCGCTGGGTTTGCGCCGCAAGGATTGCAGCGCCAGGACTGACGTTCTGAGAGTGACCGGCAAGGGCGGCAAGACGCGGATGGTTCCCGTGCTCTCCAACGTCGCCAAGGCAGTCAACGACTATGCCGGGCTTTGTCCTTTCGACCTGCCGGACGACGGCCCTCTATTTGTCGGCGCGCGCGGCGGGCCGCTTTCGCCGCGCATCATCCAAATGACAATAGAGCGGCTTCGTGGCGCACTGGGTTTGCCGGACAGCGCGACGCCGCACGCACTTCGTCATTCGTTTGCAACGCATTTACTCGCACGCGGCGGCGATTTGAGAGCGATCCAGGAACTGCTTGGACATTCATCATTGGCAACAACGCAAATCTATACCGGAGTCGATGCCGAGCGGCTTCTCGAGGTCTATAACAGCGCGCATCCGCGCGCATAGCGCCCTCTTGCAACCGTGCGTACTCTGCTATGATCCGCGTTTGCACCAGCGGAGGGGCGGAGGGGCCATGAGCGCGCACGAAAATCTCGAGCATGCGGAACATGTCGAGCATGCTGTCCATTCCAACAGAAAAATCGCACTCCTCATCGCCGTGCTTGCGCTGTTCCTGGCGTTCTCGGAGACGCTGGGCAAGAGCGCGCAGACGTCGGCAATCACCTACAACGTCGCCACCAATGACCTGTGGTCCTTCTTTCAGGCCAAGACGATTCGCCTGACCGTGCTGACGACCGCGATCGAGCGGGCGCAGACCGAAGTTGACCGCACGACAGATCCGGATGCAAAAACGAGGTTGCTCAAGCAGATCGAGGATTGGAAGAAGACGGTGGCACGCTACAACGACGAGCCGTCAACAAATGAGGGCCGCAAGCAGCTCGCCGAGCGCGCGAAAGAAGCCGAGGAAAAGCGCGAGCTTGCGCTTGCCCGCTATCACCAATACGAGTTCGCTTCGGCGGCCTTCCAGATCGGCATCGTGATGGCCTCGGCGCAGGTAATAACCAGCATAACTGCGCTGGGCTGGCTGTCGGGGCTGCTTGGCATTGTCGGTCTCGGCTTTATGTCACTCGGCCTTTGGGCGCCGCACGCGCTGCACCTGGGCTGACGCAGCTCAGGGCCGCATCATGAACGCACGCGGCCGCCGTCCACATTCAGCGTCTGCCCTGTCATGAAGGCGGCGTCATCGCTGGTCAGGAATGAAACAGCGCCGACAAGGTCCTCGGGCACTTCGACGCGCTTGATCGCCTGCATCTGGGCAACGGCGTTGAATTCGTCGTCCATTGTCTTGAAGCCGGGGCGCGGCGAACGGACCAGTGTTCCCGGTGAACGCGTGAGTCCCGGCGCGATGGCGTTGACGGTAATGCCGTCGGGCGCGAGATCGGTCGCAAGCGCGCGGGTGAAACCGACAATGCCGCCCTTGCTGGCCACATAGTGCGCAAATCCGGTCACCACTGAACCGAGCGTGCTCGACGCCATATTCACGACCCGGCCCCATTTGCGCGCGCGCATGCCGGGCACGAAAGCCGCGGTCACCAGAAACGTGCCGTCGAGATTGATCGACAGCACCTGTCGCCAGTCGGCAAAGGTCATCTCCGGGAAGTTCTTCTGGGGGAAAATGCCGGCACAGTTTACGACGATGTCGACATGGCTGAATTTTGCGCTGACGTCCTTGGCCATTGCCGCGACCGACGCCTCCGACGCCACGTCGCATTTCACGGCAATCGCCTGCCTGCCGGCGGCCTCGACCATTTTGACAGTCGCATGAGCGTCGCCGACATCGACGACGACGACATCCACACCATCTTCAGCAAGCCGTCTGGCGAACGCCTGGCCTATGCCGCCGGCGGCGCCCGTGATGACGGCGACCTTATCCTTGTGCCCCTTGGCCATTGTCGTTTCCTTTTCCGCGTAGCAATTACCGCCGCAGCAAATATTTAGTTTACCGCTTGCCGGATCAGGTGCGGCAATGATGATGTGCGGGTGGCGTACGCTCCGAATTACATATGAATCGCGCGCTTCGCCACCGCCATCGCCGCTTCCTTCACGGCTTCAGACAATGTCGGATGTGCGTGACAGGTGCGGGCTATATCTTCGGCTGAGGCGCCAAACTCCATGGCCAGCACCGCTTCCGCGATCATGTTGCCGGCATCGGCGCAGACGAGGTGGACGCCAAGAACGCGGTCAGTCTTGGCATCCGCGAGAATCTTGACGAAACCGTCGGTTGTAAGATTGACCTTGGCGCGGCCATTGGCCGTAAAGGGAAATTTCCCGACATTGTAGGCAATGCCGGCATCCTTGAGCTCTTCCTCGCTTTTCCCGACAGTCGCGATCTCGGGGTATGTGTAAACGACATTCGGAATAGCGTCGTAATTCACGTGTCCCGCCTGCCCGACTAGAATTTCCGCAAGCGCAACACCCTCGTCTTCCGCCTTGTGGGCGAGCATTGGTCCAGCAATGACATCGCCGATGGCCCAGACGCCGGGGATGCTCGTTGCATAATAATGATCGACGATAATGCGGCCGCGCTCGTCACGCTTCACGCCGACCTGATCCAGGCCAAGGCCGTCGGTGCAGGGCACGCGACCGATTGCTACCAGCACTATGTCAGCTTCGATAGTCTCGGCGGCTCCGCCTTTTGCCGGCTCGATCGTGGCCCTCAGCCGCTTTCCCGAGGTATCAACCGCTGTCACCTTCGAAGACAGCTTGAATGACATCCCCTGCTTCTCGAACAGCCGCTGGGCCTGACGGCGGATTTCACCGTCCATCCCGGGCAACACACCATCAAGAAACTCGACCACGGTGACTTGCGCTCCCAGCCGGCGCCAGACCGAACCCAGTTCAAGTCCGATCACACCGGCGCCGACAACGAGCAGGTGTTTGGGGACCTCGGCCAGCGACAAGGCTCCGGTCGATGAGACGATTCGCCTTTCGTCAATCTCGATTCCTTTCAGGCGCGCAACGTCGGAACCGGTCGCGATAACGATCGATTTGGTCTCCAGTGTTTGTGTCTTGCCGTCGATGGCCTTGACTTCAACTTTGCCGGGCGCCGCGATGCGCGCATGGCCGTGAAAGGAATCGATCTTGTTTTTCTTGAAAAGGAAATCGACTCCCTTGACGTTGCCCTCAACCCCCTGCTCCTTGAAGGCCATCATGGCCTTGAGGTCGAGTTTCGGTGCAACGCCGATACCCATCTTGGAAAAGCTGTGGCCCGCCTCCTCGAACAGTTCCGACGCATGCAAGAGCGCTTTTGACGGGATGCAGCCTATATTGAGACAGGTGCCGCCATGGGTGGCCCTTTTCTCGACAACTGCCGTTTTCAGGCCAAGTTGTGCGGCGCGAATTGCACAGACATAGCCGCCCGGGCCGGTACCAATGACGATGAGGTCATAAGCCATAAACAACTCCATACTCACATTCGTCATTGCCGGCTCGTCCCGGCCGTCCACGTCTTGATCTTAGCAGGAAGAAAAGACGTGGATGCCTGGGACAAGCCCGGGCATGACGGAGAAATTTAGAGATCCAGGACAATCCGCGCAGGATCTTCCAGTCCATCCTTCACCCGGACCAGGAAAGTGACGGCCTCACGTCCATCGACGATGCGATGGTCGTAAGACAGCGCCAGATACATCATCGGCCGCGCTTCAATCTTGCCGCCGACAACCACCGGCCTTTCCTGGATCTTGTGCATGCCCAGTATGCCGGACTGCGGCGCATTGAGGATCGGCGTCGACATCAATGAGCCGTACACGCCGCCATTTGTAATGGTGAAGGTGCCGCCCTGCATCTCCTCGATCTTGAGTGAGCCGTCCCGCGCCCGGCGCCCAAAACCGGAGATGGTTTTTTCGATCTCGGCGAGCGACATCAGGTGGGCATCGCGCACCACCGGCACGACGAGGCCCTTCTCGGTGCCGACTGCAATGCCGATGTGATAGTAGCTCTTGTAGACGATGTCGGCGCCGTCGATTTCGGCATTGACGGCCGGGATTTCCTTCAGGGCCTGAATGCAGGCGCGCACGAAGAAGCCCATGAAGCCGAGCTTCACGCCATGCTTCTTCTCAAACAGGTCCTTGTACTGATTGCGCAGATGCATGACTGCGCTCATGTCGACCTCATTGAAGGTCGTGAGCATGGCTGCGGTGTTCTGCGCATCTTTCAGACGCCGCGCAATGGTCTGCCGCAACCGCGTCATGTGAACGCGTTCTTCTCGGGCGGCGTCGTCGGCCGGTGAAGGCGCGCGCATCTGCACAGGCGCGGCAACAAGCGTTGGCGCCGCTGCGGCGCGCTCAATCGCGCTCAGCATGTCGCCCTTGGTAACCTGGCCGTGCATGCCGGAGCCGCTCACTTTAGCGGGGTCGACGCCGCTTTCGGCCGCCATCTTGCGCACCGAGGGAGGCATCGGCATGTCGGCCGGCTTCGCTGCGGGCGCCGGAGCCGATTTCGCCGGCTCGGGAGCTTTCGGCGCAGGCGCCGCGGACCTGGGGGTTGCGCCGGCGCCTTCCTTGATCTGGCCGAGCAGCGCGCCGACGGCGACCGTGTCGCCGTTCTTGACTGCGATATCGGACAGCACGCCGGCTGCGGGTGCGGGCACTTCAAGCGTGACCTTGTCGGTTTCCAGCTCAACGAGCGGCTCGTCGACCGCCACGGCATCGCCTGGCTGTTTGAACCATTTGCCGACGGTCGCCTCCGTCACCGATTCGCCAAGCGTGGGCACACGAATGTCAGCCATGAGTTGTCCTCTCCGTCATAGCCGGCCAAAGGACGACGTGCTCTCGCACGCCTGCGTCCCGGCCACGTCTTCCTTGCTATCACTCCGTCAAGACGTGATGCCCGGCACAAGGCGGGCATGACGAAGTGGAAATGGTCACCCCAACGCGTCTTCCAGGAATTGCTTCAGCTGCGCCAGATGCTTCGACATCTGTCCAACAGCGGTCGATGCCGAAGCCGGCCGGCCGGCATATCGTACCGTGCGATGCTTGGCGCCGATCTGGTTGAGTATCCATTGCAGAAAAACGTCGACGAAGAACCACGCGCCCATATTGCGCGGCTCTTCCTGGCACCAGACAACTTCCGCCTCCTTGAAACGCGAAAGCTCGGCCATCAGGGATTTTGTCGGAAACGGATAAAGCTGCTCAAGCCGCACGATGTAGATGTCATCGAGCCCGCGCTTTTCGCGCTCCTCATAAAGATCATAGTACACCTTGCCCGAGCACAGAACGACCCGGCGGATCTGCCTGTCGGGGACCAGCTTGATCTTTTCGTTCGGCAGCAATTGTGCGTCGTCCCAGAGCAGGCGGTGAAATGAGGTGCCGTTGGTCAGTTCGTCGAGCCGCGATACGGCGCGCTTGTGGCGCAGCAGAGACTTCGGCGTCATCAGGATCAGCGGCTTGCGGATCTCGCGCTTGAGCTGCCGGCGCAGGATATGAAAATAGTTGGCCGGCGTCGTGCAGTTCGCAACCTGCATGTTGTCTTCAGCGCACATCTGCAGGAAGCGTTCCAGTCTCGCCGAAGAATGCTCGGGCCCCTGCCCTTCATAGCCATGCGGCAGCAGGCAGACGAGACCCGACATGCGCAGCCATTTGCGCTCACCCGCTGAGATGAACTGATCGAAGACAACCTGCGCACCGTTGGCGAAATCGCCAAATTGTGCCTCCCAAAGGGTCAGAGCGTTGGGCTCGGCGGCTGAATAGCCATATTCGAAGCCCAGCACAGCTTCTTCCGACAGCATCGAATTGAGCACCTCGTAGCGGGCCTGGCCCTCGCCGAGGTGATTGAAGGGCGTGAAGCGTTCTTCGGTATTCTGGTCGAACAGCACGGAATGGCGCTGCGAAAACGTGCCGCGCTCGCTGTCCTGGCCGGACAGGCGAACCGGATTCCCGTCCTTGAGCAGCGAACAGAATGCAAGAGCTTCGGCGGTCGACCAGTCGATTCCTTCACCCGTTACGATTGCCTTGGCGCGGTGTTCGAGAAACCGCTGGATCGTCTTGTGAACGTTGAACCCCGCTGGGACGGCCGTGATCTTCTTGCCGATGTCGCGCAACTCGCCGACGGCGACGCCGGTATTGCCGCGGCGCGGATCTTCGGCTTCGCCGGCGGGTTTAAGTCCCGACCAGCGGCCGTCGAGCCAATCGGCCTTGTTCGGCTTGTAACCCTGGCCAGCCTCGAATTCGGCGTCGAGGCGCGTGCGCCAGTCGGCCTTCATCTTTTCGACTTCGCCTTCGGTGACGACGCCCTCGCCGACCAATTTCTTGCCGTAGATCTCCAGGGTTGTCTG